>NZ_JAIUHJ010000037.1:0-24205 GCF_020165105.1 Mesorhizobium sp. CA5 | reverse complement strand
CCTCCGAAGGCAGAGGTCGCAGGTTCGAATCCTGCCGGGTGCGCCATTTTTATACTGTCAAAACAGCTGGTTAGCAAGGTATTTTTCCCGCGAGACGAGGTCGGGAAGTGCGTCGCGGAAGCACCACGGAAGCAGTCGGACATGTATTCGGGCTAGGCTTTGACCGATCACTGTGGAGTCAGACGCCCATTCCGCGCCAACTTACCACTGGTCGCGGCCGGGTGCAGCTTGTGGCTCCGGCTAAGGCCCAACTCTACTCATGGGACTGTGGTTTCTTCACGGTCAATATGTCGAATTTCTGCGGGGGCGGCCGGAGACTGTCTAACGGGTGCTGGCTGAGGCATAGATCAGATTGCTATAGCTCACCTTTTTCGATATCATGAGTTATAGAAAGGCGCTCTATAGCTCATGGCATGGAATTGGGAGCAGGCCGACTGGCCGCATTTTACCTACGACAAGATGGCATTGGACCCGCTGGAAAGCGAGTTCCTATTGCGATCGGGCGAGTTCCTGGGCGTGTTTCGCCATGTCGGCCCCGATGACCGCGACCAGATCCGCATCGATCTAATCAGCGAAGAGGCCTTGAAGACATCCGAGATCGAGGGTGAGTATCTCAACCGGGAAAGCCTGCAATCATCCTTGCGGCAGCAGCTTGGGCTCGGAGGCGAGAATAGGCGCATACCGCCCGCCGAGCGGGGCATCGCCGAAATGATGGCCGACGTGTATCTGCATTTTGCCAAGCCGCTCTCGCATCGCACGCTCTATGCCTGGCACAAGATGGTGATGTCCGGAGAGCGACGCATCGAGACGATCGGCAACTATCGCCAGCACGCCGATGCCATGCAGATCGTCTCTAACCGGCTGGACAAACCCAAAGTGCATTTCGAGGCGCCGCCCTCATCGCGCGTGAAAGCCGAGATGGACGCCTTTACCATCTGGTTCAACGATACCGCGCCCAAGGGTAAGACTCCGCTTCCCGCGCTGACGCGCGCCGGTATCGCGCATCTTTATTTCGAGAGCATCCATCCGTTCGAAGACGGCAACGGCCGCATAGGACGCGCGCTTTGCGAAAAGGCGATGGCGCAAAATCTGGGCGAGCCGAGTCTCATCGCGTTGGCCTATACGATCGAACGTCATCGCAAGGCTTATTACGACCGGCTGGAAGCCAGCAACAAAAGCAACGCGATTACCGACTGGCTGCTATATTTCGCCGACACGATCCTCGAAGCGCAGCGCGTAACGCTTGCTCGTGTCGAATTCTCCGTCGCCAAGGCCAAATTCTACGAGCGCCATCGGGATCAGTTCAACGAGCGCCAGGAAAAAGTCATCGCTCGAATGTTCCGCGAAGGTATCGACGGCTTCAAGGGCGGTCTTAGCGCCGAGAATTACATCGCCATCACCCAGGCGTCGCGCGCTACGGCGACGAGGGACCTGCAGGATCTGGTTGCCAAGAGTGCGCTGACAAGAACTGGTGAACTCCGACACACACGTTACACGCTGAATATTTGTGACGATCGTGCGTAAATCCCATCGAAAGAAGAGGCAGGCTGTCAAAGAGCCTGCTTGCCTCAACATCAGTGAATGGCGGGCAGCTACCCGGCAGGAAGTGGTGGAATGGGTTACGCGCGACAGGAAGCCTAAGAAGAAGAAAGGCGGCGCCATTCTCGCGGTCAGGTCACGGCTTAGGCCGGTGGATATCTACTGTTATCTGAAAGCTCGCTTTGGCGAACCGAACGGTTTTCAAAACTTTCTGCGCAAGGATGACAGCGATAACTGGATACACTGGGACTACAGCCTCAAGGCCGGCGAGACCGACGTGTATATCTTGGGCATGTCGCGCGAGATTCATATCATGGTCGGCGAGGCGCTCACGCACCAGCAGTGGCGGGACCTGATTGTCGGTATTAGAACGGACTATGCGAGGATCGGTCCGCAGAAATCTGCCGTACTACAGAGCCTGGAAAAATTCGTCGTCTTTCAGAACAAGTTTGTCAGTATCGCGGGCCTGTGCGCCGACTTGCACGCAGCTATTATCGACGCCCCGGCAAAGACGGCTTTTCCAGAAAGATCGCCAGGTGCCAAATCGCGGCTGAAAACTTTGGAAAAAGCCATGCAAGGAGTATCCACACGTGCGAACGACCTCTTCGGGAACTGTCTAAAGCTTCACCTTCTGATGCCGGTTATGGCCGAGGCCTTCATCAATATGGTGATCCTCATGTTCACCCGCGATGAAATCCGGAATGCCCCTGAAGCCTATCAGGCCTTCATCCGGGCTAAGATTCCCGATCGCCTCGCGCTGCTCAGCCAGCATTGCGATGGCTTTGCACGCGATATCGACAAGAGCACGCATTTCATGCGAGTCATCGATAAGAGAAATTTCGCATTGCACGGTAATGTCGATCCTATCCGCGAGCAGATCGAGGTGGTCTATTTCGACGGCAGACGCCCGCTCTTCAATATGCCAGGAAACCATGTCGAAAGGTTCTTCGAGCATCTCGAAGCGATTGATCGACCCGAAGAGATCGTGTCCGATTACGAAGCCGTCCACGCATTTCTGTGGGAAATTACGGAATGCCTGAAGCCTCGCGCGCAGACGTTCTTCAAGCAAGTCATTGGGGACGCATACCCCGGGTTCGAAGTCCATAAGAAGCGGGCTACTCGCATCCTGCCCGACCATGTGATGATGGGTATGTTGCCAAGTGTGCTCTACGACGACGACCTCGTTGTTAAGTGGTGAGTGAGTCGATTCTTTGGCCCAATAGCTCTAGCCCACATAAGAATTGGCGCGACATGACAAACATGGAATTGGGAAACCCGGGGCGACCAAAGGCGCGTTCTCTCGAAAATATATTCGACGACTTGCGTGTTCTCGCGCAGAGCCCCGGGACATTGCATGATATTTCCGCCATCATGTATCGCGACTGGATCGTTGCTATTGCTTTGCGAGAAGCTAAAGTTGCCGACGATCCAGAAAAGCGCTGGTCTACCACCAAGCTAAACAGCAATGAGTTCATGCTCTTGCTCGGGCTGATGGTTCAGTCCGCGTCGGATTGCACTTACTCCATCGTCAATACTGACATCGATTTTGCAGACAAAGCTGACAGACTTCTCAGGGAATTCCACGACCGGCTCACATTGGATTCGATGCCGGATTTCAGTGATCCTGGAAAGATCGAAAGGGCTCTGGGCGCCGCGGCTCGGGAAGCCATTTATTACGGTGCTGACAGCTTCTTTCTCCATCAGCTAGAGCGTTTTGCCCGAGACCGATATCGCGATGATTTTGAATGGCTGATCCGCAATGCTGGGCTTTCAGCGCGTCCAATGGTCGAAATTGCACGGTTCATCATGGAGCATACATCGCGGCAGATGTCAGCGATCAACGCGAGGAAGGAGGATGGAACGGTTCCGACCAAGGCAGATTTAACGGACAGCCTCTTGATCGCCAAAGCCGAGCTGATCAAGAAATTCGGTGCCAGCAAGGCGAAGGCCTTCATGGCCAAGTTCGCAACCCCTGTCACAAACGCAAATGCCAACTTCACGTCTGCGTTTGTTGTGAATCAAGCCAATCTTGCGCCGCTGATCGATATTGGGGAGCATCTCTATGCACCAAACGCATACAGGCTGGCTGAGAGCGTCTACGAGAGCCCGACCTATTGGATGATAGCCGACAAGACATATGTCGACATAGCAGCCAAGCATCGAGGTGCCTTTCTGGAGAAAGCAGCTGCTGACCTCTTTCGATCGGTATTCGGCGCGGCGAATGTGTATGAGAACGTCACGATCCAGCCAAGCAAAAAGAAGACAGCCGGCGAAGCCGACGCGCTCATAGTTTACGGCGAGTTCGTGATCGTCGTGCAGGCGAAATCCAAGCGTGTGACGTTAACGGCAAGAGCGGGTGATGAAGAGGCATTAAACAAGGATTTCGAAGGCGCCATTCAAGCCCCATACCGCCAAGCCTACGAGTTTGCCGAGCTAGTCCAGGCCGGAGCGGAATGCAAAACGAAAGACGGCAAAGCACTGACGTTCCCACCAACGGTGCGGGTGTTCCCTGCCGTCATATTGAGCGACGCTTTTCCTGCTGCGACGTTTCTCTCAAACATCATGCTGAAGAGAAGCGACAGGATCGCGCCCGTCATTTGGGACCTAGGCGTTCTCGATTGTGTGGCGCGCATGCTGCCAACGCCCATCGAGTTTCTTTACTACCTTAAGTGCCGCTCGGACGTTTTTGATAAGATGCATTCGGATAGTGAATACAATTTTCTCGGCTATCATTTGAAATACAAACTGGCGATGGATCCTGAATATGACTTCATGCATCTTGAGAAGGATTTTGCCGAAATCGTCGAGGATTTTATGATGCCGCGGGACGTCGGGGTGAAGACGGTTCGCCCAGTTAGCATCCTTGAGCGGTTGGACATTCCGGTTATCTCCGAATTGTTCAAGAGCCTGAAGACGGCACCCCCCGAACTGGCATCGGTAGTCATCGACCTCTACGATTTTTCCTATGGCTCGCTGACGGACTTATCTAAAACCGTGCTGGCAATCCGAGAAGAAGTTGCGGCGGGCAAGGAGATGAAATCGTTCTCGATTCTAACAGAAACAGGCGGTCTTACCTACTTGGTTTGCCGGACTCTGAACGACAAAATATGGCTGGCCGCTGAGGCAATCGGCCAAAAACACAAGTACGATTCGAAGCGAGATCGATGGTACGTCATCGTGGACGACATCAGCACATCAGCGCCTGTCGATGCGGCCCTCCCGCTGGTGGAGAAGTGGCATGAGGATGCTGATCTAGCCGAAAACTCCCGCAAGGTAGACGAACTATTCAAGACCAAATGGCAGCCACGTGCCATTCTCCCTAGGCATCAGAAGAATGGGCCGAAGTTGACATGACTTGGCATTCATTTGGGGATTGAATGACGCGGGAGGGGTGCACGGAGAACCCCAATTGAAGGTTGGCGGCCCGGTTTTCCAGACCGACGAGGTTGGCCGCGATCGCTTGATATTGCCTGCAGTCCGCCTGAACGACGGATCGCTCAGGCCGCCCAAGCGGTAGGCTGCCGGCGATTTTCTTCAAGTCGTCGAGGATCGAAGCAATATGCGGCCAGGGAAAGTCTGTTGGATCGTCGATATCGCGATCTGCGCCAGCGATGATTTCGAGCTTGGCGACGATGCCAAGAAGCGACCGCGCCTGTATGTGGGGAAGTTTGTCCTGAAGCTTTAAAACCGCCGTTGTGGCCTCGACCTCCGCTTGGCAAGCGATCGAATAGCCGACTTTCTCATCGATCGCTTTTGGGTCTGCAGCGCCGAGAACGCGCCTCTCTAGGCGCTGTTGAAGTCGGCAAAGGACATGCGAGACATGCTGCGCCCGCGCCCAATCTCGCAGCAGTTGAATTGCAGGGTCTGCATCCGGCAACCGGTCCAACGCGTTGGCAGTCTTGCCATTCGTGACGGGAGGCATAGTCGTGCTATGGTCGGAATCAGCCATGATCCGAGCTCCGCAAAGCCTAGGCGTGGTCAGACCGTTGGAGGCGGACGCACCACTTCCAACTGTCGTTTCCTAAAAAAAGCATATTTGCGCTTTTTGTGCAACAGGGCATTTGAACAATGAAGGTAAGTGCGGCCCAAGTTCGCGCGGCCCGTGGGCTCCTCGACATTTCTCAGCAGGAACTGGCGGATTTATCCAAGGTGAGTTTGAGGACGATCGTGCAATTCGAACGTGGTTCGAAACCCGCATCTGAATCAATCCTCCAAGCGCTGAAGCTGTCACTCGAAGCTGCCGGAATAGAATTCATTCCAGAGAATGGTGGCGGCCCGGGCGTGCGCTTGTCACGCAATCACTGATCTTCTGTTCGCCATGCGACGGGATTTTCGATCCATTGATTTACGTCTGATTCCCGCCAACCCGCACCGTTGACGCTGATCTTGATCTGAGCCGGGAATGTGCCTTCGGCGATTTTGCGGTACATCGTTGAGCGGGACAGGCCGGTCCGCGCCAGGACGGTTCTAAGGCGAATGATACGATCCGGTTCAGGCATGACTGCGTTGCCTTCGCTGAGAGCATTTGGCACCTGTTGGAACCAAACAGGACAACCCAAGGCTCGCAGGCAATCAGATTTGTCATCTGATCGATTTGGGGCGTCGGAACGGCGGCAAATCGGATGTTTAGATTCCTATGCCACGCCCGCTGCCAATGCCGTGGTTGAACGCGAGTTCCACACCCAGACGGCGGCCGGATTCGACTTGGATGCCGAGCACCTTCTTGTGATTGGCGAGTAGCGATTCGAGTTGGGGATCGCGTTCAAGGCCCTTGGCCATATCGGACATGGCCGCACGCGTTGACTTGTAGCCGGACATGTCGCCGGCCTGATATTGCTGCTGTGCCGTCCGATCGAGTCTTTGCCAACGTTCCACGAACAGGTCGGCGCGGCGGCCGGGATCGATGTCCATCCCGGTGCGGATTTCCGTCTCAAGCTGGAGAGCAAGCACGATGCGGTTGACGCGGCCGGCACCCGCCTCGCGGACAAGTTCGGGATTTTTCACATATGCCGCTTCGGCATCGCGCCAACCATGCGGCCGCACCTTCTCGAAAGCGCTACGCGCATCTCTCAATTCGCGCATCTGCTCGGGACTGCCCTGCCCGTCTGCATTTCCGGTACTGAGGATCGCGTCGAGCGCACGCGCGTGCCGAACAAGCGCCTTCGTGCGAGCGCTGCGCAATGCCGCTTCCGCGTCCACCGGCACATTCACGTCGGGCGGCACGCCTGTGGCGAGATTTCCTCCGCCGGGCGTCCGGCCTGCATCTCCGATCCGCGCCCCAACACTTTCCCTCGCCGGCCCAGGTCCACGTTCCTGCATCGGCTCGCCGTCTTCGGGAGAGCGCAACCCGTCCAGCAGCCCACCAATCCTGTCACGCAGCTTCTCCGGAACGATCCGGCGCACGATTTCGACCACACGCTGTCGAAAGGTGATCCCGCGTCGCTCGGCATAGGTCTGCGCCGGGTCGACCTGGTCGTAGTCCGACGCCATGTCCTTGGCGCGATCGCGTGAGAGCGTGCGGACGAGCCGGTCTCGTGTCGCGAAGTCGTCGCTGCCGTAGTGCAGTTCCATCCCGTCGCGATGCCGCGACAGGGCAACGTAGCTGCCATGGGCATCCATGCCCGGCGTTGCCAGCACATGGGTCCGGTCGACGGTCATGCCCTGAGCCTTGTGGATGGTCGCGGCATAGCCGTGGTCGATGTGGGCATAGTCTTTCAGGTCGAAGCGCACCGACCTGCCGTCGTCGGTGCGAGCCGTCATGCTCTGCGTGCTGACCTCTCCGATCACACCGAGCGTGCCGTTCTTGACGCCGAGCGACCGCTCGTTCCGCAAGAACATCACCCGGTCGCCACTGGCAAAGTTTCTCGCGCCGCGTTCCACACCCACGTGAACATCGTCGCCGAGATCTCCAGCAACGCGCATGCGCTCGCGCGCTGCCTTGTTGAGCGCGCGCACTTCGTCGTTTGTGTGAGTGAGGATGATGCGGCTTGCCTCTGGGTCTGCCTGCCTGTCGCGATCCCAGCGTTCGACCAGATCACTGCGGGCCTCATCGCGCGAGGCAGCCCGGTGCACCATTCCTCTGTTGTCATAAGCGCCGATCGCAGCGCCGATCCTGCCGGTCGCCAGATCGCGCGTGGCGTCACGCTGCCACTCCTCGCGCTGCCGGCGCACTTGACCGATTTCGACGCCGCCATGGCGCTCATGAATCGAACGGAATGCGGCGCCCGCCTCGATCGCCTGCAACTGCCGCGGATCGCCGACCAGCACGACTTTTGCGCCAACGTCCGAGGCGTGGGAGAGCACGCGCTCCAACTGGCGCGTGCCGACCATGCCGGCTTCGTCAATCACCAGGATATCACGCGCTTTGAGCAGATCGCGGCCCTGTCCCCAGCTGTGTTCCATGCTGGCGATTGTTCTCGACGAGATGCCCGAACCGCTTGTGAGATTCTCGGCCGCAATGCCGGAAAGTGCCGCGCCTCGGACCTCAAAGCCCGCTGCCGCCCATGCCTGGCGCGCAACACCCAGCATCGCGCTCTTGCCCGTTCCGGCAAAACCCACAACGATTCCAAGACCGCGGTCATCTGTGATGTGATCCAGTGCATCGGTCTGCTCGTCAGAGAGAACAAGGCTACGATGCTTGGCATCCGCCAACGCCGTCGCACGATCCCGGTCACTCACAGCATGCTGCCGCTCGCCGGCCATGCGTTCTGCCGCGCGATGCAGGCGCTGTTCCGTTTCGATCATTTGCCGGGTGGTGAAGCGATCGGCACCGCGTCCGTCCTTGCCGAGTTCGACCAGATCGGGTGCGTTGCCGATGGCTGCCGCCACCGTGTTGAACTGCTCCATCCCGTCGCTGTGTCGGTGCGAGAACTTCGCAATGTCTTTTCGGGTGAAGGTCGATTGCTGATGCGTGAGGGCATCCAGCGCCACGGATGGATCGGCAATAATGCGATCGCCATTGTTGCGCGCGATCTGGCGGTGCAGTTCGGCGCGATCCGCTTCAATGCCGGCAGCGTCAAGGCCACCGCCCTCGATGCGTTGCGCCGGTGCACCAATCTGGGTTTGCGGCTCAAGGGCAATGCCCTGGGCTTCCAGACTGCGATGGTCGATGCGGGCGTCTATGTCGAGTTCGGCAAGCCGCTCATTGGCAAGCTCGGCCCATCGCTCGCGCCAGCGCTCGACCAGCTCAGTGCTGTTCCAGTCGCGGACTTTCGGACCAAAGCCGTTCTCGTCCACCGACCGCATGGTCAGCATGACATGAGCATGAGGTTTTGGACTGCCATCCTCTGCCCTGTCCCAATGCACATTGAGATCGGCGACCATGCCCCGGCTGACAAACTCGGCCTGCACGAAGTCGCGCGCCAGTCCGATGCCTTGCGCGTGGCTTAGTTCGCGTGGAAGGGCAAACTCCACCTCGCGGGCAAGCTGCGCATCCTTCCTCACCTCGAAAGCCTCGACGTCGTTCCACAGCCGTTCGCGGTCGCTCCAGGCGCCCAGTGCATTCTCTGGCAAGATCACCTCGGAATGGACGACACCGCGCTTAGCCGAAAAGTCATGGCTGCGTTCGATGCGCTCGTCGCGCAGCCGCGAGGCCGAGCGGTAGGCGGCCGACGCCACGGCACTTGAGCCAGCTTTGCGGCCAATGACCTTGACGTGAAGATGATAGATCGCCATCGCGACCAGATCATTTGCACGGCAAAGCGAACGTCGGCACGACGTATAAGCGCGCCCTCCCTCGAAAAAATCTCGGGAGCGACCAGCCCGTCCCGGGCTGTCTCGGCAACCCTGAAGCCTTCAGGCAAGTGCTCGTCTATCATCGCCGCATTGACGTCAGATGGAGACGGCCATGCGTAAACCACGGGATTTCGACGCGGAACTGAAGGCACTGGAAGAAAAGGCGCGGGAACTCAAAACGCGAAAAGTGCAGCAACTCGGCGAACTGGTCATCTCGACCGGAGCCGATGCGCTCACCGCCGATGAACTGGCGGGCGCATTGGTCGCCATCGCCGAGGCGAAGGATGCCGGAAAAAGGGAGGCATGGGCGAAGCGCGGGGCCGCTTTCTTTCAAGGGCGGGCGCGGCGATCTGGGTCAGCGCTTAACCGCGACAACGGCAGCGCTCAAACGCAACCGGGCGGCGCGCAGTCGCCATCAGGCGACGCGGGCGCGGCATGACATGCGCATATGGCAGGTCGAGCGCCGCAAGCGCACGCGCCATCTGATCGAACTCGGCGGTCTCGTCATCAAGGCCGGGATCGTCGACCTGACCGGCGATGATCGTGCCACCATCTATGGCGCGCTGCTCTGGATGGCCGACAAGCTCAAAAGCGATCAAGGGGCACAGGCGCGGTCGCTCTGGGCAGCAAAGGGAAAGCAGGCGTTCGAGAATGAATGAAGTACATCAGCATCGCCAAATGACAGGGCCCGTTTGGCCGCCATTGAGACAGGCGGGCGCAAGGTCCTCGAACAGACGTGGGGCTCCTTATCGACCATTGAGCGACCCGCAACGGCAGATACCGATGTCTTGGTACTCGTCCACCAATGTCCAACAATAACTCTGGATCAGCGTTTCGCGTTGCGCGTCTGCCTAAAGCTTGCTCAGGCCCTCGCCGTTCAGCTGACGCACAGCTTCCATGACAACCCCGTGAAAGTCGTGCGACTCCCTCGCTGGGCCGGCAAAGCTGGCGCCTACCAGTTGGGCCATCAGTACGCGCAACACGGGACCCGATATCCATGCCGACAAGAATCGATGCTAGTGAAGCGCGCCGGTGGTTTGCCGAAGACCTGCGTGTCTCGTCACCTGTCTTGCACAATCCTGCGGTCATCGAGGCTTTCGCAAAGGTTCCGCGCGAACATTACCTTGGCAACGGGCATGGCGTATCCATTCGCGATTGCAAATCGGAGCGAGCCATACCAGCCCTTCAGCCGCACTTCATGAGATTTACCATGACGTTCTGGTCTCGCTTGACGAAAGACGCGGACTAACAGCGGCTTGCCGTCGCTTTGGGCCTTGGTTTTCGACCATCTGAACACCGCTCCCGGCCAGACCGTGCTTCAGGTGGGCGCCGGTGCCGGCTATTTCACCGCCATCCTCGCTGAGCTGACGGATTCTGGAGGACGCGTGATCGCCTATGAGATCGACGAAGAATTCGCGCGGCGCGCGCAAAGCAATCTTGCTCATTATGCCCAGGTCGAAGTGGTATCCGGTGATGCACCGCAGGCGGTTGATCTGCCGGACCTCGATGTCGTTATCGCCTTTGCCGGAGTAACGCACGTGCCGGAACGGTGACTTTCGAACTTGTCCGACGCTGGCCGGATGGCGCTGCCGTTCACGGGTCAAAACCAAGGAGGTTTCATGATGCTTCTGGAAAGGGCTGGCGATACGTTCCCTGTACGATCACTTGTGCCATGCGGGTTTTACCCCTGCAGCGGAGCCGGGCGCAGTGAGGAAGAAAAGGTCGCGCTCAAGGCTGCGCGAGGCAAGGTCACCCGTCTCGCGTAATATCACCTAGGGCGACCAGCAAATGGCATCGAGAACGCTTGGCTGGTGACCGACATATACTGGTTTCGAAAGCCTAGCGATCGATATCAATCTCGCGTGTCGCCGTTGCAGCGTGCGACACGGCTTTCGACGAGCGATCTATGCCGTCGGGAGCAGTCCGAAGCATCACTATTGCGTCCTGAATTTCCCCGATCCGGGCGTGGGGATTGCGGCCGCGGTCCTGGCCGGCTGCAGCGTAGGCTGCCTCTTGTCCGACGACTGACCAGACCCGTCCCGTACAGCACCATCCGCCGAGACGTCTCCGACCAGCGACGCAAGTTCGGTCTCGTCGAGCGTCTCGGTCTCGAGCAGCCTGCGTGCCGCCCTTTCCAGCACGTCGCGCCGCTCGGTGAGGAGGCCGACGGTTCGTTCGAACGCGGCCGCCACAATGTCGCGTACTTCCGTGTCGATGGCGTCGGCGGCGGCTTCGCCGTAATCGTGCTCGCGCGGTCCGCCGGCGAGCGGGTTAGGGCTCAGGAAGGAGCGCGGGTCCTTTTCCAGCGCCACGTGGCCGAGTTTTGCCGACATGCCGTAACGCGTCACCATGGCGCGCGCTATGTCGGTTACCTTGGCAAGGTCATCGGCGGCTCCGGTGGACAAATGGCCGAATACGATCCATTCGGCCGCCCTGCCGCCGAGCAGCACCGCCATCTTGTTGTCCAGCTCCTCACGCGTCATCAGGAAGCGGTCCTCGGTCGGACGCTGGATAGTGTAGCCGAGCGCGCCGACGCCGCGTGGTATGATCGACACCTTGTGCACCGGGTCGACGCCAGGCAGCGCCATGGCTACCAGCGCATGACCCATTTCATGATAGGCGACGATCTCGCGCTCCTTCGGGTTCAGGAGCCGATTGCGTTTCTCCAGTCCCGCGACGATGCGTTCCACCGCATTGTTGAAATCGTCCATCGTTACCGCATCCGCCTTGCGGCGCGTGGCGAGCAACGTCGCCTCGTTCACAAGATTGGCCAGGTCAGCACCGGTGAACCCGGGCGTCAGCGCCGCCACTTTTTCCCCATCGACATCCCTCGCCAGCTTGGCCTTGCTCATGTGAACCTGCAGGATCTTTATGCGACCCTTCTTGTCGGGCCGGTCGACCAATACCTGGCGGTCGAAACGGCCGGCGCGCAGAAGTGCCGGGTCAAGGATTTCAGGACGGTTCGTCGCGGCCAGCAGCACGACGCCGATCTGCGGATCAAAACCGTCGAGTTCGACCAGAAGCTGGTTGAGCGTCTGCTCCTTTTCGTCGTGGCCGCCGACCGCGGTCCCGCGGGCGCGGCCAAGAGCGTCGAGCTCGTCGATGAATATGATGGCGGGAGCCTTGGATCGCGCCTGTTCGAAAAGATCGCGCACGCGCGCGGCCCCGACCCCTACGAACATCTCGACGAACTCCGAACCGGAGATCGAGAAGAACGGCACCTTGGCCTCGCCCGCGACGGCCTTGGCGAGGAGAGTCTTGCCGGTGCCTGGCGGTCCGACCAGCAGCACGCCTTTGGGCATGCGTCCTCCGAGGCGGCCGTATTCGCCCGGGTTCTTCAGAAAATCCACAATCTCTTGCAACTCGGCCTTGGCCTCGTCGACCCCCGCCACATCGTCGAACGTCACGCCGGTATTGGCTTCGACATAGATTCTGGCCTTGCTCCTGCCAATTTGCATCAAACCGCCGACGCCGCCGTCCATGCGTCTTAGAAGCAGCATCCACAGGCCAAAGAAGACGAGCACCGGCACAACCCAGGAAAGCAGGTCGCTCAGGAAGGTGCTTTCGACCTGGCCAGTCACAGTGACACCGTGTTCCTGCAGGTCACGGGCGAGGTCCGGCTCGACGCGTGTAGTGATAAACAGCGGCCTGCCGTTTTGCGGCTCCTTGAAGCGGCCCTGGATAAAGCGGTCCGAAACCTGCACCTCAGCGATCTTGCCGGCATTCAGAAGGGTCTCGAACTGGCTGTACGGTATCTGGGCGACGTGTTGCGTCGTGGCATAGATGTACTGGACGACCATCACGCCCACGAACGCCGCAATCCAGTACCAGATATTGAACTGCGTCTTTCTGTTGCTCATGTCCATGGCGGCCTCCACAGGGGAACGGATATAGGTCGCCCAGTCCGCGCGGCATCGGTGTAGGCCAGGTCCGGGGCAAAAAAGTGGGAGGCCCCAGACCGGCCGGCGACAATGGGTCTGTCACTGTCCTTTCCTATGCGGCATGCCCAGCGCACCTGTCATGCCGTTTTCCTCCGCCGGATAGACCCCCTTCAAAACGTCGTTGAAATGATGGCTGACGGCCGCATTGCACTCGCAGGCAAGCGAGCGCAGCCCTTCTGGACTGCGTACAGCAAGCCGGGAGCGCCGGGTTTCGATGACGCCGCGCTGCCTCAGGTCTCGAATGACCCGGCTCAGATAGGAGCGGCCGACCCCCAGCATTGTAGCAAGCTGTTCCTGCGTCACCGCAAGGTTTTCGGCTCCCGTCCGTTCTGTCACGGCCAACAGCCATCTTGCCGCGCGCTGTTCGATCGAATGCGCTGCGCTGCAGGCGACGGATTGGAATACCTGCGCCATCAGGCAATCAGCGTAGCGGGCAAACAGGTGACGCAATGTCAAGGAACGCAATTTGGCTTCTTCGAGATGTTGCAGGTCGATCCTGAAGAATGAATCGCCAAGTTGAACTTCGGCACGCGCATACGCTGGAAGTCTGCCTTGGCTGACGATGCCGCCTACCGCTCCTTCCCGTCCGATGAGCGCAGTCTCGATCGCTCGCCCGTCGCTCAACACGACGCGGTAGGAGACCAGGGCCGATCCGCAAGGGAAATAGGCGTAACGGACTGCATCGCCTGGCTCGTGCAGCAAAGTCCCGGCAGGCGCCGACCATTGTTCGAGCCTCGGTTGCAGGATCTCCCAGTCGTCGGCTCTGAGGGCCCGAAGCAGGTTGTTTCCGATCGGGTCTGATCGCTTTCGAGGGTTCTCCATCGCACTCCTCCGTTTCAAATGGCGGCGTTTACAACGACCGGCGCGAAGAAATGTTCACAAGTGCGCAGACGCGGCGGGCGCGGCTATCTACAAATTGCACGGGGGCGCTGATCCAGGCCTCACCGAGCGCAAGGCCGTGGTGCATCGGCTTCCAGGCAGACCGACGGCTGCTGAGGGAAGAACGGCGGCTGGATTCCGCGGCGTGGCGCCTCGTGCACGTCGAAACTGCAACTCCCTGCGGCAAGGCGTGAACATGAGCGTCAGTCATCGGTCCAATCCAGAGGCCAACGGCCTGCTTCGCCTGTATGTCGCCGGCGATGGGCCGGGCGCCCGTCGGGCGCTGGCAAGCCGTCTGAGGATAGTGGAGGAGTTGGCCGGCGGTATCGAAATCCAGGTCGTCGACGTCGTCGCGGATCCTGACGAGGCGGAAAGGGCCGGCATTCTAGCGACGCCGACGCTCTCGGATGAGTCAACCATCCCTCCACGACGGCTGATTGGCGACATCAGCAACATCGCTCAGGTTCTCGACTATTTCGGTTATCGCAAGAAGGACAGTGGCTATGACCACAGCTGAAGAGATCCTCATCGATCCCGCGCTCGAACGCGTCAGGACCGGTATCGAGGCTTTCGACGATCTTGTGATGGGCGGCCTGCCGCGCGGGCGCACCACCATCGTCGGAGGCACGCCCGGCAGTGGCAAGACTGTATTTGCGACGCAGTTTCTGGCCCACGGCATCACCGTGCTCGAGGAGCCCGGCGTCTTCGTCACGTTCGAGGAATCGCCGGTCGAGATCGAGGTCAACATGGCTAGCTTCGGCTGGGACATCCGTCGCTGGCGCGAGATGAACAAGCTGGTCTTCGTCGACGCCAGCCCGCGTGACCACGACCAGATGGTTGTCGGCAATTTCGATCTGTCAGGCTTGCTGACGCGTGTCCTGCACGCTGCGCGAAACGCCGCGGCGAAGCGCATCGTGCTGGATTCCGTCACCCAGCTCTTCGACCACTTCGTCGCGGAGCAGACATCGGTCCGTCGGGAACTCCTTCGCATTGCGACAGCGCTAAAGAGGGATGGTTTGACGGTGCTAATGACCGCCGAACGCAACAGCGAGTATGGCGAGATCTCCCGCCACCGGATCGAGGAGTTTGTTGCCGACAACGTCGTAATCCTGCGCAACGCGCTCGACCGCGAGCGACGCAGGCGTACGATCGAAGTTCTCAAGATGCGGGGCAGCCGCCACGTGGAGGGCGAGGTGCCGATCACGCTTGTGGTGAAGCAAGGCATAGTGGCAGTGCCACTGTCTTCACTGCGGCTCGAGCAGCAATCCAGCACCAAGCGGGTGACGAGCGGCAATCCGGAACTCGACAGGATGTGTGGCGGTGGATTTTTCCGCGACAGCATCACCCTCGTCAGCGGTGCGACGGGCACCGGAAAGACCCTGCTGGTGACAAACTTTCTGGCAGGCGGCGCGGCGGCTGGCGAACGTGCCTTGCTGGTCGGCTACGAAGAGAGCCGCGGCCAGATGTTCCGCAATGCGCGCGGCTGGGGCGTCGACTTCGAGGCCATGGAGGCGGATGGCCGGCTGAAGGTCGTTTGCATTTACCCGGAAGCGCAGAACTTGCCGGACCACCTGTTGATGATCCGCGAGCTAATTGAAGAGTTCAAGCCTGACCGGATCGCTATCGACAGCCTGTCGGCATTGGAACGGATCGCACCAGAGACCGGTTTCCGGGAATTCCTAATCAGCCTCACTTCCTTCATCAAGAAACACGAGATCGCTGGCCTTTGCACGGCCACCAACAAATCGCTCGTCGGCGGCCAGAGTGCTAGCGAACAGCATATTTCAACCCTCACGGACTCGATCATCTTATTGCGGTACATCCAGGAAGGGGATTTCATGCATCGGGGGATCATGGTGCTGAAAATGCGCGGCAGCGAGCATGACAAGCAGATTCGGCGCTTCACAATCGACGGCACCGGCATGCATCTCGGTCAGCCCTTCGACGGCGCACCCGACGTGTTCGGCGACTCCGCCGCGTCCTGGCGTCAGGAGCGTTGAGATGGCGTGCGGCGCAGCCGAAATCTCCGACCAACACGGCGACGCAAATCTGACGGGCATCAGCCAACTCGACTTTCGACGGCTGATCGAAACCACGGCCGACGGGGTTCTGGTTGTCGATCTGTCGGGAACGGTGCTTTATGCAAATCCGGCGGCCGCCGCGATCTTCGGTTATCCGGCTGCCGATCTCGTCCACATCCCCCTCGGCCGGCCGGTCATATCGGGTGAAACCACGGAAATCACCGTCCACAGACCCAATCGAGCACCAGCCGAAGTGGAAATACGGACGGTTGAACTTAGCTGGGACGGTAGGCCGGCGCTGCTTGCCAGTCTTCGCGACGTCTCCGCGCAACGCGCGCAGCAGGAGCGTCGGCGTCAATCGCAAAAGCTCGAAGCGATCGGCCGGCTCGCTGCCGGCATCGTTCACGACATCAACAATCTGCTCGCGGTGTTCGAATCGGGGCTGCGACTGCTTCAGAAGCAGCTGCGCGAGAATCCTGCGAATCCGAACGCGGCGATGCTGATCGAAGAGTTGCTCAAACGAACGCAAAACGGCAGTGCGCTGACGCAGCAATTGCTCGCGTTCTCTCGCGCACAGTCGCTGTATCCGGAGACAATCGACCTGAATGGACGTATCGAAGCCGTCACGATGCTGCTGGAGCGGACGCTGGGGAACGGGATCAGCATCAGGCTTGAACTGGATCCGGCACTTGGCCCCGTCGTTGTCGATGCCAATCAGCTAGACGTCGCCATCCTGAACCTGGCTGTGAATGCCAAGGACGCGATGGCCGGCCGGGGCACGCTGGCGATCGAGACCAGCGGTACTCCCGGCAACATCGAAGACGTGCCCGCTCCGGCTGCCTCTTTTGTTCGGGTCACGGTCAGCGATACGGGTTGCGGGATGAGCAAGGAGGTCCTGGCCCACGTGTTTGAGCCGTTCTTTACGACCAAGGCCGATGGCCGGGGAACCGGACTTGGGCTTAGCCAGGTTTACGGCTTCATCAAGCAGTCCGGGGGGCATGTTAGGATCGAGAGTGCGGTCGGCGAGGGAACAAGCGTTCATCTCTTTCTTCCCCGCGCGCCAAGCACAGGAAATGAGGAACTGCAAATGCAGGGCGAGATCAGGCTCAACACACGTCGGTGAAAAAAGCGGCCTGTGTTTCGGCTGCCGATGTACCTGGCCGCAACGCCTACAACGGCAGACCGCACCCGTAGCGGTTGAAAAAAGCGGGCCCGGAGATCCGGGCCCGCCAGAGATGCTGGTCAGGCCGTTGAAAGCGGACGGTCGCCGAAGAACCAGAGGCTTCCGACAGCCAAGGCCGCTACGATCACTCCCACGACCACATGTACCCACATGGCCGTTGTCAGGGCCGAGAAACCGAGGGCCCAGGGCGAGATCAGCGTCCACAGCCCAACCACCAGGTTTGCCCATTCCTCATAGGCATGGAACGCAACCAGCGCACCCACGGCGATCAGGGCAATCACCGCACCGGCGATCCAGGCGTTCCAGGCCGCATAGGTTTCAGCCGCAAATCCAAAATACCAAGGCGACAGTACCAGCGCTATGCCGGCGATCACATTGACGATATCGATCGCCGGACGACCTTCAGTTTTCAGCCATTTCTCCATTGCTCATCCTCCTTTCCTGACATGGTGAGTGCGCCGCCCTCTGAGCGACGGCGGGTGCGGCAGCCATGGATTGACCTTAGCCACCGCGAAGCTTTCTTCGTCGGCCGGGCCGTACCCAGCCATCGCGCGGAACCGAACCGGCCAGAACAAAGGACTTGATCTCGTCGAGCTGGAAGCGGTTGCCGGCGATCTCGCGCAGGGCGAGTTCGACGGGCGCCGTCGCTTCGTCGGTCAGGCGCTCAGTACCCCGGCTGAGCGCACGAGCGCGCCCCGCCACGGCGACGGCCAGTGCGAAACGGTTCGGCACCGTATTTTCACAATCGAGCACAGTCAGCCGATCCATGACGACCCTCACATTGCCTTCTGCTTCTGTTCAGGAATAGAAACGGCCAGGTTCGCTGCCGTAACTGGCTCCAGCGCGAGCAGGGCCAATTCCACTTCGTCCAGCCGCGTCGGACGCGCGTTTTCCGGCATCCCCTCGGCCGTGGCGAGATCGACCAGATACTCGTTCCACGCCCAGTTTCGCAGGATTGCGCGTTTCTCGTCGGCTGTCAGAAGAGGATCGACGACCACGTCCATCGGCGATGCATAAAGCGCCTCCGGGTCCGTCAGCGCCGGTCCATAATGCGGCGCCTGCGAAACTGCGCCGTGGCTGCTTTGCAGCAAAGCCAACTGGAGGCGGTTCCAGACAACGTCTGCGCCGGCCTGCAGCGGGTTGTCCGCGTCAGACGATTCGACACTGGACTTTTCGGCCGCCGGGCTTCCTTGAACAGCGTAGGCAAGCCCCTGCCGTTCGGCATAGTCGATGGCCGCCTGAGCCGTTGGAAAATCGAGCTCCACCTGGGTCAGCGTGTCACCACTTGCGGTGTAGCCCATCAGCGGTTCAATGACCGGCGCAGTACGCCGCTCGAACAACAGCCGCCACCCTTTCGGCCGCGCACGGCTTGAGGTCATGACTGAGCGGCAAGGCTTGTAGATCCGCGCGACGGCATCACGCGGGAACTCGGATCGCCCGAGCGACGGCGCTCGCCCGCGTTTCTCGTTTGCCGGTCCGAGATTTTCTACGACTGGTGTGACTTTTCTTTCTTGCTTCTGCATCACTCATCCCTCCCATTTTTGGCGAAGGATGCGCCGGAGGCAGCGGGCTGCCGCCTCCGACTTGGTCCATGCGTCAGTGGGTGATCGGGATGCGCTTCACCTTCGACTGCGCGTTCGGGTTCTTCGGCAGCGTCAGGATCAGTACGCCATTGGCAAAGGACGCCTTGACCTTGTCGTCCTCGACCTCGTAGCCGAGGGGTATGCGCCGCTCGAAGCGACCGTAGAAGCGCTCGGAGTAGTCCTTCTCCTCGGTTTCCGACCGCTTTTCGCCACGCAGGGTCAGCACATCTTCGTCGAGCAGGACTTCGATGTCCTTCTCTTCCATGCCGGGAACCTCGGCGGTGACGCGAAGCTCGTTGTCCGACTCCGAAATCTCCACCTTCGGCCAGCCCCCATCGAAGAGCGAAGGCTGTCCCACAGCAGGCAAGCGCGTCTCGAAGCTCCTCAACATATCATCAAAGAGCCTGTTTACCTCGCGGTGAAGCGACAGGAACGGATCGCCACCGCTATAGATGCTAGGGGCCTGGTTGTTGCTGTTGCGGCCCCACGGAATAAGGTCACGCACGTTCATGGTTATTCACCTCCACGTTCAACCGCGTGGCACCGGGCGATTACCGGTGCCTGTCGCTTCTGATTCACTCTGACTTCAGGCAGCGTTCTTTTCGGCGTCGATCTGCCGCGGCGCTGCCTTTGCCGGACTGCCTGCGAAGGCGATCCGGCGCGGTTTCATCTCTTCGGGAAGCTCGCGCTTGAGATCGATGTTCAGCAGCCCATTGTCCAAGCTGGCGCCGACGACTTGCACATGGTCGGCCAGTTCGAACCGACGCTCGAAGGCACGCCCGGCAATGCCGCGATAGAGATACTGGCCGTCATCATCGCTAGATTGCGACCCGCTCACAACCAGCAGGTTAGGTTGATGAGTGATAGTCAGCTGTTCCTGCGAGAAGCCGGCAACCGCCATGGTGATGCGATAGGCGTCCTCACCAGCCTTGGCGATGTCATAGGGCGGCCAATTGTCTATCGCAGTGACACGGCTCGCATTTTCCAGCATGTTCAAAATCCGGTCGAAGCCGATGCTGGACCGGAACAGAGGGGTGAAATCGAGGTTTGTCCTCATAGCCACATCCTCCTTCGAGCAACATGGATACAAGGAGACGCCAAGAGCCTTGGCGCCTCCTGGACTTGTGCCGGCCCCATGTGGCGGCCGGTGATCAACATTTATAACAGTGATTTACACGTTCAAGGGGCCTATAGGAAAATTTTCAGCCAGACGAATGGTCGCTGAGAGAACACGTCTATCCCCGCCAGCGAATCCTCGCCGGCGGGCGGATGCCTCGGATGAAGAGCGTGGCTGCGCTCCACTCAAAGTCGATCGACGGATGCTGCAAGACTGGTGACCGCAATGCTGTCGATCTCACGACCGCGACCGGTGCCGGGAAGCTTCTCCAACTGATCCAATTGGCGCAACGCATCCATGATGGCATCGAAGCTGACCGGTTCGGTTGCTCCCGGCGGCATGTGCAGCGCCGGCACCGATTCCACTGCACATGCATCCGATGCCCATGACGAAAGGATTGCACGCTTCTCCTGGACGTCCAGCGTCACGTCGGTCAGCACGTCCCGGGGTCGCTCGAAATGCCGTGCCGGATGGAGTAACCGGTCAAGAAAAGCATCAGAGCCCACGGGCCCGATCGGGGGAAAACTCGTCGAAATGGCTCCTTCCATCGATAGTTCTCCGCTTTGAACAGTCTCCTCTGTTGACGTCATGTTTGGTGGCTCTCTCGCGATTTCCACCAGCTGAAATTTTGGAGAGTTTCGAGCAAATTTCAATGGCCCCGCAAGGCCACATCCCCGCAGTTCAGCCCACCATAAACATTTTTTCAAACCGGTGAAACAATCGGCGTGAATGTCAGTTCTTGGGTTCGCGCAGCAGCGCCAGGGCGGTCGGGCAGGAGAACCAATCATGTCTTACATTTCCGGGAAGCGACTTTGCATTGGCTTCGTCGCAGGAATTTTGATGCTCACGGCTGCCGGCTTTGCTCCAGTTTCAGCACAGGAAATTCCGAACGACTTCAGCGCAATCGTGCGTCAGAAACTGCCGGCCGTGGTCGCGATCACGACGAGGCAGATCATCCAGGACCAAACGATGCTCGACGACTTTCTCAACCCCTTCGACAGCCGCGGGCCTGCCCAGCCGCAGGTGCGAGAAGCCCTTGGCTCCGGCTTCGTGGTCAGTCCCGAGGGCTACATCGTCACCAACAATCATGTCGTGGCCGACTCCACCGAAATCCACGTCGTATTCTCCGATAGGGAGACTTCGCCCGCGCGACTTGTGGGCCGCGATCCAGCGACCGACATTGCGGTGCTGAAGGTCGATCCACGCCCCAACATGACGGCCACCGCCTGGGGTGACTCTGACGCAATGCAGCCGGGGGCCTGGACGATCGCGATTGGCAGTCCCTTCGGGCTCGGGGGAACCGTTACCGTCGGCGTTCTTTCCGCCCGCTCGCGCGACATCCAAGCCGGCCCTTACGACGATTTCCTTCAGACAGACGCCTCGATTAATAGAGGCAATTCCGGCGGCCCTCTGTTTAACGCGCGCGGCGAAGTGATCGGGGTCAACACGGCCATCGTCTCTCCGTCCGGCGGCAGCATAGGCATCGGGTTCGCCGTGCCCTCCCGAACTGCACGAAGCGTTGCTGATCAGCTGATCCGCACCGGCCGCATCGAGCGCGGGTTCATCGGAGTGCGTCTCCAGGAGGTGACGCCGCCGCTTGCCCAGTCACTTGGCATATCAAGCACCAAGGGAGCGCTGGTCGCCTCGGTCGAGCCCGGCAGTCCGGCGGAGAAGGCCGGCTTGCAATCGGGGGACGTGATCACCCGGTTCAACGGCAAAGATATCCAGGGCGTCCATGACTTGACATTGGCGGCAGCGAACGAAAAGCCAGGGTCGAAAGCGACGTTGACAAGGAACCGCGGCGGCTCCCAGCAGGAGGTGGAGCTCACTGTGGGTCAACGCAAGAACGAGGAGGTGCAGACCGGTGCAGTTCCGAGTCCGGAAGCGGCGGACCAACCGCTCGGATTGTCGCTCAGCCCCATTCCTGACGAAGCGCGTCAACAACTCGGTCTCCAGCCGGGTACGACCGGAGTCTTCATCCAGGAAGTGGCGCCAAATAGCCTCGCCGCGGAGAACGGCCTTCGGCCTGGGGACGTCATCATCTCGGCCAACAACCGCAACGTGACGCAGCCTTCTGATATCCAGCAAGAGTGGACCAAATCCCGCCAGCAGAAAAAGCCCATCTTGTTCCGCATCGAAAGGCAAGGACAATCGCTTTTCGTTGCAGTGGCCGTTTCCTGACGCGGCGCTGCGTCAGGCCAGCTACGGTGACGAAGAAGTGGCCTTGATGGCCGCCCTCACGGCTGCTCAAGGCAAGGTCGCGGTTAGAGGCTGACCAAATTCCGACAACCCCGGCTTAGTGAACGGCGAGAGAGGAGGTGTTCCGCTGCTCCCTTTGAGGTGAAACTGTAGAAGACGTCTTCGACACGTGACCAAGTCCCTACGACCTCGCCGTCCTTGTCAATTACGTCTTCGGGTCGCGGCTCCCCGTGCCCATCCAGCAAGACATTTCAAATGTTGAGGCATCGTCACGGCGTTCTTTCCAAAGCTCGAATCGCGACGAGGTCGAATCGAGCAAAGATAATGCCTCGGGAGGCGACCTCTGGGTCCCTGTCACGAAGTGCATGTACGCAAAGCGACAACCAACTCGTAAGATGTTGCGCAATTGCACCGTCACGACATCTTAGTACCGGTGGACCCTACAGCCGTCGTCAAGAACTTCCGCATGGCATCCTTGCGCGCACTGTGATCGAGCGCATAATTTGCGCGCTCGAACTTCGCTCCATCGAGCAAAGCCTGAATGTAGCTAGCGACTGTGTCACCTGCCATTACGAGCGCAGTGTCTACCGTGTGGATGTAGCGGCTTGTGATCGTTCCGCGAGAATGTCCCACCAATGCAGCTATGGTCGACTCGGTAAAGCCGAGATCGTTTGCCACGCTCGCGAAGCTGTGACGAAGCACGTGGGGTGTCACGCTTTCAAGCGGTGTGTCTTTGACGAGCTTTTGCCATAGCTTGGGGAAGCCGACCAATGGCTTCCCTTCCTCCGTGCCAGGAAAAACAAAATCAGCCTCATCGCCGGACAATAGTGGCTTGAGCAACTCGACCACAGGCAGGCCGATAGCCCGAGTCGACGCACCTTCCTTGGAGTCCTCAAGCCTGATGCAACTGCGCTGAACATCGATCTCGCCCATTCGAAGATTGATGATCTCGCCTCGTCGACATCCTGTCATAGCGAGGGCTCGAACCATTTTCGTGGCCGTTGAAAACTGCGGGTCGAGAGCGGCGTCCGCGAGAATCTTGCCTAACGCTCTATACTCACGCTCGGTCAGGCGACGGTCACGGACGCGATCTTTTGGCTTACGAAAGCCGTGAACCGGATTCTTTTCGATGATCCCTTCTCTAACTGCATAGGAGAAGATGCTGCCGAGAAGACCGACGCCGCGCGAGCCGGTGCCAATACCTCCCCGAACGATCGCGCGGCCTCGCTTCTTCGTCTTAATGTCGGTTCGGGTCTTGCCGTTGGCAACGTCGCGCAGAAATTTGGCAATGTCTGCCATGGTGATCTCGGTCACTCTCCGGTTCCCGAGGAGCGGAAGGATGTGGCGCTTTATACGGCTACGGTCGATCTCCATGGTCGACGGCTTCTTGGGGCGGCCGCCTTTGCCTGGCACAAGTCCAGCTTCACAATCAGCCAAATATCGGGTGCAGAGTTCTTTGATGGTGATCGTTTTAGCGTCGAGAAGTTTTGTCTCCGCAGGGTTGTCGCCTTGCGCGATCCGACCGATCAATATGCGGGCCTCCTTTCGGGCCGCATCTGGTGCCCAGACCCCGTGGGGACCGATGGTGAATCGGCGGGTCCGACCTTTAGCTCGATATTGCACGAGGTAGCTGCGCTTACCGGATGAAAACACGCGCAGCCCAAAGCCAGGCAACTCATCATCCCAAAGGAAGTAGTCCGACTTTCCCGGTCCCGCTTGATCCACGGTTCGTTTGTTCAGCTTAGCCATCGCACACCTCAGGGTTCTGTCGAAGTGATCCCGCGGAAGCACCACGGAAGCACCCGGACGGAAACTCCGGCCTGCGGTAGGATACTGGCTTCGGTTTTTGGGTCGACAAAAAGTCAGTCGTCGTAGTAGCTTAGCGAACGATATCGTAGAAACAGAAGCTATTGAAAAGACTGGCTAAATCGGCCTCCGAAGGCAGAGGTCACAAGTTCGAATCTTGTCGGGTGCGCCAATTTCTCATTGCATAACAGGTAGTTAGCACT
>NZ_JAIUHJ010000036.1:0-24296 GCF_020165105.1 Mesorhizobium sp. CA5 | reverse complement strand
GGAAGCTCCTGGTCGTCCTCAACGCTATCATTCGCGACAAAACCGCATTCGCGTGAACACAGTTGCCATGCCGTGACTTCGAAGTGCCGCCACCGTGCAGAATTTTGTTCGTTGCACTCCTTGGCGAAGGTAACGGCATGGATTCTAGGGTCTACGCGGTACGCTTCGCTTCCCGCTCCGCCCTAGAATGACGACGGGGTGGGCATTTCGGCCAATCTCCAACGCATGCCGCCTGCCAATGCAAACAGAGCCGATCGGTCAAAATCCCTGTGCAGTGCCACTAGCGGTTTTCCGTCCGGAATTGCCTCAAAAACAAAGAGTCACTTTCAATCTCTCCAACAAAGAATGACCCGGAAGTCGTCACCGATTCCCGGGGTCACGCGTTGAGGACGCCAGGCGGGGGTTCCGGCTCCTCAATGGCCTCCGCCGCCACCGCCGCCCTGCGGGGCCGGCTTGTTGATGAACAGCACGAAAAATCCGAGCGAGGCGAACAGCACCGTCAGCATCATGAACACGTCCATGAAGGACAAAAGCGCCGCCTGCTGGTGTACCATGCCGGACAGTTTCGAGATCGCAGCGCTTGTGGCGTCGAGACCGGCGGTCTGCCCGAAATTCTGCGTCATGTTCTGCAGCTTGGTCTGCGCGGTCTCGCTGCCCCACTGCACATGCTCGGAGAGCCGCGCATAGTGGAAGGCGTTGCGGTCGATCAGCACCGTGTTGATCACCGCGAGGCCGACGGCGCCGCCGAGGTTGCGGGTCAGGTTGAACAGGCCCGACGCATTCTTCAGCCGTTCCGGCGGCAGCGTGCCGAGCGCGATGTTGTTGATCGGCACCATGCACAGCATCATCGAGCAGCCGCGCAGGATTTGCGGGATCAACAGCTCATAGAAATCCCAGTCGGCCGTGAGATGCGTCATCCACCAGGTGCCGGTGGCGAAGCCGACGAAGCCGATCATCATCATCAGCCTGAGGTCGATCTTGTTCGACAGGATGCCGGCAACGGGCGCGGTGAAGAACATCGCCAGGCCGCTGACGAACAGCGCCTCGCCGATCATCATCGAATCGTAGCCGCGGATACGCCCTAGGAACACCGGATAGAGATAGGTGAGCCCGTAGAGGCCGATGCCGACGACGAAGGAGAACAGCGAGCCGAAGGCGAAGTTGACGTTGCTGAAGGCCCTGAGGTCGACGATCGGCTCCTCGGCGGTGAAGACACGCCAGAAGAAGATGACGCCGCCGATGGTCATGATGATGGCGCAGGCGAACACCGCCGGCTCCTGCAGCCAGTCATGATTCGGGCCTTCCTCCAGCACATATTCCATGCAGCCGAGGAAAGCGGCCATGCCGATCAGGCCCCACCAGTCGAACTTCGAGAACAGTTTCAGGTTGGGCTTGTCGAAGTCGATCAGCGCCCAGGCGGCCGTCGCCACCAGGATGCCGGGCACGACATTGATCAGGAACAGCCAGTGCCAGGACATGGCGTGGCTGATATAGCCGCCCACCGTCGGGCCGATCGTCGGCGCCAGCGTCGCCACCAGGCCGATCATCGGCGAGACGACGGCGCGCTTGGAAGGCGGGAAGATGGTGAAGGCGGCCGCGAAGACGCTGGGGATCATGCCGCCGCCGATAAAGCCCTGGATGGCGCGGTAGACGATCATCTGGTCGATATTGGTGGCGGTCGCGGCAAGCGCGCTGGCCGCGGTGAAGCCGGCCGCCGCGGTGGTGAACAGCACGCGCGTCGACAGCATGCGGCTGAGGAAGCCGGACAGCGGGATCATCACCACCTCGGCGATCAAATAGGCGGTCTGCACCCACGGAATCTCGTCGGAGCTGGCGCTCAGGCCCGCCTGGATTTCCGACAGTGAGGCCGAGACGATCTGGATGTCCAGGATCGCCATGAACATGCCGAACACCATCGCCAGGAAGGCGACGACGCGGCGCACGGGCATATGGTCCGCGGGCAGGGCCGGCGCGGCAGCGACCGGACGTCCGGGCATTGATCCTGCGGTGATGGTTGCGGTTGCCATGTCATGGCCTCCCTGGGCAATTCCTGGGACGAGCGCGTGGCGGTCCCGAATTGCGTCGAAAACGATAAAGCAGGCTGGACGGCCCGGCGCTCGATCGGCCGCCGGGCCGCCCCCCAATCAGTTGGTCGTCGAAGCCGGCGCGGTGCGGCTGTCGACCGCGACGACGACACTCAGCCCGGCGCGCAGCTTGCCGGCCTTCAGCACGTCGGCCGGGACGTCGATGCGCACGGGCACGCGCTGCACCACCTTGGTGAAGTTGCCGGTGGCGTTTTCCGGCGGCAGCAGCGAGAACACCGCGCCCGAAGCCGGCGCCAGCGAGGAAACCGTGCCTTCGAAGGTCTGGCCGTCGATAGCGTCGACGGTGATGCGGACCTTCTCGCCAGGCACCATCCGGCCGAGCTGCGTCTCCTTGAAGTTGCCGACGATGTAGAGCTTGTCCATCGGCACGACGACGGCGAGCTTCTGGCCGGGGCTGACGAGATCGCCCTGCTCGACCGAGCGGTTGCCGACGACGCCGTCATAGGGAGCCTTCAGCACGGTGAAGGACAGATCGCGCAGGGCCTTGTCGCGGGTGAGCTGCAGCGAGGCGAGCGTCGAGGCCGACTCGGCGCGCTGCGCTTCCAGCACGCCGATATTGGCCTGCGCCGCCGCGATCTGCGCATCGGCGCCGACAAGCGCCGCCTTGGCTTGGTCGAGCGCGGTCTGGGCGTCGTCGAGCTGGGCCTGCGTGCCGACATGGGTCTTGACGAGTTGCGCCGCCCGCAGCTGGGCGCGCGCCGCATTGTCGGCGGCGGCCTGATCCGCGACCTTCTGCGCCTGGGCCTGCGACAGCGAGGCCTGGGCGGCCTTGGTCTGGGCGTCGATGCGGTCGAGTGTCTTGCTCAAGGTGGCGATCTGCGCCTCGGCCTGGGCCACGGCGATCTTGTAGTCGCCATTGTCGATGACGAACAGCGGATCGCCGGCCTTCACCCGCTGATTCTCGCTCACCAGCACCTTGTCGATATAACCGGATATTTTCGGCGACACGAACGACATGTCGGCCTGGACATAGGCGTCGTCGGTGGAGATCATGAACCGTCCGTCGGTCCAATAGTTATACCCATACCAGGAGCCGGCGCCGAGCAGGGCAAGGCCGATGATCGGTAACAGGAAAGAGCGGACAGAACGCTTCTTCTTGGCGGGTGCTTCAGCCGCCGGCGTCGCAATGGGAGCGGCGGGCTGGACAGGAACTTCCGGCGCTTCGGTCGAAGGCTGGACCTTGGCGTTGGGAAAAGAGCGGACTTCGGCGGTGGCGGGCGCGTTCGAGGACATAGCGATCTCTCTGGAATGTCATTCATACTGAACCGTTCGGTTCGAATTGGAGATTGACATAGCGCGGAAAGAGGACCATATCAAGAGGAAATCGAACCGAGCGGTTCGAAATATTTTCAAGGAACGACTTCCATGGTCGACACGACAGCCGATAGCGATCTGCTCGACTTGCGCAAGGGCCGCCCGGCGGCCGGGCAGGATCCCGTAAAACGGGCCCAGATCATCGAGGGCGCCCGCCGCGTCTTCATAGACAAGGGCTTTGAAGCGGCCTCGATGAACGACATCACGCGCGAGGCCGGCGTCTCCAAGGGCACGATCTACGTCTATTTTCAAAACAAGGAAGAGCTGTTCGAGGCGCTCATCGAGGAAGAGCGCGGCACCATCTTCAAGAACATGTATGAGGTGCTCGACCATTTCGACGACCTGCGCAAGACGCTGGTGAAGTTCGGCACCGTGCTTTCGCTGAAGATCACCTCGGCCAAGGTCATCCAGGCCCAGCGCACCGTGGTCGGCGCGGCCGATCGGATTCCGGAGCTTGGCGCGCGCTTCTACGAACGCGGCCCCAAGCGCGGCCACGACAAGGTCATGGCCTTCCTCAACGAAGCCGTCGAACGCGGCCTGCTTCAGATCGCCGACGTCGACCTTGCCGCCTACCAGTTCACCGAGCTTTGCCTCGCCGGCCTGTTCCGCCAGTGCATCTTTTCCTATCGCACGAAAGCGCCGAGCCAGGCGGAGATCGAGCACGTCGTGACGTCCGGCGTCGACGTGTTTCTCAAGGCCTATGCCACGGAAAAATTCTTCGCCGAGGAACGGGCGTTGCAATCGGCCTGACCGTTCGGGCATGCGGATTCCGGAGCGCAAAGGGCGAAGCTGAAGGGGTCGCGAGGCGTCGCCGCGAAATCCATCGGTGCGGTCTGCCTCGACCGCGAAGACCGGCCTGAAGACCCCTCTCAAAATATCGATCGGCATCATCCGGCAGGCGCTTTCGGAAGAACCTGTTAACCATCGCTTCCTATGTCTCGGGAGACGTTCAATCGGCGAGTCTCGAGTATGACATCCATGCGTTTCCCCCGTGCCAATCATCCCGGCGCCTCAGCCCACGACAGCGACGACGAACATCGCAATCCGCGGGAAACCGGGCGCCATGGCGCAGTCCCGCAAGCAGGACAGGTCGTGCCGCTGCGAGTCCTGCCCGGGGGCGAATCGACCGCCGCTCGTAATGCATCCGAATCGGCCGGCGACGATTTCGGCCTCCCCGCCTGGCAGAACTATTTCTTCCTTGCGCCCAATGTGCGTTTCACGCGCACACCGGACACCGACCTCGCCAGGCGGGCCGCTCCGCCGGAGGATGCCGCTCAGGGCAAGGCATACGCGGCCGAGCCCGTCCGGCCTGCGCCTCCGGCTCCGCCGCCAGCCGCTCCGGTCCGGAAAAGTTCCGCCGCTCCCGCCTCGGCGCCGATGCAAACCGGGTCGATCCGCGCACCAGCCACTGTTGCCCCTGCCATCGTCCCGGCCGCAGCGGCCGCGCCGAGCCAGGCTGCTGCTCCGACACCAAAACCGCGCCTGAGCGGATTGCGCTGGTCCTATCTTTCCGATCATGCCTTTTTCGAGTTCGGTATGCCCTTCCTGGCCGAGCGCCTGGCGCGGGCGCGTCTGAACGAGACGGGGCAGGCGCCTGCCGTTCCGGCGCAGCCACTGATGCAGCCGGTGCAGGCGCAGCGTCCGGTCGCGCAACCGGTCCAGCCCCGTGCCGCCTTCCCGGGTGAGGCGACGTCATTTTACCGGGTCATCGAATGGCGCTCCAACACGGCGGAGGCAAGTCCGATCTTGGCGGCCGTGCCGGCTCCGGCGGCCGCCCAACCGGCGCCTGCCAAGCCCATGCCAATCTCCGCCCCGGTAAGCGCCAGGAAAGCCAGGCAGGCACCATCGTTGCCCATGGCCGGCGAGGTCGGGCCGCTATCCGCGATGGGCGGCTACGAGCTTCCTTCGGAAGAGCTCTTGCAGATGCCGCCCGAGGGCCAGGGCTTCTACATGTCGCAGGAGCGGATGGAGCAGAATGCCGATCTGCTCGAAAGCGTGCTGGAGGATTTTGGCGTCAAGGGCGAGATCATCCATGTCCGGCCGGGGCCGGTCGTCACGCTCTACGAGTTCGAGCCGGCGCCGGGCGTGAAATCCAGCCGCGTCATCGGGCTCGCCGACGATATCGCCCGCTCCATGTCGGCCGTCTCGGCGCGTGTCGCCGTGGTGCCAGGCCGCAATGTCATCGGCATCGAGCTGCCCAACGAGACGCGCGAGACCGTCTATTTCCGCGAGCTGATCGGCTCGGCAGGCTTCCGCAATACCTCCTGCAAGCTGGCGCTCGGCCTCGGCAAGACCATCGGCGGCGAACCGGTCATCGCCGAGCTCGCCAAGATGCCGCATCTGTTGGTGGCGGGCACCACCGGCTCCGGCAAGTCGGTCGCCATCAACACCATGATCCTGTCGCTGCTCTTCAGGATGAAACCGCAGGAATGCCGTCTCATCATGGTCGACCCCAAGATGCTGGAGCTCTCCGTCTATGACGGCATCCCGCATCTTCTGACGCCGGTCGTCACCGATCCCAAGAAGGCCGTCACGGCGCTGAAATGGGCGGTGCGCGAGATGGAGGACCGCTACCGCAAGATGGCGCGCCTCGGCGTGCGCAACATCGACGGCTACAACCAGCGCGCGGCAGGCGCCCGCGGCAAGGGCGAGGTCGTGACCATGCAGGTGCAGGCCGGCTTCGAGAGAGGCACCGGCGAGCCGCTGTTCGAGGAGCGCGCGATCGACCTCGCGCCGATGCCCTACATCGTCATCATCGTCGACGAGATGGCCGACCTGATGATGGTGGCCGGTAAGGAGATCGAAGGCGCCATCCAGCGGCTGGCGCAGATGGCACGCGCCGCCGGAATCCATCTGATCATGGCGACGCAACGCCCGTCCGTCGATGTCATCACCGGCACGATCAAGGCCAATTTCCCCACCCGCATCTCCTTCCAGGTGACGTCGAAGATCGACAGCCGCACCATCCTCGGCGAGCAGGGCGCCGAGCAGCTGCTCGGCCAGGGCGACATGCTGCACATGGCCGGCGGCGGGCGCATTTCGCGCGTGCATGGCCCCTTCGTTTCCGATGTCGAGGTCGAGCATGTCGTGGCGCATCTGAAAGCGCAGGGACGTCCCGAATATCTCGACACCGTCACCGCGGACGAGGAAGAGGAACAGGAAGCGGCCGACACAGGCCCGGTCTTCGACAAAAGCGCGATGGCCGAGGAGGATGGCGACGCGCTCTATGAGGAAGCCGTCAAGGTGGTCAAGCGCGACAAGAAGTGCTCGACCTCCTACATCCAGCGCCGCCTCGGCGTCGGCTACAATCGCGCCGCCTCGCTGGTCGAGCGCATGGAGAAGGAAGGCCTGGTCGGCGCTCCCAACCATGTCGGCAAGCGCGAGATCCTCAGCGGCCGGCGCGATCGCGAGCCGGAACGCGACGAGATGGATTGATCCTGAGGGATCGGTCCCTGGCGGGCGGCGTCAGCCGCCGTTCGCTACCAGGGCGATGGCGGCGCGCAGCTCGTCCAAGCCCTCGGCTTTTTCCGAGGAGGTGGCCAGCACCACCGGAAACGCCGCGGGCCGCTTCTTGATCTTGGCCAGCGTCTCCTCGATCAGCCTCGGCACGCCCGCGGCCTTGATCTTGTCGGTCTTGGTCAGCACCACCTGGTAGGATACTGCCGCCTTGTCGAGCAGGGTCAGCACTTCCTCGTCCTTGGCCTTGATGCCATGGCGCGCGTCGATCAGCACATAGACGCGCTTCAGCGTCACGCGGCCCTGCAGATACTCGTAGATCAGCTTGGTCCACTCATCGACCTTGTCCTTCGGCGCGCTGGCATAGCCGTAGCCCGGCATGTCGACCAGCGCCATCGGCGGCAGGTCGGCGCCCTCGCCGGAAAAGCCGTCGGGCACGAAATAGTTGAGCTCCTGCGTGCGCCCCGGCGTGTTCGACGTCCGCGCCAGGCCCTTGTGCCCGACCAGCGCGTTGATCAGCGACGATTTGCCGACATTGGAACGGCCGGCGAAGGCGATCTCCGGCGGGCCTTCCGGGGGCAGGAACTTCATCGACGGCACGCCGCGGATGAAGACCCAGCCACGGGTGAACAGCTCCGGGCTGATCGCGGTTTCGTTCGGCGTTTTGACGTTTGTCATTTTTTCGGGCGCGCTCAAACCGCCGCCTCCAGCCTGGAAATGTCGGCGCCGCGGATGGCGTTGAGATTGCGGCTGATCTTGTCGACCGGCCAGTCCCACCAGGCCGCCTTGAGCAGCCGCCGCACCGTGAACTCGTCGAAGCGCATCTTCACCACCTTGGCCGCATTGCCGGCCACGATCGCATAAGGCGGCACGTCGTGCGTGACAACCGATTTCGCCGCGACAATGGCGCCGTCGCCCACCGTCACGCCCGGCATGATCACCGCATCCATGCCGATCCACACGTCATTGCGGATCGTGGTGTCGCCGCGAATCTCCTTCGACCAGGTCTGCGGGTCGAAGCCTTCCTCCCAGCCATGGCCGAAGATGTTGAACGGATAGGTCGAGAAGCCCGACATGGCGTGGTTGGCGCCGTTCATGATGAAACGCGCGCCTTCCGCTATGGCGCAGAACTTGCCGATGATCAGCTTGTCGCCGATGAAGTCGTAGTGATGCAGCACGCATTTCTCGGCGAATTTGTCGGGACCGTCGGGGTCGTCGTAATAGGTGAAGTCGCCGATCTCGATGTTGGGCGACGTCACCAGTCCCTTCAGGAAACCGACGCGCGGATGCATCGCAATCGGATGCTTGACGTTGGGATTGGGTCCGGTCATCGCGGTCCTTTGCGGGCGGGTTTGGGTGCGGTCGGCGCGCGCGATCAAACTAACGCGATCCTTCGACGCGACCAACCGTTCAATGGCTGCCGCGACAGATCGCGATCGGATTGGAAAGTCTCCAACGTCAGCGCCAATAGCGCCCGGTCAACCCACCGCCACTTTCAGCCACAGCGCCTTTTCGCCGAGCGTCGCGACCAGCCCCGCATGCGCCGCCCGATCCGTTTCACTGAGCCGCGGCGGCAGGGCGATCGGCCGGGCGCCGATCGAGATGTCGATATCGGCCACCTCGCCGGCGCCATTCATGTGCACCGCCACGGACTCCAGCACCAGCGCCGCCTGCTTGCCGCCGATGAGCTCGATATAGACCTCCGCCAGCAATTCGGAGTCGAGCAGCGCGCCGTGCTTGGTGCGGCGGGTGTTGTCGATGCCGTAGCGCCGGCAGAGCGCGTCGAGCGAGTTCGGTCCCATCGGATGCTTGCGGCGCGCCAGCGCCAGCGTGTCGACCACGCGGCCGGGATCGATGGCCGCTTGCTCGAGCCGGCTGAATTCGAGGTTGAGGAAGCCGATATCGAAGGTTGCGTTGTGGGCGATCAACTTGGCGCCGTCGGTGAAGTCCAGCCATTCCTGCGCGATTTCGGCGAAGGTCGGCTTGCCGACCAGGTCGGCGGCGCTGATGCCGTGCACGGCCTGCGCCTCGGCATGGATCGCGCGCCCTTGCGGATTGATGAATTTGTGGAAGGTGCGGCCGGTCGGGAAGCGGTTGACCAGTTCGACGCCGCCAAGCTCGATGATGCGGTCGTCGCGCAAATCGAGGCCGGTGGTTTCCGTATCGAAGATGATCTCACGCATTCGAATCAGTTCGCTTCCCAAACGAGCAGAATCATACACCAGAACAAAATGGCAATGGGGACTGGTGACGGCCTAACGCCTGACCTCCGAAATCGGACTCGATTTTCGGAAAAGGATCATGCACAAAATCAAAGCGTTACAGCGTCCTTTGCGCGTCCGAACGGGCGCGCGGCGCTGTAATGTCAGGAGTCGGCTTAGCCGGACTTTTCCCCTGAGAGTTCGGCGACGATCGCCTCGACCCTCTTTCGCGCGGCGTCGAAGCCATGGCCGGTGTCGATGATGAAATCGGCCAGTCGGCGCTTTTCGGCGTCGGGCACCTGCCTGGCGAGGATGGATGAAAACTTCTCCTCGCTCATGCCCGGCCTGGCGAGCACGCGCTCACGCTGGATTTCAGGCGACGCGCTGACGACCACGACCTTGTCGACGCGGCTGCGGCCGCCCGTTTCGAACAGCAGCGGGATGTCGAGCACGGCGAGCCGCGCGCCGGCGGCGCGATGCTTTGCGAGAAACGCGTCGGCGTCGGCGCGCACCAGCGGGTGAATGATTGCCTCGAGCCGCTTCAGCGCGGCCGGATCGGCGAGCACTTTTTCGGCGAGCTTGACCCGGTCGACCGCGCCCGCTTGCGTCGTGCCCGGAAAGGCCGCCTCGACCAGAGGGGCGGCCTTGCCGGAATAAAGGCGATGCACGGTCTCGTCGGAATCATGCACCGGCACGCCGGCTTCGGCGAACATTTTCGCCGTGGTGGACTTGCCCATGCCGATCGATCCGGTGAGGCCGAGCACGATCATCAACGGCCCTCGATGTCGGCGACGATCATGCGCCGCAATTCGGGCGTCACTTCGGGTTTCCTGCCGAACCAGCGTTCGAAACCTGGCACGGCCTGATGCAGCAGCATGCCGAGACCATCGACCGTCTTCAGGCCGCGCGCCCTGGCGGCGGCAAGCAAGGGCGTTTCCAACGGCACATAGACAATGTCGGTGACGATGGCGTGGCCGGGCAAGCCTGCCGGATCGGCGGAGAGCGTGGCGTCACCATGCATGCCGAGCGAGGTGGTGTTGATCAGCAGGCCGGCATCGGCAAGCAGATCACCGAGCGCGCCCGCGCCATGCGCCGAGACCCCGGCGCCGAAGTGGCGGCTGAGTTCCTCCGCTCTCGCGAGCGTCCGATTGGCGATGCGGATATCCTTGATGCCACGCTCCTTCAGCGCATGGATGACCGCGCGGGAGGCGCCGCCGGCGCCCAGAACCACGGCCGGTCCATTGACCGCCCAGCCAGGCGCTTGGTCGTCGAGATTGGCGGCGAAGCCGTAGCCGTCCGTGTTGCCGCCACACAGAATGCCATCCTCGAACCACAACGTGTTGACCGCGCCGATTTCATCGGCCGCATGGTCTCGGCGGGCCACTCCGGCGAAAGCGGCTTCCTTGTGCGGAATGGTGACGTTGCCGCCGCGGTAGCCGTTCTCGCCGAGAGATTTCAGAAAGGCGGCGAAATCCGCCGGCGCGACGTCGATCGCTTCATAGCTGCCGTCGATGCCGTATTTGGCCAGCCAGTAGCCGTGGATCTTCGGCGAGCGCGAATGGGCGATCGGATGTCCGGTGACGAAGGCCTTTTTCTCAGCCATCGATGGCTCCCAATGCGCGCAACTCCTTCAGCAGCGGCAGCAGCGGCAGGCCGACGATGGTGAAATAATCGCCCTCGATCTTCTCGAACAGCTGAATGCCTTCGCCCTCGATCTGATAGGCGCCGACGCTGGACAGCGCCTTGGCGCCGACGCGGGCCAGGTGCCGGCCGATGAAGGCGGGGTCGAGCTTGCGCATGGTGAGGCTGGCGACGCCGACATGGCGCCACAGCACTGCGCCGTCGCGGCAAAGCACCGCGGCGCTGTTCAACTGATGCGTCTTGCCGGACAAGGCCAGGAGATGGCGGCGGGCGCCTTCCATGTCGGCGGGCTTATGAAAAATCTCGTCATCCAGCGACAGCGTCTGGTCGCAGCCGAGCACCAGGGCGCCCGGCTTGCGCTCGCTGACCTCGGTCGCCTTGGCCTCGGCCAGGATCGACGCGACGTCCTCGGGCGAAGCGCCGCTGTCCTTCAGCGGAGCCTCGAGCGCGCGCTCGTCGACATTTGCCGGCACCGCCTCGATGTCGAGGCCGGCGCTGACGAGCATGGCTTTTCGGAATGGGCTGCCGGAGGCGAGGATGATCTTTTCAGGCATGATGGTTCATTCAACCGTTGCGATCCGTCCAGCACCCCTCATCCGTCTCGGCGCTGTCGCGCCGATCCACCTTCTCCCACAAGGGGAGAAGGAAAGTCCAACGTCACCGCAAATCGCCGCCTGGCGGTAATCGCAGGACGCTGGCGCCGCGTTCTTCCTTCTCCCCTTGTGGGAGAAGGTGGCCGAGCGAAGCTCGGTCGGATGAGGGGTGTTGGACGGAGTGCTCACTTACATCGCTTGCCCTAGCGCGTCTTGCCCCGCAGGGCAACGATCGCCGCCGCCGTTTCCTCGATGGAGCGGCGGCTGACATCGATCATCGGCCAGCCATGCCGCGTGCAAAGCTGGCGGGCATAGGCGAGCTCCTCGTTGATCGCGGCGCGGTCGACATAGTCGGTCGGCACGAAGGCGGCGCTGTTGCCGAGGATGCGGTTTTGCCTCACATGCGAGATGCGCTCTGCCGTGGCGACCAGCCCGACGACCAAAGGCGTCTTGGCGGCGATCAGGCTTTCCGGCAGCGGCACCCCGAGCACGATCGGGATATTGGCGGTCTTGATGCCGCGATTGGCGAGATAGATGCTGGTCGGCGTCTTCGAGGTGCGCGAAATGCCGATCAGCACGATATCGGCATCGTCCATATTGGCCGGCAGCTGGCCGTCATCATGCTCCATGGTGAAGTTCAAGGCATCGATGCGGCGGAAATATTCGGCGTCGAGCACGTGCTGGGCGCCGACGCGGCGACCGGCCGGCGTGCCGAGATAGGACTGGAAGACGGTCAGCACCGGTTCCAGCACCGAGACGCAAGGCAGGCCCATGGCAGCGCAGCGCTCATCGATCGAGCGCGCCAGCTTCTGGTCGACGACCGTATAGAGGATGATGCCGGGCTCCTCCTCGATGTCCTCGAAGACCTTGGCTATCTGCTTTTCCGTGCGGATCAGCGGATAGATGTGCTCGATGGCGCGCGCATCCTTGTACTGCGCGGACGCCGCGCGGCCGGCCGCCAGCAGTGTCTCGCCGGTGGCGTCGGAGATTAGATGCAGATGGAAGAAGCTCTGAGGTTTGTTCACAGGGAATGGGTCCAGGCTGTGGGCAATTGTGGACAAGGCTGGATGGGCAAGCCTTGGGCAAGGAAGCGACTGTATCAGATGGCCGCTTGTCCACAATTCGACCCGCTGTAGGCTTTGTCGCGGCGCTGGGGACAAAACCGGGGATCAAGTTTTCTTGGCCGATCTCATCCACAGGGCGAGGTTCGGAACGGTAAGTCCAAGCTTTTGACTCCAAAGCTGGAATCCGCTTCGTCCCCAGAACCCTCCAAATTGCGAAAGCGAGTACGCGACAATATGCTGACTGGCCTTTTCGAGCCGCAGGCTGGACAGGTCGCAACCATCACAACCAACAGACTCTTAGAATCAGAAGACTCTTTTAAAATAGATATTTGATTTAAGAGGAGCGCGCATGACCCCGAACCAGAGGTTCGGAAAGGATCATGCGCTAAATGAAAGCGCTACAGCGTCCTTTGCGCGTCTAAGGACGCGCGGCGCTGTAGAGAGGGCAGCGCAGGATGGCTGGGAAACGGATCGTGCTCGACGTCCTCAAGGGCGAGACGGTTTCACCGCCGCCGCTCTGGATGATGCGTCAGGCGGGCCGCTATCTTCCGGAGTATCGCGAGACCAGGAAGCGAGCGGGATCCTTCCTCGATCTCTGCTACGATCCGGACCTTGCCGTCGAGGTGACGCTGCAGCCGATCGAGCGCTTCGGCTTCGACGCCTCGATCCTGTTCTCCGACATTCTCGTTGTGCCCAATGCCCTGGGGCGGGACGTCCGCTTCGAGGAGGGCCGCGGACCGATCCTGAAGCCGATCTCGGCGGTCGAGATTGCGGCGCTGAACGGCGACATGTTTCACGTGAATCTCGAACCGGTCTACGAGACCGTGCGCCGGCTGCGGGCGAAACTGCCCGATGAGACGACGCTGCTCGGCTTCTGCGGCGCGCCATGGACGGTGGCGACCTATATGATCGCCGGCCACGGCACGCCCGACCAGGGCCCTGCCCGGCTATTCGCCTATCGCGAGCCGGAGGCCTTCGCGCGGCTTCTGAAGATATTGGCCGATCGTTCGGCCGCCTATCTCATCCGCCAGATCGAGGCCGGCGCCGATGCGGTGCAGATTTTCGATTCATGGTCGGGCGTGCTGGACGAGCCGTGCTTCGAGGCTTTCTGCGTCGAGCCGGTGGCCGAGATCGTCGCCCAAGTGAAGGCGGTTCACCCCGATGTGCCGGTGATCGGTTTCCCGAAGGGCGCGGGCGAGCGCTATCGTGATTACAGGAGAAAGACCGGCATTGCCGGTCTAGGTCTCGACTGGACCGTACCGCTGTCGATGGCGAAGGAACTGCAGCGCGACGGAGCGGTGCAAGGCAATCTCGATCCGTTGCGCCTGGTCGCCGGCGGCAAGGCGCTCTCTGACGGCGTCGAGGCAATCCTGAGGACTTTGGGTGACGGGCCGCTGATCTTCAATCTCGGCCACGGCATCACGCCGGAAACGCCGGTGGCGCATGTCGAGGCGATGGTGAAAATGGTGAGAAGCCGGCAATGAACGATGTGAGCAACGAGAACAGCGCGAGCAGCGAGAACAGTACTGGCCAGGCGATGAAGCGCATGGCGATCGGCATTGCCCTGCTCGTCGTGCTGACGGCGCTGCTCTATCTCGCGGCACCCGACAGCTTCTATCCGTGGGCCAAGGCGATCCATGTGATTGCGGTCATTTCCTGGATGGCCGGCATGCTCTATTTGCCGCGTCTCTTCGTCTACCATGTCGATGCCGAAAGGGGCTCGGTTCAGTCCGAAACCTTCAAGGTGATGGAGCGCCGGCTGCTCAGAGGGATCATCAATCCGGCGATGACCGCGACCTGGGTGTTCGGGCTTTGGCTTGCCTGGAAAGGCTTTGGATTTCAGGGCGGCTGGCTGCACGCCAAGATCGCGCTGGTGCTCATTTTGTCGGGGCTGCATGGCTATCTCGCCGGGGCGGTCAGGAAATTTGCCGAGGACAAGAACGAAAAGCCGGCGAGGCACTGGCGGATCGTCAATGAGATCCCCACATTGCTGATGATCGTCATCGTCATCCTGGCCATCGTGAAGCCGTTCTGAGGCTTTCCCGGATCCGGCCAGGCCCAGCAAAAGGCGGCTTGCTCTTTCAGTCGAGCGACGATACAAGACGGGTCTTCCTTCCCGTCATGCGCCGCCCCTTTTCTCGCTTTCGGCCGCGCCCGACATTTGTCGCATCCAGCCGATTTCCCTCTCCAAAGCCTACCCAGAGTCTATCTAATGCAAGAAATGAAACTCGCAGAGTTCAAGAACAAGAAGCCGCCGGAGCTGATCGCTTATGCCGAGACGCTCGAGGTGGAGAACGCCAGCGTCATGCGCAAGCAGGAGCTGATGTTCGCGATCCTGAAGAAGCTCGCCGCCCAGGACGTCGAGATCATCGGCGAAGGCGTGGTCGAGGTGCTGCAGGACGGTTTCGGCTTCCTGCGCTCGGCCAACGCGAACTACCTGCCGGGTCCCGACGACATCTATATCTCTCCGTCGCAAATAAGGCGCTTTTCGCTCAAGACCGGCGATACGGTCGAAGGACCGATCCGCAGCCCGAAAGAGGGCGAGCGCTATTTCGCGCTGCTCAAGGTCAACACCATCAATTTCGACGACCCGGAGAAGATCCGGCACAAGATCCACTTCGATAATCTGACGCCGCTCTACCCGACCAAGCGGCTGAAGATGGAGATCGACAATTCGACCTCCAAGGACATCTCGCCGCGCGTGATCGACCTGGTCGCGCCGATCGGCAAGGGCCAGCGCGCGCTGATCAACGCGCAGCCGCGCACCGGCAAGACGGTGCTGATGCAGAACATCGCCCATTCGATCACCGCCAACCATCCGGAATGCTATCTGATCGTGCTTCTGATCGACGAGCGCCCGGAGGAAGTCACCGACATGCAGCGCTCGGTGAAGGGCGAGGTGATTTCCTCGACCTTCGACGAGCCGGCGGCGCGCCACGTTCAGGTCGCCGAGATGGTGATCGAGAAGGCCAAGCGCCTGGTCGAGCATGGCCGCGACGTCGTCATCCTGCTGGATTCGATCACCCGTCTCGGCCGCGCCTACAACACCGTCGTGCCGTCATCCGGCAAGGTGCTGACCGGCGGTGTCGACGCCAACGCGCTGCAGCGCCCGAAGCGCTTCTTCGGCGCAGCCCGCAACATCGAGGAAGGCGGCTCGCTCACCATCATCGCCACCGCGCTGATCGATACGGGCAGCCGCATGGACGAAGTGATCTTCGAAGAGTTCAAGGGCACCGGCAACTGCGAAATCCAGCTCGACCGCAAGGTGGCCGACAAGCGCATCTACCCGGCGATGGACATCCTCAAATCGGGCACCCGCAAGGAAGACCTGCTGGTGCCGCGCGCGGACCTGCAGAAGATCTTCGTGCTGCGCCGCATCCTCGCGCCGATGGGCACGACCGACGCGATCGAGTTCCTCATCGACAAGCTCAAGCAGACCAAGACCAACGCGGACTTCTTCGATTCGATGAATACGTGATTGGGGCGATGCCCTTCCTCCTTCTCCCCTTGTGGGAGAAGGTGGATCGGCGCGCAGCGCCGAGACGGATGAGGGGTGTTCCAGCGGAATGAGACGCTGGCTTTCCCTGGAGCACCCCTCATCCGTCGCCTTCGGCGACACCTTCTCCCACAAGGGGAGAAGGTGAAGGGCGCTATCGCCGCAACAGATTCTCCAACTCCTCCGCATCGGTCACCGCCGGCAGGCACACCTGCCCGCTGCAGAACCAGGCGCCGGCCTTGTCCGTCGGCGGCAACACGCCGCCCGGCAGCGATGGTCGATTCGCTTCCGAACCGACCGGAACGATAATGTCGACCCGGCGCGGGTCGGGATTCCGATTCGCAACCGGAACGAGGCTTGGTGAATCCAGCTCGTCTACAATGACAAGCTTCAGCGGCTCGAGCGTCAGGGCACAGGCGTTGACGATGCCGGCCTGGCCGTAGGCCTGCTGCGAGGCGCGGCCCATTGCATGCTCGGCGGTCGTCCACGCCTTTTCCCAGAGAGCGGCATCGCCGGTGAGCGATGACAGCCGCACCAGCGCCTCGATGATCTGGCTGGTGGCCGACGGGATTGCTTCATCCACATCACCGCGGATGCGGATCGGAACGTCGCCGCTGTCCGACGCCGTCAGCCAGTAGCCGCTCTTTTGTTCATCCAGGTGCCAGCGGTCGAGCTCGCCGATGAACTGCCTGGCGCGATCGGAATAGGCCGGATCGCCGGTCGCCTCGAACAGCGCGATCGCCGCGTTGGTCATGGCGGCATAGTCGCTGGACAGCGCCGGAAAGAGCTTTTTCGCGCCTAGCATGGAATGCGGCAGCCGTCCGTCCTGGCCGGCCTCGACGATATGGCCGAAGGCTTTTGCGGCGGCGTCGATCCAGTCATGCCGCCCAAGCGAGCGGCCCGTCTCGGCGAGCGCTGCGATCATCAGCCCGTTCCAGTCGGTGAGCGCCTTGCCGTCGCGGCCCGGCCTGACCCGCCCTTCGCGGACGCCCAACAGCTTTGCCTTCAGAGACGCCAATTTCGCATAGTCGGCGATGCCCTGAGCTTGGGCCTCGCTCTGGCGAATGATCGGCTTGCCTTCCCAGCCATGCGGCGCGGCGAGCTCGAAATACCGGAAGAAGGTCGACGTATCGTCGCCGAGCGCGGCTTCGACTTCGTCGCGGTTCCATGTGTAGAAAAGCCCCTCCTCGCCGTCGCTGTCGGCGTCGAGACTGGCGGCGAAGGCGCCGCCTTCGACCAGCATCTCGCGCAGCAGCCAGCCGACGGTCTCTTCGATTCGTACCCGGAACAAGTCGTTGCCGGCGGCCGCATAGGCCCAGTTGCACAGGCGGATGAGCTGGGCGTTGTCGTAAAGCATCTTCTCGAAATGCGGCACCAGCCATTCGGCGTCGGTGGAGTAGCGGCTGAGGCCGCCGCCGACATGATCGTAGATGCCGCCGGCGTGCATTTTTTCGAGGCTGGCGAGCACCGCGTCGCGATGCGCGGCCTCGCCGTCACGCAGCCAGGACAGCCAAAGCGTGTGCATGAAGGGCGCGTTGGGGAATTTCGGCGCGCCCTTCAAGCCGCCGAGATCGCGGTCGATCATGCCGTCGATGCGGGTGGCGAGGTCGGCCAGCGTGTCGCGATCGATCACGGCCTTGCCCGCCGCGCCGGCAAGCCGCTGCTCGACGTGAGCGGTCAGCCCGTCGGCGCTTTCGGCGAGGCTCTGCTGCTTTTCGCGCCAGGCCTTGTCGACCGCTTCCAGCACCTGGATGAAGCCCGGCCTTCCGTAACGCGCCTCGCGCGGGAAATAGGTGCCGCCCCAGAAAGGCTTGCCGTCAGGCGTCAGAAACATGGTCAGCGGCCAGCCGCCCTGCTCGCCCATGGCATGGAGTGCGGCCATATAGATCTGGTCGATGTCGGGCCGCTCTTCGCGATCGACCTTGATATTCACGTAGAGCCGGTTCATGACGGCGGCCACGGCGTCGTTCTCAAAACTTTCATGGGCCATGACATGGCACCAGTGGCAGGCGGCGTAGCCGATGGAGAGCAGGATCGGCCGCCCGAGCTGCTTCGCTTCGGCAAGGGCCGCAGGCGACCAGCCGCGCCAATGGACAGGATTGTCGCTGTGTTGCTGCAGATAGGGGCTGGCCTCTTCGGCAAGCAGGTTTCGTGCGGGTAAGGTCACGATGGACGACTCTTTTTTGGGTCTCATGCATCAACGCTGGAGCATGATGCCGAAAAGTGTGAAGCGGCTTTCGGCCGTGCTCTATCTTTCAATCTAGGCGGTTCGGCAGGTCCGGCAAATGGTTTCCCCAATGGCTTCGAAGGATTCGATCGTCGCGCTGTCGAGCGGCCGCTTGCCGGCAGGCATCGCCGTCATCCGAATTTCCGGCCCCAAGACTCGGTTCGTGGTCGAAACGATAGCCGGATCCGTTAAGGATCGGTTTACCACGTTGCGAAGGCTCCGGGCGGCGGACGGCTCGATCATCGATCACGGCCTCGTCCTGTTCTTTCCAGGTCCCGGCAGCTTCACCGGGGAGGACGTTGCCGAGTTCCAGGTCCACGGCAGCCGCGCCGTCGCGGCCAAGATGCTGGAGACGATCACGCAGTTCGATGGGGTGCGGCATGCGGAACCGGGCGAGTTTGCCCGGCGTGCCTTTCTGAACGGCAAGCTCGACCTGGTCGAGACCGAGGCGCTCGCCGATCTGGTCAATGCCGAGACGGAAGCGCAGCGCCGCTTTGCCCTGCGCAATGCAGACGGCGCGCAGAGCGAGCTTTATTCGAGCTGGCGCCGCCGGCTGATCCATGCACGAGCCATGATCGAGGCGGAGATCGACTTCGCCGAGGAAGAGGATGTGCCGGGTTCCGTTTCGGAGGCGGTCTGGTCCGACGTGTCGGTAATGATCGGGGAAATCGATCGCCACATCGGAGGTTTCAAGGCCGCGGAGATCATTCGCGATGGTTTCGAAGTCGTGATCCTCGGCGCCCCGAATGCCGGCAAGTCCAGCCTGTTCAACGCGCTGGCCAGGCGCGAGGCTGCGATCGTCACCGACGAGCCGGGCACGACGCGCGATCTGCTCGAGGTGGTGATGGACCTCAATGGGCTGAAGGTGCGGCTTGTCGATACGGCCGGTCTGCGGGAGGCTGCGGGCAAGGTCGAGTCGATCGGTATCGAAAGGGCGCGGGCCAAAGCTGACGTGGCGGATCTCGTTCTGCTGTTGGAGGATATGGCTGATCCGGCGCCCGTTGCGGGTGTTCCAGGTGGAGCTCCGTTGCTGAGGATCGGAACGAAGTCGGATATCGCCAATGCCGGCGCCGGGAAATATGACCTCGTGATTTCCTCCAAGAACGGCAGCGGTCTGGACCGCCTTCTGAACGAGATCGGGGCCCGCGCCGCCGCCGCGGTTGGCGGGGTGGGTGACGTCCTGCCATCCAGGCTGCGTCACGTAGAGTTGCTCAAAGAGGCAGTGGATTTCCTGCGGGCGGCACTGTCGGGCCAAAGCCAGGAGCTGCGCGCCGAGGAACTGCGGCTGGCGGCCGAACGTCTTGGCCGGATCGTCGGCGCGGTCGATGTCGAGGATTTGCTCGACGTCATCTTTTCGCAATTCTGCATTGGTAAGTGATTCACGTGAAACACGGGCTTTTGCCTATCTCGCAATGATTCACGTGAAACACCGCCGCCGCTGCCAGCTTCGCAGTTGTCCGGTGGGGATGGCAAAGCTCGCCATTCATTGTTTCACGTGAAACGAGTCCACCTCTCCTTGACACCAGCCGCCGTCGGGGACATCTGTCAACCCAATCTCTGAAAGCGGATTCTTGGAAAAATGACCAATCACTATGATGTGGTGGTGGTGGGCGGCGGCCATGCCGGATGCGAGGCGGCGAGTGCTGCCGCGCGCGCCGGCGCCAGGACCGCCCTGGTCACGCTGCGCTTCGAGACGATCGGCGTCATGTCCTGCAATCCGGCGATCGGCGGTCTCGGCAAGGGGCATCTGGTGCGCGAGATCGACGCCATGGATGGGCTCATGGGGCGCATCGCCGACGCCGCCGGCATCCAGTTCCGCCTGCTCAACCGCCGCAAGGGGCCGGCCGTGCGCGGTCCGCGCACCCAGGCCGACCGCAAGCTTTATCGCCTGGCAATGCAGGAAGCGATTCGGCAGCAGAACAATCTCGACGTGATCGGGGGCGAAGTCCTCGACCTTGAGATCGAAAACGGTAGCGTCGCAGCCGTGCTGGTTTCCGGCAATCGGCGGCTGGCCTGCGGCGCCGTCGTGCTGACCACCGGAACTTTCCTGCGCGGGCTGATCCATATCGGCGAAAGGAAGATCGTCGCCGGGCGGATGAACGAGCAGGCAAGTCTCGGCCTGTCGGGGACGATGGCGCGCGCGGGTTTCAAGCTCGGTCGCCTGAAGACCGGAACGCCCCCTCGCCTCGACGGCCGCACCATCGACTGGGCCTCGCTAGACGCCCAAGCGGCGGACGAGGATCCGGTACCGTTCTCGCTGATGACCGACGTGATCGCCAATCCGCAGATCCATTGCGGCATCACCCGAACCATGCCGGCGACGCATGAGCTGATCCGCGCCAATCTCGGTCGTTCGGCCATGTATTCCGGCTCGATCGAAGGCATCGGGCCGCGCTACTGTCCCTCGATCGAGGACAAGATCGTCAAGTTCGGCGACCGCGAGGGCCATCAGATCTTCCTCGAGCCCGAAGGCCTCGACGACGACACCGTCTATCCGAACGGCATCTCGACCTCGCTGCCGGAAGACGTGCAGCTCGACATGCTGAAGACGATCCCCGGGCTGGAAAAGGCGACGATGCTGCAGCCCGGCTATGCCATCGAATACGACCATGTCGATCCGCGCGAGCTGAAGACGACGCTGGAGACGAAGCGCGTCGCCGGCCTTTTCCTGGCCGGGCAGATCAACGGCACGACCGGTTATGAAGAGGCCGGCGCGCAAGGCCTGCTCGCCGGCATCAACGCCGCGCGGGCGGCATCTGGCGATGAGCCGTTCGTGCTCAGCCGCACCGAGGCCTATATCGGCGTGATGGTCGATGACCTGACCAGCCGGGGCATCGCCGAGCCTTATCGCATGTTCACCTCGCGCGCGGAGTTCCGGTTGTCGCTGCGCGCCGACAATGCCGACGAGCGGCTGACGCCGTTGGCGGAAAAACTCGGCATCGCGTCGTCGGAGCGGCTGCAGCGTTTTGGCTTGCTGGCGCAGAAGCTCGACGAGGCCCGCGCGCTGGCAAAGTCTGTGACGCTTACGCCGAACGAAGCGGCACGGCATGGGCTGGAGATCAACAAGGACGGCGTGCGCCGCTCGGCCTATGCGCTGTTGGCGCATCCGGGCGTCGACATGGCCTGGCTGAGAAGGGTCGAACCGCGCTTTGCCGAACTGGACGCCAAGACGGCGGAGCGGCTCGAAACGGAGGCGAAATATTCAGTTTACCTCGATCGCCAGCAAGCCGACGCCGCACAGATCAGGCATGAGGAATCGCGGCTCATCCCCGAGGCGCTCGATTTCGCGGACGTTCCGGGACTTTCAAACGAGCTGAAGCAGAAGATGAAGGCGCGCCAGCCGCGCTCGATCGCCGATGCGCAGCGCATGGAAGGCATGACACCCGCCGCGCTTGCCATCATTGTCGCGCATGTCCGCAACGCCGAGTTCGCAGCGCGAAGGGACGTGGCGTGAGCGCGGATGCCTGGGCGAGCCTGCAAAAGGCAGCGGGTCCGGTTTCACGTGAAACATTCGAGCGGCTGCAGGCGTTCGAACAGCTGTTCCTGAAATGGAACCGCAGCATCAATCTGGCGGCGCCGTCGACACTGGACGATGTGTGGCGCCGCCATATCCTGGACAGCGCCCAGCTTGCGCGAATCGCACCCACCGCGACGCGCTGGGTCGATCTCGGCTCAGGCGGCGGTTTTCCCGGCCTGGTGCTGGCTTTCCTGCTGGCGGAGCGCCCCGGCGCATCGATCGCCCTGGTCGACAGCAATCGCAAAAAGGCGTCGTTCCTGCAATCCGTCATAGGCCAGTTCGGTTTGCCGGCGTGTGTCGTGGCCAGGCGCATCGATGACAGCTATGCGCTTGTTTCAACACCAGAAATCGTCACGGCCAGGGCGCTGGCGGCGCTTCCGGTCCTGCTCGACCTATCGGCGCCCTGGCTGACCAGCGGCGCACGCGCGCTCTTTCACAAAGGCCGGGATTACCGCGCCGAGGTGGAAGAAAGCACTCACCGCTGGGGCTTCGATCTGGTAGAACATTCGAGCATGACCGACGCCGAAGGCGTCATCCTCGACATCACCGACTTGCGCCCAGCGAAACAGCAATGAATTACTGGCATAAATCCATGAAAACCGGACCGCGTATTATCACTGTCGCCAACCAGAAAGGCGGGGTCGGCAAGACGACGACGGCCATCAACCTGGCCACGGCGCTGGCCGCGATCGGCGAGCGCGTGCTGATCGTCGACCTCGACCCGCAGGGCAATGCCAGCACCGGCCTCGGCATCGACCGCAAGGATCGCACGGTTTCGTCCTATGACGTGCTGACTGGCGAGCTCGAGCTGGAGCAGGCCGCGGTGCCGACGGCGGTGCCCGGCCTCTCCATCATACCCTCGACTCTCGACCTTCTCGGCATCGAGATGGAAATCGCCTCGGCGCCCGACCGCGTGCTCAAGTTGCGCAATGCGCTGCGCGCTGCCTCCGAGCGTTCGGCCCCGTTCGGCTATGTGCTGATCGACTGCCCGCCCTCGCTCAACCTTTTGACTTTGAATTCAATGGCGGCGGCCGATTCCGTTCTCGTGCCGCTGCAATGCGAGTTCTTCGCGCTGGAAGGTCTCAGCCAGTTGCTGGAGACGGTCGAACAGGTGCGCAATACCATCAATCCGGACCTCACCATCCAGGGTATCGTGCTCACCATGTATGACGGGCGCAACAACCTCGCCAACCAGGTGGTGCAGGATGTGCGCACCCATATGGGCGACAAGGTCTATGAGACGATCATCCCACGCAATGTGCGCGTCTCCGAGGCGCCGTCCTACGGCAAGCCGGCGATCCTTTACGACCTGAAATGCTCGGGCAGCCAGGCCTATCTGCAGCTCGCCTCCGAGGTGATCCGCCGCGAGCGCAAGCTGCGCGCCGCCTGAGCATCATTGCGCGGCTTGGTTAATCAGCCGATTCGATTCCGAAACGATCTGGACAAACTCATGAGCGAAGACCAATCGAGAAAAAGACTGGGCCGCGGCCTCGCGGCGCTGATCGGCGAAATCGACCGTCCGGCGGCGCCCGAAAAGCCGGGCGCGGCGGTGGCGGCCGACGGCAAGGTGCCGATCGAGTTCGTCAGCCCGAACCCGAAGAATCCGCGCCGGCATTTCGGCGATGCCGAGCTCACCGATCTGGCCCAGTCGATCCGCGAGCACGGCGTGGTGCAGCCGGTCGTGGCGCGCCCCTCGCCGTCGCAGCCCGGCCGCTACGAGATCATCGCCGGCGAGCGGCGCTGGCGGGCGGCGCAGCGCGCCGGTCTGACCGAAATCCCGCTGATCGTGCGCGACGTCAACGACCGCACCGCGCTGGAGCTGGCGATCATCGAGAACGTCCAGCGCGCCGATCTCAATCCTGTCGAGGAGGCGCAAGGCTATCAGCAGCTCATCGACGAGCATGGCTACACGCAGGCCGATCTCGGCCAGGTGATCGGCAAGAGCCGCAGCCATGTCGCCAACACGCTGAGACTGCTGAAGCTGCCTAACGTCATTCACGACATGCTGGTCGACGGCGATTTGTCGGCCGGCCACGCCCGAACGCTGGTCACCGCCGAAGACCCGGCCGGGCTCGCCAAGCGCATCGTCAAGGAAGGGCTTTCGGTGCGCCAGGCCGAAGCCTTGGCGCAAATGCCCGCCGGCCCGACGCCAGCCAAGGTGAAATCCCCCGCGAGCCCGCCCGAGAAGGACCCCGACACGCTGGCGCTCGAGAAGCTGATGACCGACACAATCGGCATGATCGTCAGCATCGAGCACAAGGGCAAGGGCGGCACGCTCAAGATCAACTACCGCTCGCTGGAACAGCTCGACGAGCTCTGCCGGCGCCTGAAGGACGAGCGGTAGGGGGTCGAGGCGTAACGGTATTCGGCTGTGGCTGAAGTTTTGGCTGAACGCTGGATACGTCTGATATATCCGTGATAGACATAAATGGGCTGGCGCTTTGCCGGCCTTTTTTGTTTGCGCGGTGCGCGGCTAAGATGCCGGGAACTGCGAATCCTTCCCTGCGAGAAGATGCCCCGGCAGGACAGAGGAGCGTGCTGTCCCGTCAACCTGTCCTTCGTCATTCTAGGGCGGAGCAAGGAGCGAAGCGACGCGCGCAGACCCTAGAATCCTGTGTGTTGGTTCCGGTGTATGGTTGAGGTGGGAAGGAGACCGAATGAATCCTGGTCGTCCTTTCGGAC
>NZ_JAIUHJ010000035.1:0-28875 GCF_020165105.1 Mesorhizobium sp. CA5 | reverse complement strand
AAGGACGACCAGGATTCATTCGGTCTCCTTCCCACTTCAACCATACACCAGAACCAACACACAGGATTCCAGGGTCTGCGCGCGTCGCTTCGCTCCTTGCTCCGCCCTAGAATGACGAAGCCGCAGCGACGAGCCATACAAGGCCGCTTAGTGATCCTTTGGCCGCCGCGCCTCGAACTCGGCCTTTTTGGCTTCCGACGCCTCGGTCTGGTTGAGCGCCTGCCATTCGGCATAGGGCATACCGTAAATGATCTCGCGCGCAGCGTCTTTCGACAATGCCACACCTTCGGCTTCGGCGGCTTCGCGATACCAGTTGGATAGGCAGTTGCGGCAGAAGCCGGCGAGGTTCATCAGGTCGATGTTCTGGACATCGCCGCGCTCGCGCAGATGCGCCACCAGCCGGCGGAACGCGGCTGCCTCGAAATCGCGTTTCTGGTCGTCGTTGAGCTCGGTCATGGGGAACTCCGCCGTCGGTCTCGTCACACAGGTCCGGTGCGCGAGCCGAACATTTTCACCTGATGAATATCGGGGCGCCGGTCGATGGCGTCAACGATCGGCGCCAAGCGTTCGGCCCAGGCCAAGGCGCCGGCGCGGTCGGCAATCAGGTCCTGACGGATTTCGATCAGAGCATGTGCGTAGCCGTTGACGATGGCGTGGCGGAACATGGTGTCGCCGCGCAGCGCGCCGTCATAGGGTTCGTTGTCGCCGACGACGAGGGACTTGTCCTCGGCCAGCATGTCGATCAGCGGCCGCGCCACGCGGTCGTCTCGGTCCCACAGGACGCCGACATGCCAGGGGCGGACAAAACCCTGCATCGCCGGCGTGAAGGAATGCACGGAGAGGATGAACGGCGCCTTGCCCGAAGCATGGGCGACGGAGGCGATCATCGCCCCGACGGCGTCGTGATAGGGCCGGTAGAAACGGTCGAGCCGGCGCTCGCGCTCCTCCCGGGCAATCGGATAGTTTCCCGGCACCACGGTCCCGTCATAGAGCTGGCGGATCATGGTTGGGTCATCCTCGCCTCGGTTGGGATCGATCAGCAGCCGCGAGAAACCGGCAAGCACCGCCGGCACGTCAAGCGCAGCGGCGAGCTCGCGCGTCACCGTCTCGACGCCGATGTCATAGGCGATGTGACGGTCGAATTCGGACGCCGGCAAGCCGAGACTGCCGTATTCGTCGGGGAGATCGCGGCGGGCGTGGTCGGCGAGAAGCACGACGCCTTTCTTGCGGTCGCCCTCGACTATGTCGAACGGCGTGAAAACTGTGGATCGGGTCATCGGCTGAAAAGGGGATGGCGGCTGCGATGTGCTATCGTCATTCCACGAAGAGGACGCCGGCGCAATGCCGTTGTTTGGCCAAGGTTTCCGCAAAAAATCCCCGACCGAGGGAGAATTTGCGCGACGGGCCCTTCTAAATCGATTGGAATTGAACAAAACGGCGCGTTGACATGCGCCCGGAGTTTGCTGAAAAGGGCTTCGAGAGATGCAAATGTGGTTCGCAAGGGGATCTGCGATGGGTTTTGCCGGTCGGTTGCGCAAGCGCCTGGCCGTGCCGTTGCTGATCGTCGGCGCGGGTTTTTTCGCGATAGCCGCGACCTCGCCGGCCCGGGCCGACTTCCGCGTTTGCAACGCGACGCAAAATCTGGTGGGCGTCGGCATCGGCTATCGCGCCAAGGCCGGCTGGATCACCGAGGGCTGGTGGCACATCGAAGGATCGACCTGCAAGACGCTGATCGAGGGTCCGCTGTCATCAAGGTTTTACTATCTTTATGCAGAAGACGCCGAACGTGGCGGGCGCTGGGACGGCCCGATCAACATGTGCGTCGCCGAAAAAGAGTTCAAGATAGCCGGCGTGAATGATTGCGTCGCCCGGGGCTTCCAACGCGCCGGATTTCAGGAATATGACACGGGCGAGCAGGCCAGCTGGATGGTCCAGCTGACCGACGAGCCCGCAACGGGAGGCGCGCCAGCGACCCCCGCTCCGGGAACAAACAGTCAATGAGACGTAGCCGCAAGGTCAAGATCCTCGCCACCATCGGTCCGGCTTCCTCCTCCGAGGAGATGCTGAGAAAGCTCTTCGAAGCGGGCGCCGATGTCTTCCGCATCAATATGAGCCATACCGATCACGAGCTGATGCGCACGCTGGTCGGCCGCATCCGCGCCGTCGAGGCGGCCGTCGGCCGGCCGATCGGCATCCTGGCCGACCTGCAGGGCCCGAAGCTCAGGGTCGGCAAGTTCGCCAACGTCAAGGAAGCGCTGGCTGTCGGCCAGACTTTCACGCTCGACGATAATCCCGAAGCCGGCACGTCGAAGCGGGTGTATCTGCCGCATCCCGAAATCCTGAGCTCGGTCGAGGCCGGTCACCGTCTTTTGATCGACGACGGCAAGCTGGAGCTGAAGGCGCTGAAGAGCGACGGCAAGTCGATCACCTGCACGGTCGTCGCCGGCTCGGGCATTTCCGACAAGAAGGGCGTCAGCCTGCCCGACACCGATCTGCCGGTCGGCGCGCTGACCGAGAAGGACCGCGCCGATCTCGACGCGGTGCTTGCCACCGGCGTCGACTGGGTGGCGCTGTCGTTCGTGCAGCGGCCGGAGGACCTTGCGGAGGCCCGCAAGATCGCGCGCGGCCGCGCGCTGATCATGGCCAAGATCGAGAAGCCGCAGGCGGTGGCCCGGCTCCCCGAGATCATCGAGCTCTCCGACGCGCTGATGGTCGCCCGCGGCGATCTAGGCGTCGAGATGCCGCTGGAAGCCGTGCCTGGCATCCAAAAGCAGATCACGCGCGCGGCGCGCCGCGCCGGCAAGCCGGTGGTGATCGCCACGCAGATGCTGGAATCGATGATCACCGCGCCCGTGCCGACCCGCGCCGAGGTCTCCGACGTGTCGATCGCCGTCTTCGAAGGCGCGGACGCGATCATGCTTTCGGCCGAATCCGCGGCCGGCGCCTATCCGGTCGAGGCGGTCGCCATGATGAACCGCATTGCCACCAAGGTCGAAACCGACCCGACCTATGCCGGCATCATCAATGCGCAGCGCTCGGAGCCGGAAGCCACCGGCGCCGACGCCATCTCGCTGGCCGCGCGCGAGATCGCCGAGACGCTGAAACTGTCGGCGATCATCTCCTACACCGCGTCGGGCACCACCGGTCTGCGCGCCGCGCGCGAGCGCCCGCAGGTGCCGATCGTGGCGTTGTCGCCGATCGTCAACACGGCGCGCCGGCTGTCGCTCTTGTGGGGCACGCATTGCGTCGTCTCGCCAGACGCGACCGACCTCGACGACATGGTCGACCGGGCCTGCCGCATCGCGCTGGAAGAAGGCTTCGGCAAGCCGGGCGACCGCGTCATTATCACGGCCGGCGTGCCGCTGAGGACGCCCGGCTCGACCAATATGCTGCGGATTGCCTACGTGGGGTCGGAGACTCACTAGGGCGTAGTCGATATTCGGGTGAGGCCGGCCTGACCCGAATCTCAACACGCCCTTGGTGCTTGAACCTCCGAGTTCAGCCCGGCGCGAGTTCTGCGTCTGGCACCCGGAGCTCAGGACAGCTACCGGCACCTTGCGCATCGCCGGCGATCCGGCCTTCCACGGTTTTCGCCAGCACCTGGAGATCGACCGGCGCGCCGGCCACGTTCGCAATGGCACCGACCACGAGGTCGGGCGCGACCCAGTCCGGCTTGTGGCCGAGATTGTGGATCCAGACCAGCTCGGCGCCGGGAATGTCGCGTTCCAGGCCGACGGAATGGATTGTGGCATAGACCACCTTGTCGCGATCGCCCGAGATGACGACCGTCGGCGCCTTGATCTCGCGATAGCCAGGCGAGGCGGCGCGGACATAGTCGTAGAGCTGGGCGACATCGCGGGCGTTGGCGCGGAAGGCGGACGGCCGCAGCACCAGCGGGATCGAGGCATTGTCGACATAGGAGTCCGGCACAGCGTTCGGCGAGAAGACGCAAGACGTCGCGCCGCCGATCTGCAGCATGCCGGCCGGGTAGGCGAGCGTTTCGGAAAACAGCCAGCCGATCGCCGGCGTGGCCGTGAGCTTGTAGTACCAGGCGGTCGCGCCACCCGGCCAGGGATGCGTGGCGGGCGAAAGGAAGACGAGGCCAAGCGTTTTTTCCGGATGCTGACGGGCGAAGGCCGTGGTGATCGCGCCGCCGAAGGAATGGGCGACGATGACTGCGTCGCGGATTCCCAGCCGGTCCATCAGCGCGGCAATGGTATCCGCCTGCTTCGCCAACGTCTCATTGCCTCCGCGCTCCGACCAGCCGAGCCCCGGGCGGTCCAGGAACAGCATTTCGGCGCGACCCTCGAGCAGGGGCCTCAGCGGCAGCATCTGGTCCTTGAGATTGGCGCTGGCGCCATGGATGAAGACGACCGGCGGCAGCTCGGCGCCGGCGGGCGCCGGGATATGGACATAATGGATGCGCGCGCCATCGATCTCGGCGAACGCGCCGGCAGGCGGGCTGCGTCGCTCGACCAGCCAGACGCCGGCGCGGGTGACGCCGGCGAAGGCAAAGAGGAGAGCGACGAGGAAGAGGAGGGCGGCGCAGATGAGATTCATGAGGGGAATAGGGGAGTAGGGCAGTAGGGCAGTAGGCAGTAGGCAGTAGGCAGTAGGCAGTAGGCAGTAGGCAGTAGGCAGTAGGCAGTAGGCAGTAGGCAGTAGGTTGCTCCCTTTCCTATTGCCCAATTCCTACTGCCTAAATCCCCTCGCCGGCCAGCTCTTCCGAGAGCGTCGAGACCTGGTTCTGGGCGCTGCGCATCATCGGGTAGATCGCCAGCACCTTTTGCCAGGCCTCCAGCGCCGACTGCTTGTGGCCGGTTTCGGCCATGATCTGAGCGAGGCCAGAGAGCGCGCCGAAATGGCGCGGCTCGAGCTCCAGGGTACGGTCGATGTCGGCCATCGACTTCCCGTAATTCTTCATCATGAAATGGACGGTGGCGCGGCGGTTCCAGCCTTCGGCATAGTCGGGCTGCAAGGTCACGACCTGGTCGAGGAAGTCGAGGGCGACGTCGAATTTCTGGTCTTCCGTCGCCTTTTGCGCCCATTGCATCATCAGGTCGATCGAGGCACTGCCCGACTGGTTCCACTCGTTCCAGATGCGGCCGGCGATGCGCTCGGCGGCCTTTTCATTGCGCTCGCGCTTCAACTCAGCGAAGAGCTGGTCGAGGCGGCCCTGCCTGGTCGGAGCGGCGGGTGGCGGTGTTGTGGCGGGTGGCGCGGCATCTGGCGGTAGCGCGCCGGGCACCGTTTCTGCCCCTGCAGGCAAAACTGTGCCGGAGAGCATAAGGGCGGCGAAAAATGCAAAACGAATCCGCATCGTCGGAATCTAGTCCCGGACGGCGGATCGTCAAAGCGATTTTAGCGTGAGAGCGCCGGCGAACCGGCATTCGACATCAGCGCGCCGTGGGCGCCGCGCAGCAAGCGACAGCAAGCTGCGCTCAAGTCTCAGCCCTGGCGCGCCTTGTAGCGCGGAGCGGTCTTGTTGATGATGTAGATGCGTCCCTTGCGGCGAACCAGCCGGTTGTCGCGGTGACGCGCCTTGAGCGCCTTGAGCGAATTCTTGATCTTCATGGTTTTGCCTGTTCGGTCAGGGCCCGTCCCGGGCCGAATTTTAAAAGGCGCGCCCGGAAAAAGCGCGCCTTGGAACTTGCGTGGCTCATAAACGAGGTGCCTTGCCCGTGTCAACCACGTGTGCGCGCCCCGAATGCCACAAGTGGGCCGGCAGATCAAATATTCGCCATCCGGCAGCACGGCATTGCGCGACTCAAGGGCGGCTGGGATGGTGCGGTCTCGCCGAAACGACCGGAGATTGCACATGCGTCGCCTGCTTTTGCCTGCCTGTCTTGCCTTGCTCGCGACGGCTCCGGCAGCCTTTGCCGAGGACTGCGACCGCAATGACGACAGCCAGTCGATGCTGAATATTTGCGCCGATGCCGACTATCAGGCGGCCGATGCCAAGCTCAACGCTGCCTACAAGAACATCGTCGGCAGCAACGATCAGGCCTCGAATAAGCTGCTGCAACGCGCCTGGATCGCCTTTCGCGACGCCGAATGCGCCTATGCGACTGCCGAGAGCGAGGGCGGCTCCATTCACCCGATGGAGGTTTCGGAGTGCCTGACGACGCTGACCAATGATCGCATAAAGCAGTTGACCTCCGACGCCAGCTGCAAGCTGAGCGATCCGAGTTGCGCCGGCTCGGACGCGGGCGACGATCAGGATATGCAATAGGGCGTTATTGCGACCTGATGAGACGAGTGAAATGGCCCATCTTGCGGCCGGGGCGCGACTCGGCCTTGCCGTAGAGATGCAACATCAGGTCGGGCTCAGCCACCAGCGCCGGCACTTTCAGCATGTCGTCGCCGATCAGGTTTTCCATCACGCAGTCAAAATGCCGGGCGGGCGAACCCAGCGGCAGGCCGGCGACGGCGCGGATATGCTGCTCGAACTGCGAGACGACGCAGGCGGCCTCGGTCCAGTGGCCGGAATTGTGCACGCGCGGTGCCAGTTCATTGGCCAGAAGCGCGCCGTCGGCCAGCACGAAGAACTCGACGCCGATGACGCCGACATAGCCGAGCGCGGAAAGGATTTTCGCGGCTGCCTCCTTGGCGGCGGCTTCCGTCCCCGGACGAATGGCCGCCGGCAAAGTGGAGCTGCGCAATATGCCTTCGCGGTGGACGTTTTCGGCCGGATCGAAGACGGCGACCGAGCCGTCCAGCCCACGCGCGGCGATCACCGAAATCTCGCGCTCGAAGGCGACCAGCGATTCCAGGATCAGCGGCACATTGCCCATCGCCTCGCAGGTGCCGGCAAAGCCGCCGGTCTGCATATTGCGGAAGACGCGCTGGCCCTTGCCGTCATAGCCCATGCGGCGGGTCTTCAGCACGCCGCTGCCGTTGAACGTTTTGATGGCCTCGGTCAGTTGATCGTCATTGTCGACCGGACAGAACTCCGCCGTCGGGATGCCGATGCCGTTGAGAAAGCTCTTTTCGGTGAGGCGGTCCTGCGCGACTTCGAGCGCGCGGGCCGGCGGATAGACGGGGACCGTTGCAGCCAGCGTTTGCGCCGCGGCGACCGGGACGTTCTCGAATTCGTAAGTGACGACGGCGCTGGCGCTGGCCAGATCGGCGAGCGCCGCCGGATCGTCATAGGCGGCGACGATCTGTCGGTTGGCGACCTGCGCGGCCGGGCAGTCGGCCTGCGGTTCCAGCACAACGACACGGTAGCCGAGCCGCGCCGCAGCCATCGCCAGCATACGGCCAAGCTGGCCGCCGCCGATGATGCCGATGGTCGATCCGGGCGCCAGACTCACGGCGTGTCCGTCGGCTCGGCGGCGACCTTGGCGGTCTGCGCCGCGCGCCAGGCGTCGAGCCGGGCAGCGAGCTTATCGTCGTTCAGCGCCAGCACCGCCGCTGCGAGAAGCGCTGCATTGGCGGCGCCCGCCTTGCCGATCGCCAAAGTGCCGACCGGGATGCCGGCCGGCATCTGCACGATGGAGAGCAGCGAGTCCTGGCCCGAAAGCGCCTTGGATTCCACCGGAACGCCGAAGACGGGCAGCGGCGTCATCGCCGCCGTCATGCCGGGCAGATGCGCCGCTCCGCCGGCGCCGGCGATGATCACCTTGTAGCCGGCCGCCTTGGCGCCCTTGGCGAATTCATAGAGGCGGTCGGGGGTACGGTGCGCAGAGACGATCAGCCGCTTGTGCGGGATACCCAGCGCCTCCAGCGTTTCCGCCGCCTGGCGCATCGTCGCCCAGTCGGACTGGCTGCCCATGATGATGGCGACGTCGGCACGCTGATCGGTCAAGGCTTCGCTCCCGGCGGCAAAGGCGCGCCTTAGCGGAATTCGCCGACAGCCGCAAGGATGTGGCGAATGCGCACCGAGCTAGTCCGGCCAACGCAAAGAGCCCGAAGAGTCCTTGCGCGCGATTTTCATCGCATCGGCCGGACGCTCCTTGGCCGTCAACACGGCGCGCAGCTGCTCGGCGACGATCTCCGCCTCGCCGGGATGCAAATTGCAGGGGTCGAGGAAGAAGTGGCCGCGCTCGACCTCGTGGTTGCGGACGATCACCGGCGGCGAGCCGGCGGCCAAAGCGGAAGCCAGGCCGGCGGCGGTGAAGCGGCTTTCCGGACGCACGAACACCTGCAGGCGGTCGAGAGGATTGTTCGTCGGGTCGGGAATGATCTCAGCGCCGATGCCGGGAATGCCTTGAAGTGAATCCTTCCACAGATTGAGCGCCGCCTCCTCGCGCCGGCGGATGCCGGCATGGTCGCGTTTCTCCCAGGCGTCGAGCGCCGCCATGGTACCGGCAATGCTTTCCTTGCCGACCTTCATGGCGCGCGCAACGCCGCGGTTCTGCAGATAAGCGGCGCGTACCAGGTCCTTGCGGCCGGTGACGATGCCGCTGGTCGGGCCCGAAAGGAATTTGTGGCCGCTATAAACGACGATGTCGGCCCCGCGCGCCAGGAAGCTGCGCAGGTCATATTCGGACGCGGCGTCAACGATCACTGGAATGTTCTTGGCATGGCAAATCTCGCAGAATTCCTCCAGCGAGAGCATGCCGTATTGCACCGTATGGTGGGCAACGACGTAGAGAGCCGCCGCCGTGCGCTCATTGATCGCTTCGCGCACGTGATAGTCCTGGGTGACGCTGACGGTGCCCGCCGGAATGACCTTGGCGCCGGCGACGCGGAACGACTGGTCGATGGGCGCGCCATAGTTGACGATGTGGCCGAGCTGGATGACGACCTCGGACTTCAGCCCTTCGGTGTCGTCCGGCAGGCGTTCGATCGCGAGAAGATTGGTGCCTGTCATTGCGCCGGCGATGGCCATGGTGATGCCCGAGGCGCAGCAGGCGGTGATGAAGCCGGCCTCGCCGCCGGTGAGGCGTGCGACCACCGCGCTCGCGGCGCGCTGCAAATCGTCCATCTCCACCCATTGCGAGGCGATCTCGGCCATGGCGCTGATCGCTTCGGGAACGATGATCGAGGCACCCAGCGCCGTCATCGTGCCCGAGACATTGATGATTGGCCTCAAGCCCAGCCGCTCGCGGATGGTGGTGTTGGAGCCGGCGTCGGAATAGGTCTTCATGTGAGTGGACTCCGTTAAGTCAGGCGGCGATCTCCACGACCGCTTCGATTTCGACAGTGATGTTTCGCGGCAGCGAGCCGACGCCGATGGCCGAGCGAGCATGGCCGCCAAGCTTGTCGAAAACATCGGCGAAGAGATCCGAGCAGCCGTTGACCACTTTGGGGTGGTCGCTGAAGGTCGGTGTGGCATTGACGAAGCCGAGCAGCTTGACGACGCGCACGATGCGGCCGAGATCGCCCGCCGCGGCATGCATGACGGCGAGCAGATTGAGGCCGGTGAGGCGGGCATGCTCATAGGCCTGATCCACGGTCACGTCATCGCCGACCTTGCCGGTGCAAAGCGTGCCGTCGGCACGCAGCGGCCCCTGTCCCGAAAGAAAGATCAGCCGGCCGCTCTCGGCATGGGTGACGAAATTGGCGATGGGCGTCGGCGGCTCCGGCAACGTAAGGCCAAGCTCGGCGAGCCGTATGTAAGGCGACATGGAAGGGTACTCCCTGGATGGCCGAGGCCATCCGCTTTCAGAAATGCGAGGCGCGGAAACGCGCCAGAAATGCGCGGAGGCGCTCGTTGGTCGTTTCCGCCGCGAGCACTTCTTTCGGCGGACCGACGGCCGAGACACCGCCATCGGCCATGAAGACGATGCGGCTGGAGGCATCGCGGGCGAAGGCCATCTCGTGCGTGACCATCACCATGGTCATGCCGTCTTCGGCGAGGCTGCGGACCACCGCCAGCACCTCTCCGACGAGCTCCGGGTCGAGCGCCGAGGTGATCTCGTCGAGCAGCAGGATTTTGGGCTCCATGGCGACTGCGCGGGCAATGCCGACTCGCTGCTGCTGGCCACCCGAAAGTTCGGCGGGCAGGCTGTCTGCCTTGTGGGCGAGGCCGACGCGGCTCAGCCAATGCTCAGCGATCGAGCGCGCCTCCGTCTTGCTCTTGCCGCGCACCTTGGTCAGGCCGAGCATAATGTTGCCGGCGGCGGTCAGATGCGGGAAGAGGTTGAAGCTCTGGAACACCATGCCGGTCTCGGCGCGCATCGCGGCCAAATCGCGTTCGCTGCGCCGCTGGCGCGCGCCGCCGTCGCGAAAGCCGACCTCCTTGCCGTCGATGCGAATCGAGCCGCTGTCATAGCTTTCGAGGAAGTTGACGCAGCGCAGCAGCGTGGTCTTGCCGCTGCCCGAAGGGCCGATGATGGTCACCACCTCGCCCTTCGCCACCTGCAAGCTGACCGAGCGCAGCACACTGACCGAGCCGAAGGATTTCGAGACCTCGGCAATGTCGAGAAGCGCTGGGTTGTCGTTCGAACTGGCCATCACTTAATCCCGGATGAAAGCGAAGCGCCGTTCCAGCCGCCGGCTGGCATAGGAAAGCGCATAATTGACGGCGAAATAGATGAGAGCGCCGAGGATATAGAGCGGCATCGCCTCATAGGTGCGGCCGATGACCTGGTTGATCGCCTGCATCAGATCGGTGATGCCGAGCAGCGAAACCAGCGCACTGCCCTTCACGGCATCGGTGACGCCGTTGATCCAGGGCGGCAGGAAGCGGCGGAAAGCCTGCGGGAAGATCACCGAGGTGAGGCGCTGGCGGAAGGTGAGGCCGATCGCCATCGCCGCTTCCGACTGGCCTTTCGGGATCGAGGCGACGGCGCCGCGCAGATATTCGACGACCTGCGCCGTCTTGAACAAGGTCAGCGCCAGCACCGCCGCCCAGAAGGACTGAAGGTGCACGCCGACCGCGGGCAGGCCGTAATAGACGAAGAACATCAGCACGAGGATCGGGATGCCGCGGATGGTGTCCGAGAAGATGCGCACTGCCCAACGCAGCGGCGCTGGCCCATAGACCAGGCCGACGCCCAGCAGGACCCCTGCGACCAAGGACAGGACCACGACCAGCAGCGAGACCCATAAGGTCACGGCGAAGCCTTCGGCAAGGAACGGCAGGGCGTAGAGGATCTGGCTCAGCATCTCAGCGCGCCGCCCTGAATCGGCGTTCGACCAGCCGCAGCGCAAACAGCAAGGTGTAGCCGGTCACCAGATACATCGCCGTCGTCACCAGATAGACCTCGACGATGCGGAAGGTGTTGAAGTTGATCCACTGGGCGCCGTAGGTGAGCTCGGGGACCGAGATCACCGAGGCGATCGAGGTGTCCTTGAACAGGGAGATGAAGGTGTTGGACAGTGCCGGCAGCGTGATGCGCAGCATCGTCGGCAGGCGAACGTGGATCAGGCGCTGCCATGGAGTAAGGCCGATCGCCTTGCCGGCGTCGAGCTGACCGCGCGGCACCGCTTCCAGGCCTGAGCGGAACACCTCGACGAGATAGGCGCCGCTATAGACCGATAGCGTCAGGACAAACGAGGTAGGGGCGCTGTAGGCAAGGTCGACGACCGTCGGCAGGCCGTAGAAGACCAAATAGACCAGCAGGATCAGCGGTACGTTGCGGATGAATTCGACATAGGCGGCGATGATGGCGCGCACCACGCGTCCGGCCGAGACATACCAGACGGCCAGCACCAAGCCGATGACGATGCCGATGGCGATCGAGATCACGGCAAGCTCGAGGCTGAGCAGCAGGCCGCCCCATAGCTTGTCGAAATGCCGCCAGATCAGGTTGAAATTGAGCGTATAGCCCATGCGTCCGTCTCAATGGCCCGCGGTGAACATAGCATTCATCATTCGCATGGGCCGGTGTGAGGAGAACAGGCGGAAGAACGGTTGCCCCGCCCTTCCGCCGGTTGGTCGTGTGGCGCGTCAGATGACCGGGAAGCCCGGATGGCGCGGCGGCGGCTCCTGACCGAAATATTCCTTGAAGGCGGCATCGTAGAGCGCCGTCTCATGGCCGAACATGGCGATGGTGAAGGTCTGGTTGACGAAGGTCAGCCAGTCGAGGTCGCCTTGCCGGACCGCAGCGCCGTAAAGCATCGAGTACCAGCTCTTGCCGGCGTCGAAATACTTGTCGGGATTGCGCGAGGCGAGCCAGCGCACCGTCGACAGATCGACAGCGGCGGCATCGGCGCGCTTGGACTCCAACGCCTGCAGAACGTTCGCCTGGGTATCGATCTGCAGCACCTGCGCCTGCGGCAGGGCAAAATGCACCGAGCTTTCGGCGTCGACATTCTGCAGGATCGAGATGCGCGTGGCGGAACCGTTCGCCAGGAGCTTGTCGAAGGTCTTGTTCTCGGAGCCGGGCAAAGTCAGCAGCGCGACGCCTTCAACGTAATATGGCCGCGAGAAGTGGATCAGCTGCGAGCGCTGCGCCGTCATGGTCATGAACTGGATGGTGATGTCGACCTTGTTGGTCGTCACGTTCGGAATACGCTGCGCCGGATCCTGCATGACGAACTCGACCTTGGTCGGGTCGTCGAAGAGGCCCTTGGCAAGGATGCGGCCCATGGTGATGTCCATACCGACCAGCTCGCCGGCATCGTTTTCGAAATGCCACGGCGCGTTGGTGCTGCCGGTGCCGACGATCAGCTTGCCGCGATCGAGCGCAGTGCGCAGGACGCTGTCGGACGCGGCTTGCGCCGCGGCCTTCTCGGCGCTGATGGCGGTGAGCGCGCCGGCGGTGGCCAGGCCCGCCATTCCCAGTTTCAGAAAATCACGTCTGCCGGATGTGTCGTTCACGGCGACCTCCTTTGATGGTGTGTTCCCCAATGCAGCAGAGATACCCGTCGCAATCAGCGATTGTCTCTTACAAGAGACGTGTGTATCCTGTACAAGACAGATACTAGCACTAGGAATCGACAATGCAAGAGAGTGAAACGCTGACCGAGTGGCCAAGCGACGGTGCGGATGAAGAGCGGCCGGCGGGCTCGCGCGAGAAGGGGCTCAACAGGGCCTTGAACATCCTGGAATTCCTGCACGCCAACCAGCGTGCGATCGGCATCGGCGACCTGGCCAAAGGGCTCAATGCGCCGCGCTCGACGACCTATACACTGGTGCGCGAGCTGGTCGAAGCCGGGCTGCTGGAAATGGCTGGCGACGGCAACCGCGTCTATTTCGGCAAGAAGCTCTATCTCTATGGAATGGCTTATATGCGCGGCAACGACCTGCTCAGGCGCGGCCGCCAGGAGGTCGACACGCTGTCGCGCGAGACCGGCGAGACCTCCGAGCTCTGCATGCTGCAGAGCGGCCGCTACACGATCGTCCATTCGAGCCCGGGCACCAGGCCGTTCCGCATCAGTTCGGCCACCGGCCTGCAGATTCCGCTGCCTTGGACTGCTTCCGGCCGGCTACTGCTTGCCGGCCTCGACCGCGGCGGGATCGAAGCGATGGTCACGCGAGACGACCTCGTGCTGCCGGACGGCCGCAAGCTCGAACTCGATGATTTCATCGACGATATCGCGCGGGCGCGCGTCACCGGCTATTGCGTCACGTCAGGCCTGGTCGATGCATACACCAAATGCCTTGCGGCGCCGGTGTTCTCTGCGCCAGGCAAGGTCGAAGCGACCATGTGCCTTGTGGTGCCGATCGACACGTCCGAAGAACGGACCGGCGAACTTCTCGCGCTGCTGCGCGAACGCGCGGCACGGCTATCGATCTCTTGACGGCGCGGGGCGATCCGCTCAGGCAATGATGTCGGGAATGATGCGGTCTTCCAGCGCCGACAGCCGGTCCTTCAGCATCAGCTTCTTCTTCTTCATGCGCTGGATCTGAAGCGGGTCGCAGCCGGTGGCGATCATCGCGTTGATGGCGGCGTCGAAATCGGCGTGTTCTTGTTTGAGCCGGGAATATTCGAGGCGTATTTCAGCCTGTTCCTGTTCGGACATTATCTACCGTCTGCGTATGCATCGCCCAATCGGGCTGTTTGGGCGGGGCCGTGACTTGCGGGTTTGTGACCGGCGCGCAGCCCTTACCACATTTCACTTTGTCGTGGAATGCTACCACGTGGCATTCGACATCGAGATCGGTTGGTGGCAAACTGTCATGGTGCCGTCACAGTCGCAACCTGCGGTGGAGGCTCCTGCGACGGCTGCAATCGAGGAAACCATGAAAGGGAGAACCATTCATGTCTCTTGCATCCCATCTTGATGAGTTGCAGCGGAAACACGGTGACATCGAGCGCGAGCTCACCGATGCGATGAACCATCCGTCGGTCGACGACCTCGAAATCGTGAATCTCAAGCGGCGCAAGCTGGCAATCAAGGACGAGATTGAAAAGCTGAAAGCTAGTCCGACGACACACTGAAGCTCTTCCAGGCACCATCATCGCAACCCGCCGCGGTGAATTTCCGGTGGCAAGAAATGCCACCGGGCCGGTGCTTTTAACTGAAATCGACGGAAAGCTCGGCCGCAAATCTTGCGGTCGGTCGGGTTATTATTTTTCGCACGGCTCTAGCCGATTTGCAGGCTGGCCCGTCGCTTGCCATTGACAAGCCATCTTTGCTCCGCCACCTCATGCCGGAACTCCCAAATGAAGGCGGCCGGCATGACCGGATATTTTTCTTCTCCCTTCCCGCGTCGCCGGTCGGTCGGCGTACCGGTCGGCGGCGTGATGGTCGGCGGCGGCGCGCCGGTCGTCGTGCAATCGATGACCAACACCGATACCGCCGATGTCGACCAGACCGTCGCCCAGGTCGCGGCGCTGCATCGTGCCGGCTCCGAGATCGTGCGCATCACGGTCGACCGCGACGAGAGCGCGGCGGCGGTTCCGCGCATCCATGAGCGGCTGTTGCGGCTCGGCATCGATGTGCCGCTGGTCGGCGACTTCCACTATATCGGGCACAAGCTGCTCGCCGATCATCCGGCCTGCGCCGAAGCGCTGGCCAAATACCGCATCAATCCGGGCAATGTCGGCTTCAAGGACAAGAAGGACCGCCAGTTCGCCGCGATCGTCGAGATGGCGATCAGATATGACAAACCGGTACGCATCGGCGTCAATTGGGGATCGCTCGACCAGGAGCTTTTGACCCGGCTGATGGACGACAACCAGGCGAAGGGCTCGCCGCTCACCGCGCAGGAAGTCACGCGCGAGGCGATCGTACAGTCGGCGATCCTGTCGGCCGAGATGGCGGAAGAGATCGGGCTTGGCCGCGAAAAGATCATCCTGTCGGCCAAGGTCAGCGGTGTGCAGGACCTGATCGCCGTCTACACCGAGCTTGCCACCCGCTCCGATCATGCGCTGCATCTGGGCCTCACCGAAGCCGGCATGGGCACCAAGGGCATCGTCGCTTCTTCCGCCGCGATGGGCATCCTCTTGCAGCAGGGCATCGGCGACACGATCCGCATCTCGCTGACGCCGGAGCCGAATGGCGACCGCACGCGCGAGGTGCAGGTGTCGCAAGAACTTCTGCAGACCATGGGCTTCCGGCAGTTCGTGCCTATCGTCGCGGCCTGCCCCGGCTGCGGCCGCACCACATCCACCGTGTTCCAGGAACTTGCCCAGAGCATCCAGGCCGATATCCGCAAGAACATGCCGGTGTGGCGCGAGAAATATCCCGGCGTCGAGAACCTCAAGGTCGCGGTGATGGGCTGCATCGTCAATGGTCCCGGCGAATCCAAGCACGCCGATATCGGCATATCGCTGCCCGGCACCGGCGAGACGCCGACGGCGCCTGTCTTCATCGACGGCAAGAAGGCTGCTACGCTGCGCGGGCCCTCGATCGCGCAGGATTTCGAGAAGATGGTCGGCGACTATATCGAGCAGCGGTACGGACACGGCAAAGCCGCCGCGGAATGAACCGATGCGGCGTTTCCTAAAGGCAACGCTGCTCTTGTTTTTCGTGCTGATCCCGGCCGCCCAGGCATTCGCCGATCCGCCGCAGTCGAAGTCGGCCGCCAAGCGCCTGATTTCCCGCGTCTGCGATCTGATCGAGACCCAGGCCCAACAGAACGGCCTGCCCAAGGATTTCTTCGCCCGGCTGATCTGGAAGGAGAGCCGCTTCGATCCGGGCGCGGTGAGCCCGGTCGGCGCCGAAGGCATCGCGCAATTCATGCCGGGCACCGCGAAGATGCGCGGGCTCGCCGATCCCTTCGACATCGGGCAGGCCATCCCGGCCTCGGCGAAATATCTCGCCGAGATGAAGGTCAGCTATGGCAATCTCGGGCTCGCGGCCGCGGCCTACAATGCCGGCGAGAACCGCGTGTCGCGCTGGCTCGCCTCGGGCGGCTTCCTGCCGATGGAGACGGAAAGCTATGTCTTCGACGTCATGGGCGAGCCCGTCGACAAGTTCTCGGACAGGTCCTATGCCGGCACCGTCCAGCCGCTCGACCCGAAGATGAGCTTCGCGCTTGCCTGCCGCAGACTGCCGGTGATCATGTCGCGGACCGTCGCCATGGCCTCGATCAACGTCAAGCCGTGGGGCGTGCAGGTGGCGGGCAACTTCCGCCGCTCGGCGGCGATCGGCCAATGGCTGAGGGTCAAAAGCCGGTTCCCGGCCTTGCTCGCCAGCCGTGATCCGGTGGTGAGCCGGGTGCGCACGCCGATCGGCCGCCGCGGCATCTATGCGGTCAGGATCGGCGCCGACTCGCGTGGCGAGGCCAACGGCATCTGCACCAAGCTGCAAAGCGTCGGCGGCGCCTGCGTGGTGTTGCGCAATCGGTGACGCAACGCCAGGACAGGGGGCCGCAAGAGGTGCTCGAAACGCGCGAAAGCCGGCGTGCAGACCGACTGCCCGGACTTGCACGCTGGCAATTCGAACGCGTGCACCGAGGTGTCGCCTACGACCTTGAGCTCGACACCAGCCGGCTGATGCCGTCCGAATGTGCCCGCCTCATCCAGCAGCGATTTAATTGTAGCGACCTGCATTCCTTGCGGTGGCTCGATCTTCCGGTCGTCAACAACGCCGATAGCCAATTGCTAATATTGCGAGGAGAATCCGCTTGCCAGGGCGGTGGCGGTTAAATCTTAATGTGCTTCGCCATAGTAAGAGCGGGTTCAGTATTTCCAGGGCGCATTTTATTCGTGACCACATAGGGGGAGCATCATGCCGGGGGCGAATTTCCTTAAAAGGGTTATCGGCGAACTCGAGACGCCGCGCACCAAGCGGCCGTTCGGGTCCGGCTGGCTGTCCGGCTCGATCGCATTGCTTGCGGGCATCACCGCCCTCTTGATGGTCATCGTGTTGCGCTATCCATCGCTGACCTCGATGCCGGACCTGGCTCCGATCCACCAGATGCTGTTCTTCAAGCCGGTCCTCTATTTCGTGCTTATCTCCGGCTACATTCTGGCCATTCTGAGCATGATGCTGCGCAGGGAAAAGACACTTGGCGTGGCGGCGATGGTCACCGTGCTGTTGGCCTCGCTCATCGGCATGCTGCCGGTGCGTCACGAGTTGCGGATCGAGGGGGTGTTCTTCGGTCTCGACTTCTTCATCCTGAACGCCCTGTTCATGGGGGTTTTGTTCGTTCCGCTCGAGCGCATTTTTGCCCGCAACAAGGGCCAGACCGTGTTCCGCGACGAATGGCGCGAGGACCTGTTCTACTATTTGGTCTCGTCGCTGCTGGTGCAAATATTGACCTACCTGACGCTCGCGCCGTCCAATTTCGTCAATGCGCAAGGCGGTCTGGGGTCGGTGCGCGCCTGGGTCCACGATCTGCCTTGGATCGTGCAGCTGCTGGCGGTGATGTTCCTGACCGATCTCGCCCAATATTGGGTGCACCGCGCCTTCCATCGCATCCCATTCCTGTGGAATTTCCACGCCGTGCATCATTCAGCCAAGTCGATGGACTGGATCGCCGGCGCGCGGATGCATTTCCTGGAAATCATCGTGCTGCGCAGCCTGACGGCGACGCCGATGTTCGTGTTGGGCTTCGATGAATCGGCGATCCAGACCTATATCCTGATCGTCTACGTCTATTCGTCCTTCATCCATTCCAACATCGGAACGAGCTTCGGTCCGGCGGAAAAGGTGCTGGTGTCACCGCGCTTCCATCATTGGCATCACGGCCTCGAGAAAGAGGCGATCGACGTCAACTTCGCCATCCATTTCCCGCTACTCGACCGGCTATTCGGCACCTACCATCTGCCCGAGGGACGGTGGCCGAAGGGCTATGGCATTCACGGCCATCCGGTGCCGAAAGGCTATTGGCGGCAATTCCTGTATCCGTTCCGGCGGGGCTGAAGGCTCGAAAAGAGCTGGTTCAGAGTCGGCGGGACAGCGCCCCCTCTGTCCTGCCGGACATCTCCCCCACAAGGGGGGAGATTTGGCCGCCACGTTTGCTTTCGCCAATCTCCAACGGACGGGCGAAGCGCCGGAACTGCCGATCTCCCCCCTCGTGGGGGAGATGCCCGGCAGGGCAGAGGGGGGCGCGAAGGAACTCGGCGGTGGCCGCCAGAGGCAACCTGACGCTTAAGCCGTCTTCGCCGCCACGGTCTCGCTGAGCCAGGTGCCGATCTTGGCGCCGAGGCGGTCGGGCGAGACCGGCTTCGGCAGATAGTCGTCCATGCCTGCCTCGATGCATTTTTCACGGTCGCCCTTGAGCGCATGCGCGGTGACGCCGATGATCGGCGTGTGATCGCCGTTCTGCTCTTCGATGGCGCGGATGGCGCGCGTCGCCTCATAACCGTTCATCTCCGGCATGGAGACGTCCATCAGCACCAGGCGCGGGCGCAGCGAGCGGTACATCTCGACAGCCGTCCGACCATTGCCGGCAATGCGGTAGCTGAGACCGAAACCGTTGAGGATCTGGCCGAAGACCAGCTGATTCACGTCATTGTCCTCGGCGATCAGGATATCGATCGGGCCGCTCGGCGCTGCCGTCGATTCCGGCGCCGCCGGCACGGACACCGACGGGCCGCGGATGACGGTGAAGGCCGGCGGGGCCGCCTGGGCCGCGACCGGCTCGCGCACGAAATGCGCCTTGGCGCCTTGCGTGCGCGCCTTCTGGATGGCGGCAATCACGGTGCCCAGCAGCACCGCCGAACGCGCCGGCTTGGTAAGATGCGCGACGATGCCGAAATCGATCACCATGCGGCCGAAATCGACCTGGTCTACCGAGGTGAGCAGCACGACGGGGATGGAAGAGAGGCGGCTGTCGGCGGCGATGGCTCTGGCGACATCGGCGCCGTTCATGCCGGGCATCTGGTAATCGAGGATGATGCAGTCGACCGAGGCGCCGAGCTGGCAGGCGCGGTCGAGGAAAGCGAGGCCGACCGCGCCGCTTTCGGCGGCCGCGCAGTCGAAGCTCCAGCTTCTGAGCTGCTCCAGCAGGATCTCGCGGTTGACCGGATTGTCGTCGATGACCAGCACACGGGCGCCGGTGACGTCGACCGGCACCAGCTCGTCACGCGCCTGCTGGCTATGCGCCGGCAGCGGCACGGCGAACCAGAACACGGAGCCGCGGCCGATCTCGCTTTCGACGCCGATCTTGCCGCCCATCAGGTCGACAAGCCGGGCGCCGATCGCAAGGCCAAGGCCGGTGCCTTCATGGCGGCGGGTCGAGGAGCCGTCGACCTGGGCAAATTTCTCGAACACGCTTTGCAGTTTTTCGGCCGGGATGCCGATGCCGGTGTCCTCGACGCGGACCTTGAGCTGGACCACACCGTCGACGACATCGCCGCCGACATCGATCAGGACATGGCCCTTCTCGGTGAATTTCACTGCGTTGCCGAGCAGGTTGGTGACGATCTGGCGGAAGCGCCCGGCATCGCCAACGACGAAGGCCGGCAGGCGCGGGTCGACGCGCACGATGAGCTCGAGGTTCTTTTCGGCAACGCGCGCCGACACCAGCGTCGCCACATCCTCGACCGCCTCCGCGAGGCGGAAAGGGGCGGGGTCGAGCGTCAGCTGGCCGGCATTGATCTTCGAGAAATCGAGGATGTCGTTGATGATGGTGAGCAGCGCGTTGCCGGATTTGACGATGACGTCGGTGAAGGTCTTTTGGCGCGGCGTCAGCTCGGTCTTGGCAAGCAACTCGGCCATGCCGAGAACGCCGTTCATCGGCGTGCGGATCTCATGGCTCATATTGGCGAGGAATTCGGATTTGGCGCGGTCGGCGGCCTCGGCCTTGAACAAAGATGCGGCGGTCTCGGCGAAGGCGCGGCGGATCGCATTCTCCATCGGCCGGAAGATCAGAAACGCCGCGATGGCGAGCACAGCGAACAGCAGGCCGCTCGCCCACAGGAGCAGCCGGTCGCTGGAAGCATCGGCGAGGCGGCGCTCCTCGTCGAGCGCGGTGCGCACCTTCACCAGCATCGGCTGGGCGAAAAGGTCATTCTGGTTACGGATCTCGCGGTAGCTCCACTCGTCGACCTTCTGGGCGACTGCCATCAAGTTGAAGTTGCGCACCATATCGCGCGCCGACCAGAACAGGTCGTCATTGACCGAAGCGGTGTCCAGCGCGTTGACGGTGTTGTTCGACAGGCGCGGCCTGATCGCGGCAAGCTGGGCGTTCAGGATCCCGATCTCGCCCATCAGGCGTTCGGAATGGCCGCGCGCGGCGGTCGCCAACGCATCGCGCGTCTCGCTGCGCCAGGCGGTGCCGGTGGTCTCGGCGAAATTGGTGGCGTTGCGCAGGTCGCGGGCGAAGATGACGAAATTGCCGCTGAGAGCATCGACCTCGTGGCGGTACGAATTCACACGGTTGAGCGCGAACATGACGGCGGCCGAGGCCAGCGCGAAGACAAGCAATCCCGAAATGTAGCGGATCCGGATCGACCGGAGGAAGGAAGAATATTCCGGCATGCGCAACCCCAACACATACGCACAATTTTAATGGTCGGGATTACGCTTGATTTACATTAAGATTTCGTTGGAGGGAGGGTCCTTGTCGCAGCTTTTGATGCAGGGGCGACGTATCGCTGTCCGCGACAGACAGGCCTAGCGCACTGGACCTCCGGACAGCGCTTTGAAACCGGACGGCAGATCGTCAATCCGTCGTATCGGAGAGGATACGGTTTCCCTTGCGCAGCGTGATCCGCCGTCGAGGATGCTCGTCCCTTGCGGCTTGAAAAATGGCGCGGGCAAGCTGGGCTGTAACGGCGCGTGCGAGAACCCGTTCGATGACCTCATGGCTGTCGGCGTGCCAGAGTTCGATACGATAGGGCAGCGCTTCGGCCGAACGGGAAGAGTTGGCGCTCCGTGTCATAGACAGGCCCCTGCCTAATTCGCCGGACCGTTCCATCTTGAAACGAAATTGTTCTTGTGCCGCAAGGTGACGTAGCGGTCCGGGTGCTCACGCGTCGCTGCGTAATAGGCAGCGTAGCCGATGCTGGCATTTGCCGTGACGGCGAGGACTTGTTCGACACCGTTCTTGGCGGCGTTCCACAACTCGACCCTATACGGGAGTTCGTCATGCTCGGCAGAGCCGAGTTCGTGAGAGACGGGATTTTCCTCGTCATCTCCAGGCTCGTTTTCCGGAGCAAAGCTGTACAAATAACCTGGGTTTCTGAGATTGGCTGCGAGAGCGGATGAATATGTCGCCATTGATCCAAGCTCGTTGCTATGCAGGATAGGCACGCTTATGTTGCAGACGCGTCACCGGACGAACTGCCTGATGCGAGCGTAATGCGGGTTCGACAATGCCACTGACCACAGCCGACGCGCAACACCTTTCCGACAGCCGGCGCCTTGAACTCTTCATCGACGCTGTCGCCGACTACGCGATCTACACCCTCGATGCAGATGGCCTCATCACCAGCTGGAATGCCGGCGCCGAGAAGATAAAGGGCTACGCGGCTTCGGAAGTCCTGGGGCAGCATTTTTCCCGATTTTTCACAGTCGAAGATCAGGCGAATGGGGTTCCGAGCAGGATGCTTGCCGCGGCAAAGGCGGAGGGAAGATACGAGGCCGAAGGATGGCGGGTGCGCAAGGACGGAACCAGGTTCTGGTCGAGCGGCCTTGTCCAACGGGTACTGGACCGCAACGGCGTTCTTTTGGGTTACGCGAAGATCACGCGAGACATCACGGAGCGCGTCGCCGCGCATGAATCGCTGCTGCAGAGCGAGCGGCGCTTCCGCATCCTTGTCGACGGCGTGACCGACTATGCCATCTACATGCTCGATCCAAGCGGCGTGGTCACCAATTGGAACGCCGGCGCCGAGCGGCTGAAAGGCTACGCTGCCGAGGAAATCGTGGGCCAGCATTTTTCCAAATTCTATACTCGCGAAGAACGCGCAAAAGGCACACCGCTCCGCGTCCTTGAAGCAGCCGTGCAGAACGGGCGATATGAAGGCGAGGGTTGGCGCGTACGCAAGGATGGCAGCCGTTTCTGGGCATCGGTTGTCGTTACCCCGATCCATAACGACGCAGGCCGACTCGAAGGATTCGCCAAGGTCACGCGCGACATCACCGAACGCCGTGCGGCGCACGAAGCTTTGCGCCAAAGCGAGCGCCAGTTCCGCCTTCTGGTGAGCGGCGTGACCGACTATGCGCTCTTCATGCTTGACCCCAACGGGCTGGTGACCAGTTGGAACGCCGGCGCGGAGCGCATCAAGGGCTATGCGGCCGAAGAAATCATCGGTCAGCACTTCTCACGTTTTTACACCGAGCACGACCGTGCCGCGGGTTTACCTGGCCGCGCGCTCTATACGGCAACACGGGATGGACGCTTCGAGACCGAGGGCCATCGCGTCCGTAAGGACGGGACGCTGTTCTGGGCGAATGTCGTGATCGATCCGATCCGCGACGAGCGAGGAGAGCTGATCGGTTTCGCCAAGATTACGCGCGACATCACCGACCGACGCGACGCTGAGATCGCACTCCGGCAGGCGCAAGCGCAACGCGTTCATACGCAGAAAATGGATGCGCTCGGCCAACTGACCGGCAGCATCGTGCATGATTTCAACAATCTCCTGACGGTGGTCGAAAGCTTTGTTCGATTGGGGAAGAAAGTCGGCGCCGATCCCGAAATGAAGCGGGCGACCGAATCCGTGGAACTTGCACTCCAGCGCGGCGCCGCATTGACACGCCAGTTGCTGGCCTTCTCGCGCAAGCAGGCTGCCCGCGCCGAGGTCGTCTCGCTGGCAGAGCGCGTGGAAGCCGTCCGCGCAATGATAGCGGGCTCCATGCGCAAATCGGTGAAATTGGTCGCCGCTGTCGGACCCGAAACCTGGCCAGTCAAGGTCGACCCCGGCGAACTGGAGCTTGGTCTCGTCAACATTGCCTTCAACGCGCGGGACGCCATGCCAGACGGTGGCCTGGTAACGATAACGGCGGAGAACGTGCTGCTGTCGAGCGAGGATAACGCAGCCGGCCTGCAAGGTGAATTCGTCGCGTTGCGGGTGACCGACACAGGCATCGGCATTGCGGCAGACGTGCTTCCGCAGGTTTTCGAACCGTTCTTCACGACCAAAGGGCCCGAGAAGGGTACAGGTCTCGGCCTCGCCCAGGTCTACGGCTTGGCGCAGCAGTCCGGCGGCGCGGTCACAATTGAAAGCGAAGTCGGCAAGGGCACGACGGTGACGATCTATCTGCCCCGGGCCGATATGGCAGTCGCCGCGCAGAGCGCCGAGCCGGAACAGCCAGCCAGCGCGAATGTGGTGCCGTTGAGGACAAAGGGCCGTTTTGCCGATGATCAAGATTGATGACGTCGCCGCCGATGCTGTGAGGTGACGACGAGAGAGCGGTATCGGGCGGCCACGACCGCAATGATCGCCAGGTGAAGCAGGATCGCGAGAGCTGCGCCGATCAATTGCGGGACAAGACCTCCCGTCCGGCCGATCATCCAGATCGTGACGACGCTCAGTGGCAAAAACAAAATGACGCTAGTGACGAGGCCGGGATTGTATTTGCCGAGCCGCGCCGATGTGACGAGGTGCGCGAGCGCGTTCACGATCATGACATACGGGGCAACCAGGCCCCAGGCGGGTCCCCACAGGAATGCCGCATAAAGAGCCAGCAGGTTGATACCCCAGACAAACGGCAGGTTGATGACGAGAACCGAGGCGACGGTAAGGGCGTCACGGCCGCCGAAAACATTTTCGTTCGCGAATTTGCGGAATCGGTCGCCGGCGTGCTCTTCGACCTGGTGGACCATGTAAAACGGGCTGTGCAGGAAGATCAGGAACACCGGCAGCGGAAGCGATAAGACCGGCGCGGCCGCTATGAGCGATGCTGCCATGAACCCTGCACCGATGACCCAATAATCGGCCAGCCAGGCTTGCAGCTTAAGCATTGGTTCCCCGCCTCCTCAGTCAGCGATCCTGCACGAATGGACGCGCATCGCCAGAACTATTCAAGTGGGTGGACGCCGTGGCGCTACGTGACCATGTCGGATATTGACTGCCGCGACCGCCCCTGAGACAGTCAATGGAAGATGCGCGCCTCCAAAACTTGGCACCCCGCTGGCTCGGCCACCCGTTGCGGCGTCTGGCCTTTCGCCATTGATCAGAGGTGGAACGCGAGCATGAGAAGCGGCCGTGAGCGAACCTATACAGCGGATAGTTGAGACCAACGGCATCCGCCTCAATGTCGCGGAGCAGGGCGAAGGGCCGGTGGTGCTTTTGTGCCATGGCTTCCCTGAATCCTGGTATTCCTGGCGGCATCAGCTGGGCGCGCTCGCAGCGGCGGGCTTCCGTGCCGTCGCCCCCGACATGCGGGGCTACGGCAAGAGCGACCGGCCGGAAGCGATCGACCAATACACGCTCTTTCATCTGGTCGGCGACATGGTGGGTCTTCTCGACGCCCTCGAGGTCCCCAGTGCCGTCATCGTCGGCCACGACTGGGGTGCGGTGGTGGCCTGGCATGCCGCGCTGCTACGGCCGGACCGCTTCCATGCCGTCGTCGGCCTCAGCGTGCCGTTCCGGCCGCGCGGCAATGCGCGTCCGACCAGCCTCATGCCGCGAACGCCGGAGTCCCAGTTCTACCAGCTCTATTTCCAGCAACCCGGCATTGCCGAGGCGGAGCTGGAACGAGACCCGCGGGCCACGGTGCGCGCCATGCTTTACGCGGTGTCGGGAGACGCTTCGGATGGCGGCGCCAGAATTGCCATGGTCCCGCACGGCGGAGGGCTCCTGCAAGCCGCCGAGGTTCCTGCAAGTCTGCCGCACTGGCTCAGCGAAAGCGACAGCGATTTCTACGCCGGCGAGTTCCAGCGCACCGGCTTTGCCGGAGGTCTCAACTGGTACCGCAACATCGACCGGAACTGGGAACTGATGGCGCCCTTTGCCGGCGCGCGGATCAAGGTTCCCGCTCTCTACGCAGCGGGCGACCGTGACCTTGTGGTCGCCTTCCCCGGCATGGATCAACTGTTGGCCAATCTCAGGAACTTCGTCCCGCAAATCCGCGATACGCTGATGCTGCCCGGCTGCGGGCATTGGACTCAGCAGGAGCGCCCGGACGAGGTCAACGCCGCGATGATCGATTTCCTGCGGAGCTTGCCGAACCGGGGCTGATCCAAGGGAAAGCGAGTGTCGGCTCCGACACGGAAAGTTGGGCGTGCCGCTCGGCAAGCGACTCGCCCGGTTCAAGTCAGGCACTATCCTCGGCCCGGTAGGCGTCGGGAAGAATGAAGACCTCGTCGGCGCGGCCATAACCTCCGTCGGGAACTTCCTCGATCAGCACCATGGTGTGGGGGCGTACACCTTCGCCGAAATAGTCGACGAACATCTGCGTGGTCTTGTGGACGAGGTCTTCCTTTTGCGCCTTTGTGAGGGCGGCCTCGGGCATCTTGAAGTTGGCAAAGGGCATTTCCAGGTTCCTTCCGGTGGATTTCACGGCTCTGGATGGAGGGCCGGGGAGGCGTCAGCGACCGGACCGATGATGTCCGTTCGTTGTCCTGGAGCGGATATAGACTGCTGCGGATGCCGGATAATCACCCGGCCATCGACAGCAGTATTCGAACATAGCGAACAATCGGAGCTGTTGTCGGCTTCCGCAATGGGGGCGCCCGCCGCGCCGCAGTTCAGCTGTTGCGCGTCGCCACGAAGGTCGCCGCTTGCTTGAGCAGCTCAGCCCGCTCGCCATAGGGCTCAAGCAGCGCATGCGCCTGGTCGATGAGGCCGTGGAGCTGACCGCGCGCCCAGTCTGGTCCGTGCAGTGCTGCGAGCGTCGCCTTGCCGGCGGCCGCATCCTTGTTCGTCGCTTTGCCCATCTGCTTTGCGTCGGCGGTCAGGTCGAGCAGGTCGTCGGCGAGCTGGAAGGCAAGGCCGATCGCCGAGCCGAACTCCGCCAGCCGCTCGCGCTCGGCAGGAGGCGCGCCGGCGACGATCGCGCCGGCCTCGCAGGCGAAGCGGATCAGCGCGCCGGTCTTCATCGCCTGCAGCGTGATGATCCCCGCCTCGTCCGGCCGTTCGCGCTCCGCTTCCAGGTCCAGCATCTGGCCGCCGACCATGCCGCCGGCACCGGCCGCACGGGCAAGGGCGAGGACCAGGGTGGCGCGGCGCTCCGCCGCCAGCAACGTCGCGTCGTCGGCGACGACGTCGAAGGCCAAGGTCAGCAACGCGTCGCCGGCGAGGACCGCGGTCGCCTCGTCGAAGGCCCTGTGCACCGTCGGCTGGCCGCGCCTCAAATCGTCGTCGTCCATGGAAGGCAGGTCGTCATGGATGAGCGAGTAGCAATGCACGCATTCGAGCGCCGCGGCGACGCGCAGCGCCGCCTCGCTATCGGCCGAAAACAGCGCGGCACTTTCCATGACTAGAAATGGCCGCAGCCGCTTGCCGCCATTGAGCACGCCATGGCGCATGGCCGCCATCAGGCGCTCCGGCCGCACGATCTCACTGGTGAGCGGACGCGCGTCGAGGATCCGCCGCAGCTCGGTCTCGACCGCGGCGGCGCGCATGAAAAGCGCGGATTCGAAGGCGATCTGGTCGTCTTTGCCCATGGCCGGGACCGGTAGCCGACACTCAGACATTGCGCAAGCAGGCTCGCGCCTTTATGCCGGAGGAGGCGAGGCACGGGTGGACGGCTTGACGGAACCGATCGTCGACTATGAAAGCGAAGGGCTGGACATGGCGCGACGTCGGCGCCTGAACCGCGCCGGTCTCAAGCGGCTTGGTCGGCGTTGCCTGGTCGTGGCGCTCGTGCTGGCAGTCATACCGGTCGTGCTCACCTTCCTTTATCTGCCGTCTTTCGTGCATCCGGTCTCGACGCTAATGCTGAAGGACCTCGTGACTTTTTCCGGCTACGACCGGCGCTGGGTGTCGATCGACGACGTGGCGCCGGTGCTGGCGCATTCGGTGATCATGTCGGAGGACGGGCAGTTCTGCTTTCATCGCGGCGTCGATCTGGGCGAGTTGCGCGGCGTGGTCGACGACGCGCTGGCCGGCGAGGCGACGCGCGGCGCCTCCACCATCACCATGCAGACGGTGAAGAACCTTTTTCTGTGGTCGCGCCCATTGGGCAGCGTGCGCAAGGTGGTCGAGCTGCCCCTGGCCGTCTATTTCGACGCTGTGATGTCGAAGCGGCGGATCATGGAAATCTATCTCAACATCGCCGAATGGGGGCCGGGCATCTACGGCATCGAGGCCGCCGCCCGGCATCATTTCGGCGTCTCTGCCAAGCAATTGTCGCGCCGGCAGGCGGCGCTGCTTGCCGTCAGTCTGCCCAACCCGATCGCGCGCAATCCCGCCAGGCCGGGGCCGGGCCTGCGGCGGCTGGCCTCGCTGATCGAGCGGCGTGCGAGCAGGTCAGGCGCCTATGTCGGCTGCCTTGACTAGGTGCATCGATATTCAAGTGAGCCCGGCCTGCGAACGGCGGCTACCTGCGCTTCCGGTGCTCACGTACCTTAAGTACGCTCCGCTCCGGTTCTCGGTGGCCACCGTTCTCGGCTCGGCCTGACTTGAATCTCGACACACCTAGTTCCTGTCCTCCTGCGGCAAAAAAATTCGCGCCGGCGCTGGCCAAAACGGCGCAAGGCGTGTATAGGCACCCGACTTTCTCAGATTATGGCCTCGATGCGGCCCTTTCGCGAGGGTTGCCGGGGCATTTTGACCATGTAGTGGAGCATATCCATGGCCGTTCCAAAAAGAAAAACCTCTCCGTCGAAGCGCGGCATGCGCCGCTCGGCCGACGCGCTCAAGGCCCCGACCTATGTCGAGGACAAGAATTCCGGCGAAATGCGCCGCCCGCATCACATCGACCTGAAGACCGGCATGTATCGCGGCCGCCAGGTTCTTGAGCCGAAGGAAAGCTGAGAAGCTTCCGCGGTTCGTGACGTTTCAAAAGACCGGCCTCTGGCCGGTCTTTTTGCGTGCGGCCCTTGGCTGAGGGAGACCTGGGCCTCGCAGGCTGCAGAAAAGCCGGTCAACCGGCTGACATTGTTATTTCATTAGGTCTTAGAGCGTGTTCGCCGCCGCCGGCGAAAAGCCTTGACGGCGCGCCTGCCGCGGATTTTACAAAAGGGGTGCCCATGGAGTCGCCCAGATGTTCGGTGCCATCCCGCTGCTGATCGTGCCCTTCGTCCTCTACAATCTCGGTCTGCTGGGATTGTTCGGCGGCGGCGACGATCCTTGGACGACTGAGATGTTCTCTTTCCGCATGATGTCGGGCGGCGTGTTCTCGATGACGCTCGGTGGCCTGATGGTGCTGATCGGGCTGATCTTCCTGTTCGTCGAGATATCGAAATCGGTGCGCACCACCAATGCCTCGATCCTCGATCACCTTTTGTCGACGCTGGTCTTCATCGCCTTCCTGGTCGAATTCCTGCTGGTGAAGGGCGCGGCCCACTCCGTCTTCTTCACGCTGATGGTCATCGCGCTGTTCGACGTGCTGGCCGGCTTCTCGGTGTCGATGCGGTCGGCCAGCCGGGATATCAATTTGAACTGACGCATAGAATTTTTAATTTGCATGACTTCGCGATTGGCGAAGCACATTGATCGCGTCGTCATTCTATGGCGGAGCAAGGAGCGAAGCGACGCGCGCAGACCCTAGAATCCTGTGTGTTGGTTCTGGTGTATGGTTGAAGTGGGA
>NZ_JAIUHJ010000034.1:0-34625 GCF_020165105.1 Mesorhizobium sp. CA5 | reverse complement strand
CCCCTACTCCCCTACTCCCCTACTCCCGAGCATCATGTCCTACCAATCCCCCATCTCCCCCGGTCGTTCCTGGTATGAGGACACGGTCGGATCCCGGCCTGAATATCCGGCTCTCGACGGCGACCGTATTTGCGACGTCGTCATCATCGGCGGCGGCTTCACTGGCTTGTCGGCAGCCGCGCATTTGGCGAAGGCCGGCGCGGATGTCGTGCTGATCGATGCCTATCGCTTCGGCGACGGCGCGTCGGGGCGCAATGGCGGGCAGCTCGGCACCGGCCAGCGCGCCTGGGCGGAGGAATTGGAAGCCGAATACGGCCTTTCCCGCGCCAAGGCACTGTTCGACCTGGCCGAAGAAGCCAAGGCGCATCTGCTGGACTTCGCAGCCGCCAACGCGATCGACATCGACTATATGCCGGGTCAGCTTTCGGTGGCGCACAAGCGCCGTTATGTCGACGATTACAGGCGCCACGCCGAGATTATGGCAAGCCGCTTCGGCTACCCGCATATAAGCTTCATGGACGCGGCGGAAACCGCGGAAAGGCTGGGCTCGACACGCTACTTCGGCGGCACGCGCGATACCGGCACGGGGCACATCCACCCGCTGAAACTGGTGATCGGCACGGCGAAGGTGGCGGCCGCCGCCGGTGCGCATCTGTTCGAGCAGACGCCGTCCACCGGCATCGTTTCCAATGGCGGCAAGGTGACGGTCACGACGCCCAGGGGCACGATCACAGCCGACAAATGCCTGGTCGGGGTCAATGCCTATGGCGGCAATCTGGAGCCGGTGAGCGCGGCGCACATCATGCCGATCGGTTCCTTCATCGGCGCGACCGTGCCGCTCGGCGCCACTTCCAAGGTGCTGCCGGGCGGCGAGTCGGTCGATGATTCCCGCTTCGTGGTGCGCTATTTCCGCAAGTCGAAGGACGGCCGGCTGTTGTTCGGCGGCCGCGAGATCTATGCCGTCAACGATCCGAAGGACATCCATATCCACATCCGAAGGCAGATCGCCGAACTCTACCCCGACCTTAAGGATGTCGAGATCACGCATGGTTGGGGCGGCTATGTCGGCATCACGGTGCCGCGAAAGCCGTTCGTGCGCGAAGTGATGCCGAAAGTGATTTCGATGGGCGGTTATTCCGGCCACGGCGTCATGCTGTCGAACTTCTTCGGCAAGCTCTATGCCGAGACCGTTGCCGGCAATCGCGACCGCTTGAAACTGATCGAGGATCTGAAAATCCCCGCCTTCCCAGGCGGCCGGCGTTTGCGCGCGCCGCTATTGTTCCTGGCGCTGAATTGGTTCGCGTTGCGTGACAGGATTTAAAGCTGGCTGTCCAGCCGAAGCCGCCGATTCGACGCCGGCGGCTTCCACGCGGCAGGTTGTGGAAGCCTTAACAGGCACGCAGAATTTCGCAATTTGGCTCACTCATGCCATAATCAGCAGTAAAAGGTGCGATCATGGGCGAAAATCCGGGGATTTCGCGGGCTCTGTCCGCAGTGATTTAGGGACCGATGCTGATCGAAGCCGATCGTTACGGCAGTGATCGAAAGAACGTCGGCCCGCTTGTTGGAGGTGGTTTGAGTGAACGAGCCCTTCAGTTTCGGCGCGCCGGAACGGCAGCGCTTCACAATGCAGTTCGGCTATAACGTACGGCCATCCTTCTGGCAGAAGGTACAGTCGAACGCGCATCTGGTCATTGCAGCGGTCGGCACCGCCGCGCTGATCGGCGTGGCCGCGGTGGCGCTATGGCTATGCTTTCCGGGCAGCGACCGGCAAGTGGCCGCGGCGAGTGCCGAGCAGACCGTTCCGGCGATTCCGGTGAAGACCACGAAAGTCGCTCCGGCGGCAGCGGCGGTCACCGTGGCGACGGCGCCGCAGGCCGCGCGCAAGGGAGACGCGGTAACGCCCACGACGGCGGCCCGCGAAGCCAACATTCCGGCCCTGGCATCAAACAACCCCCGCTGGACGGCTTCCGACGCCAAGACGCCACCTGCCCCGGCCGAGAACCAGCCAGCTCCATCCAAGCAGGCCGCCGGCGCGGCCCCCGCGCAATCGACCGATACCGCCTTTGCCGAGGCCGATGCCGAGAACGACGCCGCGAACGCGCTGTCGCAGGTCGCCGGTTCCGCCAGCGAGACAGCAGCGGCAGCGAAGAAGCCGGGCGACACGATGGATGGCGCCCAAACCGCCGCCATTCCCGAAGCCAAGCCGCAGGTTCCAGATACGCAGCCGGCAGCGACGGACAGCTCGGCGCAGCCTGAGTCGAAAGCTCAAAAAGCCAGCGCGGCCGCAAACGGGCGCGTTTTGAGGGCCGTGACCATGCGCTCAGGCCCGAAGAAAGGTGCCGCCGCAATCACCACGGTGCCGGCCAAGGCATCGGTGCAGGTGATGAATTGTAAGAAATGGTGCGAGATCGTCTATAACGGCAAGCACGGCTGGGTCTACAAAAGCTACGTCAAGACCGGCGCGTGAGGCCAAGCAGCCATCCGAAACGGCGTCTTCTGCGTTCAAGCCGGCGATTTGCCAGGAAGGACTTGTGTTCCTCGAACGGCACTTCGTAGAGGCCGCAAGTGGAACACCCTTCCTTCTTGCCGCACGCTGGTATCCAGCATCTGACATCGTGCGTCCAGGCAAGCGCGACCCTCTCCAGATGAAGATTGCCGGAGCTCTTCAGCAGGATCAGTTCTCCGGGGACAGCCGTCTGCTTGATGTGATCGGAGACTTCCTTCGGGGTGCGAAGCTCGATGAAACGGCCACTGTCCCGATCCGCCTGGCTGGCGCGTGAGCGGTGGGCATTGTCGCCGGTATAGATGACCTCGTCGGCGACGTCGCGCGCGATACCGTAAGCAGTGCCATACTTTCTCGACGAACCGGTGTAGTCGGAAATCTGTCCGACGACGATCCGTTTGCGAACGGCCTTGGCTTTGGCCATCATCTCGAACGCAATGTTCAGCGAATGCCAGGGCGCTTTGGCGGCATCGACTATGAATTGTGGACCCCGATCGGTCACCAGCACCGTGCAGCGGTTGGCTAGAGGTTCGAAGGATGCTGTCCTTGCGGCGATTTTTTCCGGCGGGACACCAAGTTCCAACGCCGTGACGGCGGCGGCCGCCGCCGGCAGCCAGAAGTGCTCGCCAGGAAATCGTGTCTGCATGTCTATGTCGCCGCCGCGCCAGCGAAGTGAAAATCTGAGCAGGTCCGGATAGGCGGCATGGATGTCTGTTACACGATAGTCCGCGGCTTCCGACTGACCGAAAGTCGCCACGCGGCACCTTGCGCCCGAAGCCATATCAAGCACATGCGGGTCGTCGGCGTTCAAGATCGCGAGTCCGCCCGGCGACAACGCCTCAACCAGCGCTCTCTTTTCCTGGGCGACAGCATCCAGGGTCCGGAATTGAGTGACGTGCTCCAGCCTGACCATCGTTACGACCGCTACATCCGGCTTCAGCATCTGCGCCATCGACCGGATTGAGCCGGGCTCAAACGCGCCGGCTTCGAAGACGACATAGTCGACCTTGCCCGCACGTTTCATCCGCTTGTAGAGCGTGCGGACAAGCGCCTTGAGCGTGTTGGCTAGAACTTGGGTATAGACCTTGCCGTGACTGGCCAGGATATGACCAAGCAAGCTCGTTGCCGTCGATTTGCCGGAGCTGCCGGTTATACCGATGAAGGTCGCCTTGCTTCGCGCACGCGCACGCTCTGCCCGATAGCGACGCAATCGCCAGCCGAGGTCGTTGCCAATTTCGCGCAGCCTGAGCTTAACCACCCGCCAGTTTCCCTTACCCCGATCCGTTATTCCTTCGGCGGACCATCAAGTCAAACTGGAGCTCGGCCGGACGGCGCCAATCCGTTCGTTCACCGCAACCAGGAGCGGAAACCGCGATGTGCTTCCAGGAGCGGCTCAGATACAACGCCCGCCATCGACCTCCAGCGCCACGCCGGTGATGAAGGCGGCTTCATCCGAGGCCAGCCACAGCGCCGCGTTGGCGATGTCGAGCGGTGTCGAGAGCCGTCCGAGCGGGATCGAGGCGCGGAACTTTTCGCGGATTTCAGGCGTGTCGGCGCCCATGAACTTCTCCAGCATGCCGGTCTCGCCGGCGACCGGGCAGAGGCAGTTGACGCGGATGTTCTTCGGCGCCAGCTCGACGGCCATCGACTTGGTGGCGGTGATCGCCCAGCCCTTGGAGGCGTTGTACCAGGTCAGGCCCGGCCGCGGCCGAAGCCCGGCCGTGGAGGCCGTGGTCAGGATGACGCCGCCGCCCTGGCGGTCCATGATCGGCACGACGGCAAGCGCCGCGTGGTAGATCGCCTTCATGTTGACGGCGGTGATCAGATCGAAGGTTTCCTCATCGACGCCGAGCATATCGCCGTTGCGATGGGTGAAGCCCGCATTGTTGACCATGATGTCGATGCGACCGAAGGCGCTCTTGGCGGCATAGATCATCTCGTCGAATTCGGAGCGCAGGGAAACGTCGGTCTGGGTCCAGATGGCGCTCTCGCCGATCTCTTCGGCCACCCGCTCGGCGCCCCTGGCGTTGAGGTCGGCGACGACCACGCGCGCGCCCTCTTCGGCAAAGCGCTTGGCCATGCCTTCGCCGAAGCCCGACGCTGCGCCGGTGATGACGGCGACTTTGTTTTCCAGACGCATGGTTTTCCCGCTCTTTGGATTCCGCAGCTTGACGTACTTTTCCATCTGCCGCCCGGCACGCGCGCGCCAGGCTACATCTCCCTTAGCTTTCGTCACATTCGCGTTCTATGCTGCAGCCGCGAACGCTTCCGGAAGCCATGGCTTGCCGACAGGCCTGCCGGCGGCGTGAGTGTCGGGAAACATGTGGACCGATGCAAGTGCAAGCCATTGGTCCTCGCATGTGACACCATGGCACTGGAAAATTTAAATCGATTAGAATATACCAACCACGCTGCCGGCGCCCGGCATCAAATCGGACTGACCATGACCAGCCAGATCATTCCTGTCGACCCATTCGACTTCATCATCTTCGGCGGCACCGGCGACCTGTCGGAACGCAAGCTCCTGCCATCGCTCTACTATCGCCAGTGCGGCCACCAGTTCTCCGAGCCAACGCGCATCATCGGCACCTCGCGCGCCAAAATGACCGATGCCGAATTCCAGACCTTCGCCAAGAAGGCGATATCAGACCATGTGAAGCCTGCCGATATCGATCCGAAGGAGTTGGAGATATTCCTGGCAAGGCTCTCCTACGTGTCGGCGGACGCAACCACTGGCGCCGGCTTCGACAAGTTGAAGAAAGCAATCGGCGACAGCGACCGCATCCGCGCCTTCTACCTTGCGGTGGCGCCGGCGCTGTTCGGCGACATTTCGCACCAGCTCAAGGAGCACAAGCTGATCACGCCGAACTCGCGCATCGTGCTGGAGAAGCCGATCGGTCGCGACCTCACCTCGGCGCGGGCGCTCAATGACGCTGTCGGTGACGATTTCCACGAAAGCCAGATCTTCCGCATCGACCACTATCTCGGCAAGGAAACGGTGCAGAACCTGATGGCGCTGCGCTTTGCCAACGCGCTCTACGAGCCGTTGTGGAACTCCGCCCAGATCGACCATGTTCAGATCACGGTCGCTGAGACCGTTGGTCTTGAGGATCGCGTCACCTACTACGACAAGGCAGGCGCGTTGCGCGACATGGTGCAGAACCACATCCTGCAGCTGCTCTGCCTGGTGGCCATGGAAACGCCGTCGTCGATGGACGCCGACGCGGTGCGCGACGAGAAACTGAAGGTGCTGAGGGCACTGAAGCGCATCAACGGCAACGAGGCGCCGAAGCACACGGTGCGCGGTCAGTATCGCGCCGGCGCTTCGGCCGGCGGGCCGGTCAAGGGCTATGTCGAGGAGCTCGGCAAGGACAGCAACACCGAGACCTTCGTCGCCGTGAAGGCCGAGATCGGCAACTGGCGCTGGGCCGGCGTTCCCTTCTATCTGAGGACCGGCAAACGGCTCGCCACCCGCGTCTCGGAAATCGTCATCGAGTTCAAGCCGATCCCCTATTCCATCTTCGGCGACAGCGCCGGACCGATCTTCCCCAACCAGCTGGTCATCCGCCTGCAGCCGGATGAGGGGGTGAAGCAGTTCATCATGATCAAGGACCCGGGACCGGGCGGCATGCGGCTGCGGCAGATCTCGCTCGACATGAGCTTCGCGCAGTCGTTCCAAGGCCGTGCGCCGGACGCTTATGAGCGGCTGATCATGGATGTGGTGCGCGGCAACCAGACGCTGTTCATGCGCCGCGACGAAGTCGAGGCGGCATGGAAATGGATCGACCCGATCCAGAACGCCTGGGAAAGCGCCCGGCAGGAAGCTCAAGGCTATACCGCCGGAACCTGGGGGCCATCGGCCTCGATCGCGCTCATCGAACGTGACGGACGGACATGGCACGAGAGCAACTGAGCCAAGCCCGCTACGGCTGGAACGGCTTTGCCGACCGCCAGCACCTGGCGACGGCGCTTGCCGGTGAGATCTCAGACCGGTTGACCAGCGCCATTGCGGAACGCGGCACAGCGCTGCTCGCAGTGTCCGGCGGCACCACGCCGGCGAAATTGTTCGCCACGCTGTCGACCGCGCCCATTGCCTGGGACAAGGTCACCGTGACGCTGGTCGACGAGCGCTTCGTGCCGCCGTCCTCGCCGCGTTCGAATGCCGGGCTGGTGGCGGCGAACCTGCTCCAGAACAAGGCCGCCGCGGCGCGCTTCGTACCGCTCTACCACGAGGCGGCGAGCATCGAGGATGCAGCGGCGATGGACAGCGAAGCGCTGCGGGCGCTGCCTTGGCCGCTCGACGTGGTGATCCTCGGCATGGGCGGCGACGGCCATACGGCATCCTTCTTCCCGGATGCCGGCAATCTCGAGGAATTGCTCGACCCGGCCTCGCAGCGGATCGTGCTGCCGGTGCATGCGGCAAGCGGGGGCGAGCCGCGGCTCACGCTGTCGATGGCGCGCATCGTCGCCGCCGGCTTCGTTGCGCTCCACATCGAAGGCGAGGACAAGCGCGCCGCGTTCAACGGCGCGATGGGTCCTGGCGCGAAGAAGCCCATCCGCAGAGTGATCGAGGCGGCGCCTAGACCGATAGAGGTGTTCTGGACACCCTGATTTCAGATGAGGACAGCCCGGCGGCAGAGGGAGGACGTTGGGCTCGAAAGGACGGACCATGACAGCCAGACGCGACATCGAAACCATCACGGAACGCATCCGCCAACGCTCGAAAGCCGGCCGCGAAGCCTATCTCGGCCGTATCGCGGAGGCTTCCAGCCGCACCGCCAACCGCGCGGTGCTGGGTTGCGGCAATCTCGCCCACGGCTTTGCCGTGTGCAGCCCGTCCGAAAAGATCGCGCTCGGTGGCGACCGCGTGCCGAACCTCGGCATCATTACCTCCTACAACGACATGCTGTCGGCGCATCAGCCCTTCGAGACGTTCCCGGCACTGATCAAGGAAGCCGCGCGCGAGGCAGGCGGTATCGCCCAGGTCGCCGGCGGCGTGCCGGCGATGTGCGACGGCGTCACCCAAGGCCAGCCCGGCATGGAGCTGTCGCTGTTCTCACGCGACGTGATCGCGATGGCGGCGGCGATCGGCCTGTCGCACAACATGTTCGACGCCGCCGTCTTCCTCGGCGTCTGCGACAAGATCGTGCCGGGACTGGTGATCGCGGCGCTCACCTTCGGCCATCTGCCTGCCGTCTTCATACCGGCCGGGCCGATGACGACCGGTCTCGCGAATGACGAGAAGGCCAGGATCCGCCAGCTTTATGCCGAAGGCAAGGTCGGCCGCGCCGAACTGCTGGAAGCGGAGTCCAAATCCTATCACGGGCCGGGCACCTGCACCTTCTACGGCACCGCCAATTCGAACCAGATGCTGATGGAGATCATGGGCCTGCACACGCCCGGCGCCTCCTTCGTCAATCCGGGCACGCCGCTGCGCGACGCGCTGACCAGGGAAGCGGCCAAGCGCGCGCTGGCGATCACCGCGCTCGGCAATGCCTATACGCCGGTCGGGCGCATGATCGACGAGCGCTCGATCGTCAACGGCGTGGTCGGCCTGCACGCCACCGGCGGCTCGACCAACCACACGATCCACCTCATCGCCATGGCCGCCGCCGTCGGCATCGCGCTGACCTGGCAGGACATTTCCGACCTGTCGGAGGCCGTGCCGCTGCTCGCGCGCGTCTACCCGAACGGGCTTGCCGACGTGAACCACTTCCACGCGGCAGGCGGCCTCGGCTTCCTGATCCGCGAATTGCTCGACGAAGGCCTGTTGCACGAGGATGTGCAGACGGTGTGGGGCGAAGGCCTGCGGCCCTACGCGGTCGAGGCGAGGCTTGGCGATGACGGCAGCGTCGTGCGCGAAGCGGCGCCGCTCAACAGCGGCGACGAGAAGGTGCTGGCGCCGGTCAAGAAAGCGTTCCAGCCGACGGGTGGCTTGAAAGTGCTGGCCGGCAATCTCGGCCATGCCGTGATCAAGACCTCTGCGGTCAAGCCCGAACGTCGCGTCATCGAGGCGCCGGCCAAGGTGTTCGACAGCCAGCAGGGCCTCAATGACGCTTTCAAGGCCGGCCAGCTTACCGGCGATTTCATTGCTGTCATCCGGTTCCAGGGGCCGAAGGCCAACGGCATGCCGGAACTGCACAAGCTGACCACGGTGCTCGGCATCCTGCAGGACCGCGGCCAGCGTGTCGCGCTGGTGACCGACGGGCGCATGTCGGGCGCTTCCGGCAAGGTGCCGGCAGCGATCCATGTGACGCCGGAAGCGGTCGAGGACGGACCGATCGCCAGGATCCATGACGGCGATATCATCCGGCTAGACGCCGATGCCGGCACGCTGGAAGTGCTGGTACCGGGGACGGAATTCGCGCTGCGCCGCACGGCGGAAGCCGACCTCATCGGCAACGAGTTCGGCTTCGGTCGTGAGCTGTTCGCCGGCTTCCGGCAGTTGGTCGGGCGGGCCGATCATGGGGCGGCGGCGTTCGGAAACGCCTGACGTGTTCCCCAATGTGTCTTACGAAAAAGGGCGGCTCGGAGCCGCCCTTTTTCGTTCGTTCGACAACCGCAACGCTTACTGCACAATGATCTCGGTGCGCTCGCCGGCCTTGATCGTCACCGGCATTTCCTTCTCCTGGCCTTCAGCGGACATGTGGCGCACGACGACATAGTCGCCGGCGGGAATCGTCTGTTGCCAGCTATCACCATAGGTCAGGCCGAGCGACTTGCGCTTGCCCTCGATATCCTTCTTTGACGAGAGCACCTCGATCGAATAGGCGCCGGGCGCCGACATCGCCAGCACGCCGGCGCCGAGAGCCACCTTCACGTCCTGATTGTCGCCGGCCTTGATGCTGAAGGGCTGCTCGACGACGGCGAGATCGAGCGTCGTGAGCGCGACATAGTCGTCCGGCGGCAGCCAGAATTTGCTGTCAGGTCCGTAGGAATGCTCCACGCTTTCACGCGAGCCGTCGATCTTCTTCTTCGCCTTGACGACCTCGAAGCCGATGCCGGAATTGTCGGCCTTGTCGCCGCCGGCGGTGTAGTAGGCGTTGAGCACGGCATGACCAACGCCGACGACGATGTCCTTCTCGACGGTCTGCCCGGCAGCAAGCTGGACGGTCTCGGTCGCAGTGCCGGCGCCGATCTGCACCGTCACCTTCTGCTCGCCGGCGGGGACGGTCGCCTTGGCGTCGCCATAGTGCGTGGTGCTGCCGCCAGGATAGGCGAAGTCGACACGCGCTTCGCCGCTGATCTCCGAGCCCTGGCTAGCATGCGGATGGATGACCAAAGTGCCGGCGTTCAGCGTGAACAGCGGGCTGTAGGTCTTGCCAGCCTCTATCTTGATCTTCTGCTCGCTCCTTGCCTCGTCGTCGCGGCCGACGATGAGGTAGTCGCCCGGCTCGAGATTGGTCTTGAGCACGCCATATTCGGTCATGACCTGGTCGCCGCGCGTGCCGTCGGACTTCGCCTTGTAGATCTCCCAGGCATTGCCGTCGGTAATCGGATCGCCGCCCTCGGCCATGACCACGCTCGGCGTGAAGTTGAATTCAGGCTTGGAGGGCTCGGGTGCCGGCGCCGGTTCGGGAGCTGGCGCAAGGGCCGGCGCGGGAGCCGCGACGGTCTCGACCAGGGCTTCCTGCAGCGCCTTCTCGTCGGAGGCCTGGATGTATTTGCCGCCGGTGTTTTCGGCGAGGCAGGCGATCTGCTTGCCTTCGTCGGCGGTCAGGCCGAAGCCGACGACATCGGCGGTGAAGTCGACGCCGCTTTCCTTCAGCTCCTTGCCGAGTGCGCAAGGATCGCCGCCGCAGGTCTCGAGCCCGTCGGTGATGAGGACGACGGTGGCCTTGTCCTCGGTGTATTTCAGCGCTTCCGCCGCCTGCTTGACGGCGGCCGTGAGCGGCGTCTTGCCGAGGAATTTCATGCTGTCGGCTGCTGACGAGATGGCGCTGGCTGAACCGGCCTGCGGCGGCACGATCAGCTCGATGTCGTCGCAACTACCTTTGGTGCGATGGCCATAGGCCATGAAGCCGATCTCGTCGTCGGCGGGAACCGACTGAAGCACCGTGCGCAGCGATTCACGCGCGATCTCCAGCTTCGGCTTGCCGTCGATCTGGGCCCACATCGAGCCTGATGCATCAAGGATGATGATGACCTTGTTGGCGGCAAAGCCGAAACCGGTCATCGACAAAAGCAGGAGCGCCGCAGCGACGCTCCGTATCAGTCCCGCCATGGAAATCTCCTGAGAGCAACCCTCGTCCGCGTTGCGAAAGCTATTTGAGGCGGCATTCGGAGACAAGTCCGAAGGCCGGCGAGTCACTCAATAAGTGGTGCGCCGCTCTTCCGATGGCGGACGGCCGAACTGCAGCCGGTAACTCTGGGCGAAATAGGAGTGCGAGGTGAAGCCGGTGGCGATCGCCACGTCGAGAATCGGCATGTTGGTCTGGCGCAGCAATTCGCGCGCGCGTTCGAGCCGCAGCCGCATATAGTAGCGGCCGGGGGTGACGCTCAAATGGCGCAGGAACAGGCGCTCGACCTGGCGCACCGACAGCCCCGCCGATTTGGCGAGCTGCACCGCCGACAGCGGCTCGTCGAGATGATCGGCCATCAATTCGACGATGCGCCTCAGCTTTTCCGACTTGCCGGTGAGGTCCCGCTCGGGGCCGACGCGCTGGCGGTCGCCGGCCGAGCGTATGCGCTCGTGCTGGAACTGGTTGGCGACGCCGTTGGCGAGGTTGGAGCCGAAATCGCCGCGCACGATCTCCAGCATCAGGTCGATCGAGGTGGTGCCGCCGGCACAGGTGTAACGCTTGCGGTCGATCTCGAAGACGTTGCCGGTGCAGTTGATGTCGGGGAAACGCTCCATGAAGCCGGCGCGGTTCTCCCAATGGATGGTGCAGCGATAGCCGTCGAGCTGCCCGGCTTCGGCCAGGAGATAAGAGCCGACCGACAGAGCGCCGAGCGCATTGCCGCGCCGGCCCCAGCTGCGCAGCGCCGCCAGAACCTTGCTCTTGCCGGGAAATTCGATGGAGAGGCCGACCGAAACGAACAGGATGTCGACCGGCGGCATGTCGGCGACCGAATAGTCGATCTTCAACGGCAGGCCGTTCGAGGCCATGACCGCGTCGCCGTCGGCCGAGATCGTCGTCCAGCCATAGAAATCGCGGCCGAGCAGTCGGTTCGCCGAGCGGAAGCAGTCGATGGCGGCCGCCAGCGAGAACATCGAGAATTTGTCGACCAAGAGGAAGCCGAACTGGCGGCCGCCCTGAACGGGATCGCTCGTCATCGGCCGCTCGAGAACGGGATGCGACTGGTTCGAGTGGGGCATCCCGCTCTGTCCCTTTATTTCAGCCGCATTTGTGCAGCGCCAAGTGGTTCCACTTGGCTGCAAAATGCTGGGGAGCGGTCAGGTTCGGCAATGCCGAGGCTTTCTCAAATCAGAAGGACGGCCGCTTCAACCCGGCCGCGAGGTAGGCGGAAGCTACAGTGTTCGCCATCAGCATGGCAATGGTCATCGGTCCCACGCCGCCCGGCACCGGCGTGATGGCGCCCGCGAGCTTGGCCGCTTCGGGATAGGCGACGTCGCCGACCAGGCGGCTCTTGCCTTCGCCCTTTTCGGGCGCGGGGATGCGGTTGATGCCGACGTCGATGACGGTCGCGCCAGGCTTGACCCAATCGCCCTTGACCATTTCCGGACGGCCGACCGCGGCGACCAGGATATCGGCGGTGCGGGCAAGCGCCGGCAGGTCCCTGGTGCGGCTGTGGGCAATGGTGACCGTGCAGTTGGCGGCGAGCAGCAGGTTGGCCATCGGCTTGCCGACGATGTTGGAGCGACCGACGACGACGGCGTTGAGGCCGGAAAGGTCCTTGCCGCGCACGCGCTCGATCAGAAGCATGGAGCCCGCCGGCGTGCAGGGCACGAAGGCAGTCTCGAGCTCGCCGGTGCCGAGCTTGCCGACATTGATGAAGTGGAAGCCGTCGACATCCTTCTCCGGCGCGATCGTCTGGATGACCTTGCCGGCATCGATATGGCCGGGAAGCGGCAATTGCACGAGGATGCCGTGGATCGACTTATCGGCATTCAAGTCGCCGATGATCTTCAGCAATTGTTCCTCGGTGGTGTCGGCCGGCAGCGTATGCTGGAGCGAATGGAAGCCGCATTCCTTGGCGGTGCGCGATTTCGAGGCGACATAGACCTGGCTTGCCGGATCCTCGCCGACGATCACCACCGCAAGGCCGGGCTTGGTGGCTCCTTTGGTCGACAGCTCCGCGGTCAGAGCTTTGACCTTCGAAACCACGTCCTCGGCGACACGCTTTCCATCAATCACTTCGGCCATCACTAACCCTCAGCTTCGCTTCGAGGCCGCGTCGATGCACGGCCCCATTTCCTCGATCGGCATTGTCGGTCCGCCAAAGGGAGACGCTTGCGGCCGAAATGCAGCGCGGCATTTTCACGAAAATTCGACAAGGCAATCCCGTCAAAGCGTCGTCGGATGCCGTAAACCCGAAACCGGCTGCTTTTATCGAACCGCGAGCCGTCCAGAAATACGGATAGTTCAGAAATAGCGGCGGCGCGTGCGGCTTTCGGTCAGCTCGCGCACCGCCTCGCGGAATTCGCGAAGGCTGGCGCGGATCTCGTCGATCTCGCCTTGCTGGCCGGCGGGGGGCTGGTCGGCGGGGGGCTGGTCGGCCTCGCCGGCGGCCGGCGACCGGGGATGATAGGACGCCGCCGATGCCGAATAATGATCGTCGTAGGGATCGGTCCGGCCGTGGTCCGGCCGGTACGAATAGGAATAGCCCTGCTCGTATGGCGGCCGGAAATTCTCCCGCGCCGATGGTTGAGCCCGGGGATAGCGTTCTTCCAGGGTGGGCGCCCGCCAGGCGCTTTCAGGCGGGACAGAGTCCATATCGACCGTTTCAGCCGGCTCGCGCCGCACGAAATAGCGAACCGCCGAGGCAAGCGAGCCGAAAAGCCCGGGACGGCCGGCATCGTTGGCCGGTTCCGGCGGCGGCGTGACGGATTTGACCGGAGCCGGTGCAGTCGTCGACACCGGTGGTGGAACCGGCGGTGAAGCAGGCGACGGTGTGAAGGACGCTGCTGGCGATGGCGTGAAGGATGAAGCCGGAGGCGGCATGAAAGGCGGAGCCGGTGCTGGTGTAAAAGCCGGAGGTGGCGGCGGAGCGACAGGCGAAGCCGGCGGCGTGGCGAGTGGTGGCGGCGCCGGTGGGGCGGCCCGATTGGAATTGCTCTCAAGCGCAGAAGGACGGTCTTCACTCCCGCGACGCGAGCGTGCATTGGCCGTCTCGCGCAGGCTGGCAAGGATGCCGCGCAGCGCGCCGAGGCCGATGCCGGCAAACAGGCCGGCGAACAACCCCGCCAAGGCCATCAGGACACGCGACGGCCCCTTGGCTTCCAGCGGCGGTTGAGCCGGCGAAAGCACGTTGATGTTGGCCGAATTGACGTTCTTTTGCTCGCCGGTTTCCTTGGCGCGCAACAAATACTGCTCATAGACGGAGCGCTTGGCGGCGGCTTCGCGTTCCAGCTCGCGTAGCGAAACAAGATTGTTGTTCACATCGCCACTCTGCACCTTGGCCTCGGCCAGGCGCGAGGACAAGTCCTGCTCGAGCTGAACGGAGCGCTTCAGGTCGACCTGCAGCGAGGACGCGATGCGCTGCAGCTCCGCGGTGATGCGTTCGCGCGCGCCGGCAAGCTGGGCGTTTAGCGCCTGCAGCTCAGGATGACGCGGGCCGAACTTGATCGCGGCGCGGTCAGCCTCCTGCTTCAGCGCCGCATATTGCGAGCGCAGCTCGCTCATCATGTTGGAGTTGATCTCTTCCGGCAACGTGCCGCTGAGGACCGAGTTGACGTTCAGCGAGCGTGCCGAGGCGGCGCGGGCGTTCAGCTCGAGCGTGCGGGCGCGGGCGACGGAAAGCTGCTCGTTGAGCTTCAACATCTGATCATCGCTGATCAGGTGGCCCTGCGCGTCGACAAGGTCGTGCGCCGCCCTGAAATCCTCAACGTTGCGTTCGGCCGTCTCGACGCCCTTGCGCAGCTCATCGAGCTTCGACGTCAGCGCGCTCGTCGCACGTCCGGCCATTTCTGACTGGTAGTTGCCGATCTCCCGCTGGAAGACGTCTCTCGTCGTGTTAGCTATCTCTGCCGATTTCTCGCCATTGCGCGTGGTGGCGCTGATGGAGATGACAAAAGTCTTGCCGGTGCGCTCGACCGACAGGCTGTCGGCCAGATTGCCGACGGCCAGCGCCTGGCGGCGAATCTCGTCGCTGCCGGCCGGCTGGTCATCTCGCGAAATCATCGAGCGCAAGAACGACGCGACGCCGAGGCCACCAGACCCCTGACCGTTGAACTCCGGGTCGTTGACGAGGTTGAGCTCCTTGACGACCTCGTCAAGAACCTTGCCTGATGTGACCATCTTGATGCGGGTTTCGACAACGGCCAATGCCGCGTCGGGCTCACCCACCGATTGGGTGAGATCGCGTTCGGCAAGTTTCAGGTCGCCCGGCTCGATGGTTAGCTCGGTCGTAGCTTCGTATTTCTTCGGCGTCGATAGCGCGAGGGCTATGCCAAGGGCGGCGCCCAGGATGGTGGAGGACAGGATCAGCGCTTTGGAGCGAGCGATGCCGCCAATCACCTGCACCGGGTCGATCAGCGGTTTCCATTCCTGGGATTCGTCGGCAGCGGGTGGTCGGCCTACATGACGAGGTTCGGGAGCGGCCTGCGGCTGGTGGCCTCCCGCAGTGCCCCCGTAGCCCTGCCCTAGTGACGCGGCCCGGTCGTCGCCTGTTTCGACGGGATCCGCCTGATCGTGGTCAAATCCGCCGATTTCGGCGGGGCGCGGATTCAACTTTTCTTCGCGCTCGGAACGCGCGGCGCGATGGCGCGCGGCGGCGTCCTCGCGCCAAGAGGAATTGGCCCGGTCGCCGATCGAAACCGTCTTGTCGTCGCCACGCATCGCTTGGCCGAGCGCGAGCAGAGAACGCTCGCGCCTCCATTCATCACGGTTATCCCTGTCGACCATTGTCCTGGAACTTGCTCTCTGGCGGCTTGGGCGCGCGGATCGGCCAATCGTTAAGCCACGCTAAACAGGCATAGGAAACAAACGGTTAATTTTGCGCCTCGGCGGGCACAGTTTTCGCCCTTGTTCACCGCATTTCAGGCCGCCGGGACGGCCGCCAGAACGCCGCGTTAAACTTTGCAGCCTATCTATCGCCCCGGATATGACCCAGGCCAGCGACATGCCGCAAGGGCGGAGCTTCGCGCGGATCGGCCACTTCGTGGCCACCCGCCGGAAACTGGTATTCGATTATTTCTCGGCGATCAGCGGCGCCGGCGGTCGGCTGGTGTTTTCGCTCGCCTATTTCATCGCTTTGGCCAACACGCTTTCGATCGCCGAATTCGGCATGTTCGCGACCGCCTCGGCCGCCGGCATCATGCTGTCGCGCATCCTGGCCTTCGGCTTCATCTCGGCGCTCTACCGCACCGCCACCATCCGCCCCAACCTGATCGGCACGTTCACCGCCGGTTTCCTGCTTCTCGGCGTCCTGTCGCTGCCGTTCCTCGCCGCTGCGTCCTACGGCGTCTATCTGATCTTCTTCGCCGGCACCGTGCCGCTATCGGCCTTCGCCGCTGTCGTCTTCGCCGAGGCGCTTTTGTGGCGACCGGTCGAAGTGGCGCTGATCGTCAACAACGGGCTCGGCAAGTTCGGGCGGGCGGCCGTGCTCGCCATCCTGGCGACGGCGCTCAGGGCAGTCGGCGCGATCCTGTTCATGCTTGGCGCGCGGCACACGATCGGCGTCTGGTCGCTGTTCTATATCGGCGCCAATGCCGCCTCGCTCGTCGTCGCCTTCGTCTTCTTTTATCCGCGCCAGCGGCTGCGGCTGCGCACCGAGCTCTATTTCAGGCGGCTCGCCGATTCCATCTATGTCGCCGGCTCTGAAGTGCTGTTCTATCTGCAGATGGAGTTCGACAAGCTGCTGGTGCTGTCGATCGGCGGGCCGCATCTGGCCGGCATCTACGCCATCATCATGCGGCTGGTCGATCTCACCGCGATCCCGATCCGCACCTTCTCGATGATGCTGGTGCAGCGCATGATGCGGGCGCCGGAGCTGTTGTCGCGGCTGGCGGTCAAGAGCGGCATCGAAGGCGGCGTGTTCCTGGTCTCGACACTCGCGCTCGTGTCGCTTGGCATCGTGCTCCACTTCTTCCCAAACGCGCTCGGCAGGAATGTCGCCGAGGCAGCGCCGCTGGTGGCTCTCGCGGTCTGCGTGCCGGGCCTGCGCAACCTCGTCGAATATCAGGCCGAGCTTCTCTTCGCGCGCGGTCAGACGGCGGTGCGGGCGATCAATCTCGGTCTGCTCGCCGGCTTGAAGGCGGTTCTGCTCACTTATGTGCTGACCACCATCCCCGACACGGCCAATCTGGTCCTGTCGCTCAACATCGTCTTCCTGCTGCTTTATCTCGCCTCGATGCTGCTGACCTATTCGGCCATGCGCCGGCCGGCCAAGGCGATCTGAGCCTTACGCGGAAAGCCCTATCAGGCGGCGGATGCGGCCGGTATCGGTGCCGATGAAGGATTGCATGCCGATTGCCACCTGTTCCGGCGCCATAGCGTCGACGAAGCGGCGGAATTCCTCGTCGGACAGCGGCTCGCCGTTCCAGTGGACGCGGCAGAACTCCTCCGAGCCGTGGAAATGGCCTGCGCCTTGAAGGACGTCGTCGACATAGCGGCCATAGATCATGCATTCGGAGAATTTTCGCGCCGAGCCGACCACGCCGACCCAGTCGCGACCATGCACCTTCTCGATGCGCTCGCACATGGCGTTGACCGTCTCGCGGCGCCAGGCGATCAGCGTCGAGATGTAGTCGTGGCTCGATGGATTGGAGGGATCGATGCAGAGCGCGGCGCCCGCATTGCGCGACCAGATGCGATGCTCGTCATGTCCATCGCTCGCCAGCACGCCGTCACGCCGGAACAGCCGCACCTTGCCGTCGCGCCAGAAGGCGTTCGCGTCGAACGGCTTCAGGAAGGCGACGTCGGAATCGCAGAAGACGAGCACGTCTTCCTTTGCCTGCCCGGCAATGGCGATGCGGCGCAGCTGCTGCACATGCCAGCCGCGCAGCGGCTGCGTTTTCAGGCTCAGCCAGACGCGGCGGCGGAAGCCGCTCAGCGGATCATCGAACACGCGCAGCCAGCGCGGCAACAGGTCCCGCTCGTCGACAACGCTGCGGCGGCTGCCTTCCAGCTGGCGAAACAGCGCGACGTCGCGATGTTCGGTGAGGATATAATGATGCGCCATGCCGGTGACGTGGCGATCGACGGTTTCGCATAAAAGCCGGCAGCGCTCGAAATCGGGAGCGTAGCTTGCGGTGACGATCGCAGCCAAGGGCATGCGCGGCAGCGCTTCGACCGCAGTGGAGGCGTCCGGAACGAAGCGGCTGTTCACCGGCGCGCCTCCAGCGGCAGCGGTATGCGCAACAGCTTCTGCTTGACGACGCGCCACAGGAAGAGCGGATTGCCGACAATATAGCGGCGCCACAGGCGGCCGGGTTCGATCCACAGGCGGAACAGCCATTCGAGCCGCAGCCGGCGCAGCCATAGCGGCGCGCGCGGCACCGAGCCGCTCATGAAATCGAGCAGGGCGCCGACTGCGACCGGCAGCGTGCAATGGCGGCTGTCGATGTGGCGCTCGATCCACAATTCCTGGCGCGGCACACCCATGGCGACAAGCAGCACATCCGGCCGCAGCCTGGCGATGCGCTCGAGGATCGCCGGCTCCTCGGCGGCCGAGAAGAAGCCGTCATGGACGACGACGAATTTGTGCTGCATGGCGAGCGTCGAGAGCTTCGCGCATGCGGCTTCGGCATTGGCGCGCGTCGTGCCGAGCAGCGCCACCGTCAGCGGATGCGACGAGGCCTGCAGGAAGGCCGGAATGAAGTCCGTGCCGTTGAGATTGCTCGGGAAAGGCGCACCGTAAAGCAGCTTTGCCGCCATGTCGACGCCGACGCCGTCGGGCAGGATGAGGAAGTTTTCCAGCGCCTCGGCAAACACCAGGTCGGTGCAGGCAAGGTTGGCGTTATGGGCGTTGAGGAAGCTCACCTTGGTGAAGCGACGCTCGTCGATCAGCCTGGTGAGCAAGGCGATGGCCTCGTCCCAGCGTATGGCCAGCACCGGAATACCCAAAATGGTCTTGAGCGTGTCGAAGCCGAAAGCGACGCGCGCGGTGTGCATGTTCATGCGGCCGCCTCCTGCCTGACGGCGCCGAGCTTCTCCAGGCCAAGCCCGATCGCGACGTCGAGCGCCTTGAGCTGGCGGCGATGAAAGGCGCTGCCATCCACGTCGCGGACATGGGCCGCAGCCGCCTGCAGCGCCGCCGCGAAAGCAATCGGATCGTCGGTCACTACGCAATTGTCGGGGCGATAGCCGATGCCGCGCAGCGAGCGACTGGTGGCGACGGACGGCAGGCCAAGCTCGAAGGTCTCGATGGTCTTCAACTGCACGCCGCTGCCGGCGGTGCTGATCAAGGGAATGACGGCGGCGCCGCGCACGAAGGCCTGCGCATCCGGAACCCTGCCGACGAAGGAAACGCCGGGATGCGGCGAGCTGATGCCGGAAGGCACAATGCCCGCGATCCTGATGCGGAAATCCGGCTTCAGATGCGGCACGACCTTGGTCAGGAACCAGTCGAGGCCGATGCGGTTCGGCTGCCAGGTCCAGGTGCCGATCAGCGCGGCGTCGCAATCGATATGCCGCTTCGCCCTGCTTGTCGGCGCCTGCGCACGGGTGACCAGCGGCAGCACCGCGGAGCGCCGGTCGGAAGCGACGCCAAGTGCCGCGCGGTCTTCCTCGGCCACCGTGAAGACAAAGCGCGCGGCGCCGCAGAGCCGCTCTTCCATGACCTTGAGGAGCCTGGCCTCGCGGCGGAACATCCAGCGCTGAAGCGCGCTGCCGGCCGCGGCCGCATTTTCCTCGGCCGAGCGGTGCTCGACATTGTGCGCGACGAAGACGAATGGACGGTCGGCGAGAACCTTCTCAAAGGCGCCGGCGAACTGCACCGAGTTTAGGACATAGCCGTCGAAGGGACCGGCGCGTTCGATGGCGTCGCGGACTTGCGCATCGGCAACGACACGCAGCTTGACGGAGGAAAAGGTAAGACCGGAGAGAACCGCCTTGCCCACCCAGGCAAGCTTTTGCAGCGGCGACGCGCTTTCGGTGCGCACCTCGACGGCGTCGAGCACGATGGTGTTTTGCGGATCGGACGGGGCTTTGCCCGGCCAGATGAAGCCGATCACCGTCACGCGCACGCCGGCGCGCCGCAGCGCGTCGATGATCGCGGCGTTGGCAATCTCGTAGCCTGAGGCGAGAGCGCCATCAGGCACGATCGATGTGGCGAACAGCAGATGCATCTCACCTATCCTTGGCTGCAGCCGGTAGCAAAACGCGGTGAAGCCTTGATTAAATGGCACTGTCAAAGGCCGAAGACCCGGCTTTTCCGAAGGACGGGCGAGAAGGTGATTAACGAAACGTTATCACCGCGATGCTATCGAGGGCTCAAACCCTCGCTGCTGGAAACGGATGATCTCTTTGCCGTCCGACGCTTCTGTATCGATCGCGGGACGGTCGCCGGGGCTTGCCGCCGAGACCGTCGTGGCAGTCGTGACGCTGCCGACCTTCAAACGGCCAAAGCAGGTGCTGGAAACGCTGGCTTCGCTCAAGGCGCAACGGACCGGCAGGCGCTTTGCCGTCATCGTCATGGAAAATGAGGCCGAGGCGCGCGAGGGCGCCAAGGCGGTGCTGCCCCTGTTCGAAAGCGGCGAGATGCCCGGCATGGTCATCATCGCGCACGAGCGCGGCAATTGCAGCGCCTACAATGCCGGCTGGCAGACGGCGATGCTGCAGTTTCCCAATTTTCGCCACCTGCTGGTCATCGATGACGATGAGATCGCCGAGCCAGACTGGCTCGAGCGCATGTGCGGCGCCGCGGAGACACTTGAAGCCGACGTTGTCGGCGGCCCGCAGGTACCCATCTTTGCCGATGCCTCGCATGCCAGATGGGCCGAGCACCCGGTGTTCGCGCCGCCCTATCGGGAGACGGGCCGCGTGCCGGCGCTCTATTCGTCCGGCAACCTGCTGCTCGGTCGCAACGTGCTTAAGGACATGGGACCGCCCTTCCTCGATCTCAGGTTCAATTTCATGGGCGGCGGCGATTCCGACTTTCTCAGCCGGTGCGCGCAAAAAGGCTTCGTGCTCGGCTGGTGCGCCGAGGCAAAGGTCAACGAGACCGTGCCGGCCCGGCGCGTCGAGGCCGACTGGATCCGCGCCCGCAGCCTGCGCAATGGCGTGATCTCGACGCTGGTCGAAAAGAAGAAGCGCGCCGGCACGCCGCTTGCCGGCCTCAAGGTTTTCCTGAAGAGCCTGGCGCTGCTCGCCGCCTCGCCGCTGCGCGGCGCCATCCGGCTGGCGCGCACCCGCTCGCTCACGAGCGGCCTCTATCCAGTCTATGTCGCGCTCGGCCGGGTGCTCGCCGAATTCGGATATGCCAATGAGCAGTACCGGCAGCCTGAGAAGAATTGAGCGCGCGCCGCTCGGCGCCGCCTTCACCAGGGAAGGTGTGGCGACGGCTATCGCCGCGCTCCTGTTCACCGTCATCATCGTCTCGTTCCGGCCCTTCCAGCCGGCAGGCGCGGAACTGACCGGCGACGGCGGCGACATCGTCAACCAACTCGGCTTCGGCTCGCTCGGCGCGGTCTCCATCTTCTCGCTGCTGGCCTTCGCCGACCCGCGCGTGGTGCGCTCGCTGATCAGCCCTTCCTGGGCGCTGATGCTGGGCTTCTTCTTCCTATCTGTGGTGCTTGCCACCGATCCGCCCGCGGCGATGCGCGCCGCCTCCTTCACCATGATCGGCATCATCACCATGGCGACGATCCTGGTGCTGCCGCGCGATGCCGATTCCTTCGCCAGGGTGGTCATCTTCACCGCCGTGGTGGTGATCGGCCTTTCCTATATCGGCCTGATCGTCTTCCCGCATGAAGCGCTTCACACCGCCGACTCGCAGGAGCCCGAGCATGCCGGCCTGTGGCGCGGCGTCTTCACGCACAAGAACATCGCCGGGCCGGTCATGGCCTGTTTCAGCTTCGCCGGACTCTATCTCTTCCGGCGCGGCCAGCGCTGGTGGGGCGCCGGCATCTTCTGCGCGGCAATGGTGTTCATGCTCCACACCGGCTCCAAGACCACTGCCGGGCTGGTGCCGTTCTCGATCATGATCGTCGTGCTGCCCAGCCTCATCGGCATGCGGCTCGGCACGCCGATCCTGTTCGCGCTGGCGATCATCGCGACCGCCGTCGGCACGCTCGGCATCGTCTTCATCGCGCCGGTGAAACATCTGGCGGCAATCTATTTCCCCGATCTCACCTATACCGGACGCACGACGCTTTGGGAGTTCGCCGGCGAGATGCTGGCGAAGAAGCCCTGGACCGGCTACGGCTATGAAAGCTTCTGGGGGACGCCGCTGCTGCTCAACCAGGACCAGCCCTTCGACCGGCCCTGGGATATCCGCACCATCGTTCACGGTCACGACGGCTATCTCGACATCGCCGTGCTGATGGGCATCCCGGCGCTCTGCGTCGCCGTCTACACCTTCCTGATCGCCCCTTTGCGCGACTATATGCGCATCCCGGCGCGCAAGGAAAACATCTTTCTCGGCGATTTCTTCATGATGGTGGTGCTGTTTACGGCGCTGAACGGTTTCCTGGAAAGCTTCTTCTTCCATCGCGGCGATCCCGTCTGGCTGTTCTTCGTGCTCGGCGTACTCGGCTTGAGACAAGTCTCGCTGCGGCCGATCCCGGTCCGCCTTTCAAACTAATTCTGGCCGATCGATCTCCCGCCGACTGCTCTTTTCCACTGCGGCGCAACCGTCTAAGGAGAGCCTTCTCGGAGGTTTTCATGACGATCAGGCTCATTCTCGCCGGTTGCGGCAATATGGGTTACGCCATGCTCTCGGGCTGGCTGAAATCCGCCAAGCTCGAGCCGCAAGCGGTGTTCGTGGTCGAGCCCAACGCGGAACTGCGCCGGCGCGCCGAACATCTGGGCTGCCGTACCGCCGCCGACGCCGCCGGCATTCCGGCCGATGCCGTGCCCGATCTCGTCGTCATCGCGGTAAAGCCGCAGGTGATCCGCGAGGTGACGGCGCAGTACAAGCGCTTCGGCGACGGCAGGACCAGCTTTCTCAGCATTGCGGCCGGCACGCCGGTCGGCACTTTCGAGGAAATCCTGGGCGAGCTCGCGCCGGTCATCCGCTGCATGCCGAACACGCCGGCGGCGATCGGCAAAGGCATGATGGTCGTTTTCTCCAACCCGCTGGTCTCCGACGACGTCCGCCGCTTCGTCCTTGAGCTGCTTTCGGCGAGCGGCGTCGTGACGACGATCGACGACGAGGGCCTCATGGACGCCGTGACGGCCGTGTCCGGCTCCGGCCCGGCCTATATCTTCCACTTCATCGAGGCGCTGACGGTCGCGGCCGAGAAGGCCGGCCTTCCCGCCGAAACCGCCAAGCTGCTTGCCATGCAGACCGTCTTCGGCGCCGCCTCGCTCGCCGCGGAAGCAGACGAGGAGCCGGGCGTGCTGCGCCAGCAAGTGACCAGCCCCAACGGCACCACCGCTGCGGCGCTTGCAGTGCTGATGGGCGGCAACCGCCTGACGAAGCTCGTCACCGAAGCCGTGGAAGCCGCGCGGCTCAGGTCGATAGAGCTGGGGAAGTAATCTTCGTTCCGTAGAGCATGTCATCCTGAAGCCGGCGCAGGGCGTAGAGCCTCGTTGTCCGGTCCGGCACGGCATTGTCTTCAGTCAACAACTCGCCCTTGTTCACCGGCTTCAGCACCTTGCCGCCTTCGAGCAAGCCGACCGGGACGGCGCGGACGGCGCGGGCATCGCCGACGGTCATGGTCCAGGAGCGGTAACAAGTCTCGCCGATCGCATCCAGGGTCTCCCCGGCGGCAAGGTCGCGCTTGGCGACCGCGCAGACTTCCGCCACCGGCCTCGGCAGAGGCACCATATCGGGCTTGCCGTAGAGCATGATGCGGGCGGCGGTGAGCGGCACCTCCAGCGAAGTCAGGTGATAGGGCCGGAACAGCCCGTAATAAGGGCCCGTGCCGACATGGAGATCGTCCATGCGTTCGACGACGCGCGGGTGCATCGCCTCGACGATGACGAAGACGCCGGGCGCCACGCCCTTGCCGATCGTGTAATCGACGACGCCTTTCCTCGACAGGAGCCCGCCACGCTCTTTCGGGATCAGCACCTTGGCCAGCTGATCGCGATCGGCCCTGGGGCCGTGCATGCCTGGAACATCCGGGACCAGCCCGGTGGCGTTGGCAATGGCGCACATCTCGACCATGGTCTTCGAGCCGTCGACAAACTCGACCAGCATGCGCGGGTTCATGTTGCGGCGCGCCGCCTCTTCCCGGTAGTCGTCGGGAACCGCGTCGTGGTTGAGCGGATTGTTCTTGCCCTTGCCGGCCGCGACGATGCCTAGCCCAAGCGCCGAGGCGAATTCGATCAGCTCCATGCAGCTTGACGGCTCGTCGCCCGCGCCGACCGAATAGACGACACCCAGCCGGTCTGCCTGCTGCTTCAGGTAGCAGCCGATGGTCACGTCAGCCTCGACGTTCATCATCACCAGATGCTTGCCATGCTCCATCGCCATCAGGTCGAAATCGGCGGCGACGCCAGGTTTTCCGGTAGCGTCGATGACGACGTCGATCAGCGGGTTGGTGACCAGCATCTCGTTCGAGGTGATGGCGATCCTGCCGCTCTCGATCGCCCGGGTAACCATGGAAGCGGTTTCGGCCTCTACCGCCATCGCCTCGTCGCCAAAGGCGATGCGGATCGCCTCACGGGCGGTGTGCGGACGGCGCGTGGAGATGGCCGCGATCGAGATGCCCGGCATCAGCATGCCCTGCGTCACCAGATCGGTCCCCATCTCGCCGGAGCCGATGACGCCGATGCGCACCGGCCTGCCCTCGGCGGCGCGTCGGGCAAGATCGCGGGCAAGCCCGGTCAGGGTGATATTGGTCATGCAACAAAATCCACGGCTTTTTGCTCGGCCGGCAATACAGGGAACGATCCGCGTTTGCCAATCAAACCAGGCTGAAATGGCGTTTTCTTGCGCATGCTTTGCAAGGCCGCAGCAGATTTCGCAGGAGCTTGTGCACGGGCGCTGCACGATTCGCCGTTTCTTTCAGACCATAACCATCGCTGCGCGATTGGAACTGGGAGAGTCCCGACGAGCGCGCCCGGTTTCTGTGCTATTTTTGCTACAGGCTTTAACCCTAATGCCGGAAATCGCAATTTTAGCGGGTGTCTAATCCATTATATGCTCACGTCCCCAAAAAATCTGATAGATACTGGCTGAAAGGTCCGGTGGCAGGCTTGGGCAAATAAGCGCCAATAAAAAAATAATGGCGGGGATAGTCACGGGGTAGAAATGACCAGGACGGGTAAAATTACCGTCGGCTGGCGCGTTGCGCTTGCTGTCACGGTGTCAATGTTGGCTTGTGGTAGCGCCAGCGCACTCACACTCAAAGAAGCTGTCGCCGTCGCCGTGGAGTCCAATCCGGAGATTGGACAGGCGATCGAAAACCGCGAAGCGATCGAATTCGAGCTGCGACAGGCCAAAGGCCTTTACCTTCCCAGCGTCGACCTGGAAGCATCGACCGGCGTTCGCCGCCTGGACAACGACACGCGGCGCGCGCTCGACGAGGATCACAAAGCTCTCTATCCGAACGAGGCAGACCTCACCGTCTCGCAGACGCTTTATGACAGCGGCGCAAGGCGGGCGGAGCTGAACCGCCAGGCCTCGCGGGTCGATGGAGCGTCCTTCAGGGTTCTGGAACGGTCCGAGTTCATCGGGCTCGCCGTCGTCCAGGATTATCTGGAATACATGCTGCAGGCTTCGATCGTGGTCGAAGCCAAGAAGAACCTCGGCTTCCATCAGTCCATCCTCAGCGATATCAGGCAAGGCATCGCAGGCGGCGCGCTCAACGATGCCGACCGGCAGCAGGCCGAGGAACGCCTTTATGCCGCCAAGGCGCGGATGCAGGAAGCGACCGAAGAACTCGAGGCGGCCAAGATCCGCTTCTTCAAGAATGTCGGCAAGCCGCTGACCAACGCGTCGCGGCCCGCCGATGTCGCAGCCGCCCTGCCGCGGTCGCTGGACGATGCGATCGGGCTCGCCAGACAGAACAACCCGCGCGTCCATATGGCCAACAGCGACATCGACGCCGCCGCTTCGCTGGTCGACGCGGCGCGGGCGAAATACGGCCCGACGGTTACCGCCGAGGGCGTTGCCCGGGGCGGATATGACATCGACGGCGACAATGGCGACGCGAGCGATCTGCAGGCTCGGGTGGTGCTGCGCTGGAACCTCTATCGCGGCGGCATCGACAAGGCCAACGAACAGGAACAGATTCGCCGCACCAGCGAGCAGCGCCTTGCGCTGCACCAGGTGCTGCGCGAGATCGAGGAAGCCGTCCGGACCTCATGGGACCGCCGCTTCCGCCAGGCGGAGCTGGCAAAGACACTGCGCCAGCAGGCAGCCACCAATGAAAAGCTGGTCGCCTCCTATCGCGAGCAGTTCAAGGTCGGGCAGCGCTCGCTGCTCGACGTGCTCGATGCCCAGAACACGCGCTTCAACACCGCGACGCTGGCCGACACGTCGTCCTACGCGTCGCTGTTCGCGGAATACCGGCTGCTGGCCGCAACCGGCGAATTGCTGAAGACGCTCAACATCCAGCCGGCCAAGCAGGCCGCGGCCTACGCGCGTGAGGAATTCGGTGTGCCGGCCACGGCCGATACCGAGACCTATGCGCGCACGCCGTCGGAGCAGAAGAACGATCTGCCGTTCGACATCCTCGCGCCGGTCAGGAAAAAGTAGCCGATGTAGTATCGATCTTCGGTCCTTCGGGGCGGATCGTGAACCAGCAACCTAATATCCTATCGCCCAAGGAGGCTTTCAAAGCCTGCTTCTGCGCTGTGGCGGCCTATCTCGGCAGGCCGAGCGCCGAAACGGTGCTGTTTGCCGGCGTGCCGATTTCGGAGACACGCATCGAGCCGGACGAGATCCGCCATCTGGCCGAGCGCATCGGCCTGGAGGTGCAGAATTTCAGCCATCGCGATTTCCTGCGCGGCCGCTTCGATCTTCCGGCCATCGTCTTTCGCGTCAGCCAACTGCCGATCGCCCTCCTGGCGGAGATCGAGAGCGGGCAATATCTGACGGCGCCGCAGGAAAACGGCCGCACCACGATCGACAGGTCGGAACTCGCCGAAAGCTATATCAGCGGCGGCACGTCCTTCTCGATCACCTATGCCAATCAGGCCGAGGAGATGACGGTCGGCACCGCCGCGCGGATCGAAAGGCGCCACTGGCTGACCGGCACGATGGGGGCGTTCTGGCGCACCTATTCGAAAGTGGTGCTGTCGGCGGTGTTCATCAATCTGCTGGCGATCGCCTCGCCGATCTTCACCATGAATGTCTACGACCGGATCCTGCCCAACAAGGCGATCTCGACGCTGTGGGTGCTGGCGCTCGGCATCGGCGCGGCGATCCTGTTCGACCTGCTGCTGAAGACGGCCAGGGCATCGCTGATCGACTATGCCGGTCGCAAGGCGGACCTGCGGATTTCCTACCTGCTGTTCGAGAAAGTGCTGAATTCCTCGCTTTCGGCGCGGCCCGGGTCGACGGGTGAATATGCAAACCGCGTCACGCAATACGAATTCGTGCGCGAGTTCTTCACCTCCAACACGATCAGCGTCTTCATCGACACTATCTTCGTCTTCGTCTTTCTGGCTGTCATCTACGCCATCGGCGGCTGGCTGGTGGTCATACCTGCGCTGGCCTTCGTCATCTCCGTCATTGTCGGGCTGATCACGCAGAGGCGGATCGGCAAGCGGGTCGCGGCATCGATGAACGAGGCGTCGCAACGCCAGGCCCTGCTGGTCGAGTCCATCTCGACGCTGGAGACGATCAAGTCGCTGCGCGCCGAAGCCTACCTGCTGCGCAAATGGGGCGAGCACTCGAAGAACGCGGCCAACACGTCGGAAAAAATCAAGGAGCTCTCGGCGGCGGCGGGCAATATCACCGGCGCCATCCAGCAATTCGTGACGGTCGCCCTGGTCGTGGCCGGCGCCTATGCGTTCTCGGAAGGCCAGGTGTCGACCGGCGCCATCATCGGCACCGTGATGCTCGCCGGCCGCGCCGTGGCGCCGCTCGGCCAGATCGCCATCACGCTTGCCCGGTTCCGGCAGGCGATGCTGTCGCTCAAGATCATCAACACGATCATGTCGCAACCGGAGGACCGCCCCGACACCGTCGGCTTCGTCAACCGGCCGATCCGCAGCGGCGCGCTGGTCTTCAGGAATGTCGGCTTCGCCTATCCGGGCACGGAAAACGAGGTTCTGAGCGGGCTCAACATCGCGGTCAAGCCTGGCGAGCGGGTCGGCATCATCGGCCGCATCGGCTCCGGCAAGACCACGATGGGACGGCTGATCGGCCGGCTGTTCCTGCCGACGTCGGGGGAGCTGCTGCTCGACGGCATCGACATCCGCCAATACCACCCCTCGGAGGTGCGTGCCGCGGTCGGCATCGTCGCGCAGGCCGGGGACCTGTTTTCGGGAACCATCAAGGAGAACCTCCTGATGGCGGCGCCGGGAGCGACGGACGAGGAGATCATCGATGCGGCGAAGGCCGCCGGCGTCGACGACTTCGTGTCGCGGCATCCGCGTGGCTACGACATGAATGTCGGCGAGCGTGGCACCAATCTCTCGGGCGGCCAAAGGCAGGCTGTGGCGATCGCGCGGCTGCTTTTGACCAAACCGAAGATCGTCTTCCTGGACGAGCCGTCGGGTTCGATGGATCTCGCTTCCGAGCGGCAGTTGATCAAACAGCTCAAGGTGGCGTTCGACCGCAGCACGACGCTGATCGTGTCGACCCATCGCTACAGCATGCTGGAACTTGCCGACCGCCTCATCGTCATCGACCAGGGCCGCGTCGTCGCCGACGGGCCGAAGGAACAAGTCATCCAGGCGCTGCAGAAGGCAAATGCCTGACCGGAACGTATGGACATGCTAGCAAGGGAAGACCGGCCACCACTTTTCGCCTCGGCGTCCGTCTACATCGTCGGGGCGCTGTTCGTGTGCTTCACGGCCTGGGCGTCGTTCGCCGAGGTCGACGAGATCGCGCGCGGCGACGGCAAGGTGATACCCGCTTCGAAGACGCAGATCATCCAGGCCAGTGAACCGGGTGTGGTGCAGGAGATCGCCGTCCAGATCGGCCAGACGGTCAAGAGGAACGACCTCATTATCCGCCTCGACAATTCGGGCAACACTTCGAGCCTTGGCGAAGAGAAGGCCAAGGCGCGAGCGCTGCAGGCGCGCATCGCCAGGCTGCAGTTCGAGCAGAGCGGCAGTGTCGAAGGGTCGTTCCCCTGCCCGGCGGAAATCCAGAAGGTCGCGCCGGAGATCTGCGACAACGAGCAAAGGCTGCTTGTCGCGCGCCGCGACAATTTCGAGGTCAAGCTGTCGGTTCTCAAATCGCGCCTCGACCAGCGCGAGAAGGAACTGGACGAGGCCACCGCCAACGCCGACCGCCTGTCGAAGAGCCTTGCCGTCACCGACCAGGAAGCGGCGCTGGTCGAACCCATGGTCAAGAAAGGCCTGATGGCCAGGACCGAACAGATCCGCGTCGAGCGCGAACAAACCGACCTTCGCGGACAGCTGACCCTTGCCGGCGAGACCATCAAAAAGAGCAAGGGAGCAATCACCGAGGCGCAGCTTCAGGTGAACGAATTGGGGCTGCAATTGCAGCAGGAGGCGTTGAGCGACCTGACGCAGGCGCTCGCCGATCTGTCCGTGGTCGACGAAACCATTCGCGGCGCCACCGACAAGGTGGCGCGCACCGACATCCGCTCACCGGTCGACGGCATCGTCAACACGCTCGACGTCAACACGCTCGGCGCCTTCGTGCAGCCCGGCGCGGTGGTGGCCGGCATCGTGCCGACCTCCGAGACGCTGCTGGTCGAGGCCCGGGTTTCGCCGCGCGACGTGGCCTTCATCCAGCCGAACCAGGAGGCGCTGATCAAGGTCACCGCCTATGATTTCTCGATCTTCGGCGGCATCGAGGGCAAGGTCTCCAACATCACCGCCGACAGCCTCGTCGACCAGAAGACGGGCGAGCCCTATTACCAGGTGCGGGTCGCCACCGACAAATCGACGCTTACCAGGAACGGCAAGACCTATTCGATCATCCCCGGCATGATCTGTTCGGTCGACATCAAGACCGGACGCAAGACGATCCTCAACTATCTTTTGAAGCCCATCAACAAGGCGCGTCAGGAGGCAATGAGTGAGCGATAGCGCCATCCATCCGGGCACCTCGCGCGAGAGGCTGCTGCCGTCGCTCGCGGCCGAGGATTTCGGCCCCGAATTCCGCGTCGTGGCGCGCGGCGGCGTGCGTCGCGGCATCCGGCTGGAGCGCGCCTTCTGGGTGTCGCTGAAGCAGATGGCCGAAAGCCGCAAATGCACGATCGGCATGCTGGTCGAGGAGATCGCCGAACATCATCCCGACCAGGGCAACCTCACCTCGGCGATCCGCGTCGCCTGCATGCGCGGCCTCGCCGAGGAAAGCATGGAATTGCGCAAGCTCGCTTCGATCCGCACGATCAACGCGATCCTGGTCGCCTGCCCCTCGCCCGCCTTCGCGCTGTCTTCTTCGAAGAAGATCCTGGCTTTCAACACGCCGTTCCAGCAACTGGTCCGGCGCCAATTGCCGAGCGCGCCCGGGGAGGATGGGCGCCAGGACCTGAAGCTGGCGCTCGACCTCAACGTCCCCGACATCTTCGCCCGGCTCGACGCCAATGGCGAAACGCCGGTCACCAGCGGTTTCGTCATCGGCGCCGGCGAGCGCCGCTATCGCGGCCAGCTCAGCGCCGTGCGTGCGCCCGTCACCGAGCCGGAACTGCTGATGGCTTTCGTCTACAACGGCTAGAGCTACGCATTCCTCCGGAACTGTCCGGGCCGCGCGAAGACAACAGAGCGACCGCGTATTTTCGGCGAGGCGCTGAACCGCTCGAACTACTGCCTCAGGCTCGAAGCCACTGATGGTTCCGGCGATCCTTCGCCCGGAGCGACCGTGGCGAAGCCGCCGGCGATGTCGGCGACCTGCGCGCCGGCCTTCGACCCGTGAATCCAGGCGCGATCGGTGCTGAAGGAATAGAGCGGAACATAGTCGGGCAGATCGCTGTCGCGCAGGACGGCGTTGCCGAGGCTGTCCAGGATGAAGGCGCCGCTTCCCGTGCTCACCGACAGGACGGCATGGAAGAACTTGCGGCGGCGATCCTGGAGCACCACCAGCGACATGCTCTGCGCCGGGATGCCGGCCCTGAGCAGCGCCGCCATCTTCAATATGGCGAAATCCTCGCAATCGCCGGCGCGATGCTCGAGGATTTCCGAAGGCTTCGCCCAATAGTCGAGCTTGCCATAGACGACGCTATCCTTGCGATAGGCGATCAGGCGGTTGATGCTGCTGTTGACGAAGGACAGCTTGTCGCGAAAGCCCTTGTCGCCGGCAATCTTGACGATCTCGGCGAAAGCCGGGTTCTCGCGGTCGCAGACGCTGCCGGCGGTGCAATCGACGATGGCCTTGTAGACAGGAGCCCAGCGCGCCGCGACCGGGAAGTTGCGCATCGACAAAGCGACCGAGCCGAAGACGCCGGGGATGATCGCGGCGGTCTGGATCGGGTCGATGCCGGGATCGGTCTTGGCGTGCGCTTCAGCCTCGTAAGGCGCTGCCGGCGCGTAGCCCACAGAAACGTCCGCGATCCGGTATGCGGACGCCGGCTGCCAGGGCAGCGGCCGGGCCAGCGAAACGCCGCCGAGGCTCGCGGGTGCAAGCACCTCTTGCAGGACAGGAGCCGCGCCCGAATTCGCGCTTGCCGACGATGGACCTGCCTGAGCGACAAGGCCGATCGCCAGCAAGAGTACCTTGATCCCCGTCGGGTCTGCTTTTTGTATTTTCATAACGCCCACCTTTGACTGTGGACGCTACCAATATTGTCTCAAATTATCGGAAATGAAGGTGGGTAAATTTCCGCGAATCACGCTATTCTATTTTGCGTCAAATTTTATTCAAAATTATACTTACATTTACCAAGGCGGAAGGCGTGCTGCGTGGTCATTCCCACCCTCGTTAAGGTTATGCATATCCAGATATATCATCGCAATTTACCAAGTGTAAAAAATGCGATTCTCTACATATTCGAATATATGAAATAGATTGAACGTCTGTTGCAAAGCCCGGGCCTGACATGTCTCTTTCCGGGAAATGCCGGAGGGGCTTTAGCTATGACGACCAATATCGAATTCGACGCCGTTTCAAATTCCTGGGACGAGCACACCAGCGCTGGTGAAAATCATATCTCGACGGGTGTGCAGGTTGCGCAGGCGACCGCCGCCCAGGCGGCGAGCGAGCCGGTGCCGGTCGATGTCGGCAGCGGCGCGCCGGCCCAAGGCGCGGCCAATGCGCCGGCCGCAAACCAGCCGGCCGACGCCAAGGCTGCTGCGCCCGCGAACGCGCCGGCGGCAAATGCGGCGGCAGGCAATACGCCGCATGAATATCATGTCGAGGCCGGCAATGTCGTGAAGCTTCCGGCCAGCGTGTCGATCGACAACATCAAGGTCGACGGACATGATCTGATCCTCACGCAGCCCGACGGATCCCAGATCGTCATCAAGGACGCCGCGCTGAATGTGCCGACCTTCATCCTCGGCGACGTCGAGGTGCCGCGCGTGGCCCTGATCGCCGCGCTCGAGGCCAGCCATGTCGATGTCGCCTTCGGCGCCGACGGCTCGATCTCGGCCGGCGGCAACGGCTCGCCGGGCAGCGCGGGCGGCAATTTCGAACATCCCGCGGGCGGCATCGGCGACGGCTTCGGCCTGACGTCGCTGCTGCCGCCGACGGACTTGGCCTTCGGCCAGCCGGACCATCGCGAGCTGTTCCCGGGATTGCTGCCCGATTCGACGCCGACGATCCTCGACCTGACGCCCTCGACCAGCGGCGGCGACACCAGCGTCGATGAAAAAGGCCTCGAGACCGCCGCCGCGACGGGGTCCGGCGAAGCGGGCACCGACCCCGCGATGGACAACGACCCGTCCGAGCACAACACCGGTACGTTCACCATCACCTCGCCCGACGGCATCGGCTCGGTGGACATTAATGGCCATGTGATCACCGCCGCTGAGCTTGCCAACAGCGCGTCGACACCGATCAACATTGCGACGCCCTTCGGCAACACGCTGACCATCAACGGCTACGACGCCGCCACCGGCCAGGTGAGCTACACCTATACGCTGGTGCACAGCGAGCAGCATTCCGATGCGGGCACCGATTCCATCTTCGACAACATGACGGTGACGGTCACCGACAGCGATGGCGACGTTTCGCTTCCGGGAACGCTGTCCGTCGAGATTATTGACGACGTGCCGACGGCGCATGACGACGTTGCCGCGCAGGCAACCGAGAACGCGCCGGTGACGGTGAACGTGATTGCCAACGACGTGCCCGGCGCGGACGGCGTCAACATCACCGACCCGGCGAAGGTCAGCTATGTGGCGAACTCGCTGACTGGCGGTGCCGGCACGGTCACCTACAACAATGACGGCACCTTCACTTACAAGCCGACTGCTGGCGAAGAAGGAACCGTGACCTTCCAGTACCGGATCGTCGATGGCGACGGCGACGCCTCGGTGGCGACGGTGACGATCAACCTGAAGCCGGATTCGACGCCCACCATCGATGTGACGCCGCAGAATCCTGATGCGAACGGCCATAGCGCAGCGAGCGAGGCCGGCCTTCCGCCGCATGATGGCCTGCCGGCCGGCTCGGGTGAAATCGCCGACAACGACGCGAACAACAACAGCGACACCAGCGAGACGACGACCGGCGCGCTGGCGATCACCACTGGTGGCGACACGATCGGCCACCTTTATGTGACCGACAAGGACAATACCCAGATTGAGGTGACGAACGCGGCCGGCGGCATTCTGGTGCACGGCCAGTATGGCGACCTGACGATCACCGGCACGCCGGGGACCGGCTACACCTATTCCTACACGCTGCTCGACAGCACCACCGGTAACGGCACACATGACGATTTCGTTGTCCAAGTGGTCGATTCCGACGGCGACCCCGCTTCCACGACGCTCACCATCGACATCGTCAACGACGTGCCGACGGCACGTAACGACACGGACGCGGCGCAGTCGGGCGAGACCGTGACCGGCAATGTCGAGACCGGGACAAGCACCCATGGTCTCGGCGCGGCGGACACGGCTGGAGCGGACGGGATCGCCTCGATCGCTTGGACGAACGCGGTGACCAATGCCGGCGTGACGACGGTGACCGGCGCGCATGGCGTGCTGACCGTCTTCGCCAATGGCGACTACAGCTATCAGGCCACCCCGAATACGCCGACCGGCACTGACGTCTTCAACTACACGATCACCGACGGCGACGGCGATACCTCGCCGGCGACGCTGACGATCGAGGTGACCGGCAGCCAGCCGCGTGTGGTGGCGGAGGTTGCGGCGGTGAACGAGGCGGGCATCGACACAACACCACCGGTCGGTGACCTCGGTCCCGGGACGGTGGACGGCTCGCATGCGGGCGACGGCTCGGAGACGACGACGGGCAAGTTGACCTTCTCGGATCCTGACGGGGCGACCGTGACCGGTGTTCAGGCCGGTAATATCGGCAGCGACGTGAACGGCAATGTCGGCACGAACATCAATGGCACATACGGCATCCTACACGTCAACGCGGACGGCACCTACACCTATACGTTGACGTCGCCGGAAGCGAATGTTCCGGCGGGCAATGACGGCGCCAATGTGCAGCCCGGGCAGGATGTGTTCACCTTCACGGTAACCGACAGCTTCGGCAATACATCCACTTCGACCATCTCGATCAATATCACGGACGATGTACCTACGATCTCGAATGCAGTGGTCGGCAGCTCGGTGACGCTCGACGAGACCAATAACGGTCCGACGACGGACGGCGTGCT
>NZ_JAIUHJ010000033.1:0-42925 GCF_020165105.1 Mesorhizobium sp. CA5 | reverse complement strand
GAGTAGGGGAGTAGGGGAGTAGGGGAGTAGGGATAGCTAGTCGGCTGCCAATTTTCGAATCAAAAGTCGAAGAAGCTTGCCGACACTTTCGGTGCTGGCCAGCAGTGTGGCCGTCGTTTGTTGTGACGCGATACCGGTACGTTCCGCGATCAGAAGCTGAGTTTCCAATTCCTTCAGCGATCCTTGAGCAATGCGGAGAAATTGCTGATAGGAACCTCGAATCTCTCTGCCGTAACCCTCCGCTATATTTGAGGGCACTGAAGTTGCGGAACGACGCACTTGGCTGGTAAGTCCATAGAGCTCGTCCTTCGGCCAGGATCTCGTCGCGCTGTAGACCGACACAGCCAAATCCATCGCCTGCTGCCAAACCACTAAATCCTTGTAGGAGCCTGTTTTTTCAGCCACCGTCCCTACTCCCCTACTCCCCTACTCCCCTAAACATTCAGCAACAAATACTCCCGCTCCCACGGGCTGATCACTTCCATGAAGGTTTCGAACTCGGCCCGCTTGATCGCTGCGTAAGTGGCGGCGAAGGATGTACCGAGGATAATGCCGAGCTCCTTGTCGGCCTCGAACAAATCGACCGCTTCCAGCAAGCTGCGCGGCAGGTCGATCTCGTCGGCATTGGCCGTGGTCAGAACCGGCGGTTCAGCTTTGATCTTTCTGGTCATGCCGATCAGCCCGCAGGCAAGCGATGCGGCAAGCGCCAGATAAGGGTTGGCGTCGGAAGACGGGATCCGGTTTTCGACGCGCCGCGCTGCCGGATCGGAGCGCGGCACGCGGAAGGCGGTGGTTCGGTTGTCGTAGCCCCATTTGTTGTTGACCGGAGCCGAGGCCTGCTGCGTCAGCCGGCGGTAGGAATTGACGTAGGGCGCGAACATCACCAGCGCGTTCGGTACGTGCTTCTGCATGCCGCCGATGAAATGGAAGAAGGCGTCCGTCTCGGAGCCGTCCTCGGCCGAGAAGATGTTCTTGCCGGTCTTCTTGTCGATGACCGACTGGTGGATGTGCATGGCCGAGCCCGGCTGCCCCTGGATCGGCTTGGCCATGAAGGTGGCGTAGATCTCGTGCTTAAGCGCCGCCTCGCGAATGGTGCGCTTGAACATGAAGACCTGGTCGGCAAGCTCGATCGGGTTGCCGTGGCGCAGATTGATCTCGAGCTGGCCGGCGCCTTCCTCATGGATCAGCGTATCGATCTCCAGACCCTGACGTTCCGAGAAATGGTAGATGTCGTCGATCAGTTCGTCGAACTCGTTGACGCCGGCGATCGAATAGCCGGCGCCGCCGCCGATCGGCCGGCCCGAGCGCCCGACCGGCGGCGTCAGCGGATAGTCCGGGTCGGGATTCTTGCGCACCAGATAGAATTCGATCTCGGGCGCCACCACCGGTCTCAAGCCGCGCTCGTCATAGGCGGCAAGCACGCGCTTCAGCACGTTGCGCGGCGTGAATTCGACCGAGCGGCCGTCCTGGTGGACGAGGTCGCAAATCACTGCTGCCGTCGGATCTTCTTCCCAAGGCACAGCCGTCAGCGTTGAGAGATCGGGCAAAAGCTTCAGGTCGCCATCGTCCTCGGGATAGTGGAAGCCGTTGCCGTCCTCGGGATAGCCGCCCGAGATCGTCGTCATGAACACGGCCGAAGGCAGCGCCAGCGAGGTGTTGGAGGTGAATTTCTTCGACGGCATCATCTTGCCGCGCGCGACGCCCGCCTGGTCGGGAGTGATGCACTCGATGTCCTCGATGCCGCGCCATTCGAGCCAGGCGCTGGCTTCCTTCCAGTTCTTCACGCCGCGTTCGTTTTTCAGGAATGCAGGCGTGCGGGCGCGTCCCCCCCGGCTTGACGGACGGACTTCCTTTTTTTCAGGCGGCATCATTCACCAGATTGTGTTGCGGATTTCGAACTATAGCCGGGCGCAACGGGGAAAGGGAAGGGGAGGCGCCGGGCGGCTTGCTCAGGGAGCCGCTCTTTGCGAACCGGGCTGCAGCCTCTGCCGGTCGTTTGCGTCGAGCCATCGCAACAGCGCCGCCGCATAGACTTTGCGCCAACCTCGCTGGGGCGTCGACAGGAACCAGGCCTGGCGTATGTCCCAGCTATCGCCGGCCAGATCGCGCAGCTTGGTGTTGATGATGCCTTTTCCTGACAGCGGGTAGACCGAGAACTCGGAAAAATAGATTTCGCCGTCGATCTCGTAGAAGTCGCAGCGCATATGATCGAACGGTGCCGTCAGCCGCTCCGCTATCTCGCGCATCCGCAGAAACGATGGCGGCAGATCGATCTTCACCCATTGGCTGCCGCTGCCCGGCGGCACGGGTGCGTGATTGCCGTCGCGGTCGAAATGACTTTTCAGCTCGTTGCCCCATCTGTCCCGCCGTGCGGCGTAGACGTAAGCCGTCTTCCCGTTCGAGATATGAAATTTATACTCCAGCGGGACCGGCACATCGTCCTCGAGAAGCATCTCCTCAACGAAGATGAGCCGTCTCGCGCCCTTGTAGGCCCATTCACCGAATTTCCTGCCGTAGCGATTGCGCATCCAGCGCGCCGTTCGCCGCCGCAGCTTCGCCCTGTCCACCTCGCCGTTGCGGATCATCATGTTCCAGCGGCAGCCATGGTTGGCCTTCACCACGACATTTCCGGTAAGCAGCGCCGGTGGGATCTGCGTGGCGTCGCGGCCGTTCCACAACACTTTCGCGGTTTTGAGTTCCGGGCATGTTGACAGGGCGTAGTCCTTGGACGCCAGCTTGTCGCATGCCGTGGCATAGACGGGATTATGGTCGAAGATCTTCCGCCACAAGAACTTGTCGACGTAAGACCTCGGCCTGGCCGGGTCGGGAAAGACGCCGCTGTGATCATAGGTTCTTTTCCAGATCAGCGGATGGCGGAGCAGGCACCATGCCAAGGTTGCGGCCAGGACCGCGCGATCGGCCATGCCCGCTGCCATCAGCATGCGCTTCCGCGCCCGGCGGCGCCAGGCCGGAAGCGGACGAACACATCGCGGGTCATGTTGCGCGATACGCGGGTGCGGCCGACCACTTCCAGCCGCGGGTCGAGCGTCTCTTCCGCGCGCTCCGACCACAAGCGGGCCAACGAATACGGTTCCCATAGAACGAGCTGGAGATCGGGTGGGGCCGTGTCTGCGACGCGCGACACGACAGCTGCTTTGGGCGAGACCATGCTGGCGATATAGACAAGCTGGGCGCCGCGATAGTCATAGTCGCGCCCGTTGCGGAATTCGGCGCGCATTCGGATGTAGCCGAGTTTGGCTGCTAGAATATTCGCTGTCTCGACCGCTTCCGGCACAATATCCAGCCCGACGATCTCGGGAACCGGTGTCTGGTCGCAGATACGGAACATCGTGAACGGGCGGCCGCCGCAGCCGACCATCACGGCACGTGTGCACCGGCTGAAGTCGACATGCTCGAAGACCTCATCCAGGCGCTTGTAGGCGTCTTTCGAGGACATGACGCCGATGGTCGTTTCCTCCGCCGCTATCTGCCCGAACGAGGTTGGATGCTTCAGCTCCAGCATCTGCCTTATTTCGGCGACGTCTTGCGCATGAACCATTTCGATGAAGGCTCGCGTAAGCATGGGCCGGTAGGCAAACAGTTCCGGGTGGCTGTCGAGCAGCGCTTCGCCGGTATCATGGCCCATGGCGACGCCAATATCGCGGATTCCGTTGATCAGTTCCGTTGGCGTGCGCTCACGAGCGCTTGCCATGAAGCCTTCCAGCTCGTCTTTCCACGAATTCAGCATGCACCCCCGCTTTGCCGATCTCCGGCTAGAGCTAGCAGTGCCCGGCGAACGCGTCTACACCGCGTTCCGAAGGAGGATGACGTGACAATATCCGCTCTTACCACGATCGGTTTCGATGCCGACGACACGTTGTGGCAGAACGAGCAGTTCTTCCGCATGACTGAGAAGCGCTTTGCCGCAATGCTGGCGGAGCACGGAGACCACGACCAAATCGCGGCAAGACTGCTCGAGGCGGAAAGGCGCAATCTCGCCCTCTACGGCTTCGGCATCAAGGGCTTTACCTTGTCGATGATCGAGACAGCGGTCGAGGTTACCGGCGGGGAGGTGCCTGGTTCGATCATCGGCGAGATACTGGCTGCCGGCCGCGAGATGCTCAGCCACCCGATCGAGCCGCTGCCGCACGCGCGCGAGACGATCGAGAAGCTGGCGGGTTCCTACCATCTGGTGCTGATCACCAAGGGCGACCTCTTCGATCAGGAGCGCAAGCTTGCGCAGTCGGGAATGGGTGACCTTTTCGACGCAGTTGAGATCGTCAGCGACAAGAGCACCGCCACCTATGCCCGCATCTTCAGCCGCTATGGCCGTGGTCCGCAGAACAGCATGATGGTTGGCAATTCCCTCAAGTCCGACGTGATTCCCGCCATCGAGGCCGGCAGTTGGGGCATCCATGTGCCGCACGAATTGACCTGGGCGATCGAACAGGCCGAGGCGCCTGTCGCGGCGCCGCGCTTCCGTCAGATTGCAGATCTTGGCGAGTTGCCGAGCCTTGTCGAGGCTATCGCAAAGGCCGAGTGAACGCTCGAGCCTTAGCCGCGCCCGACCAGGCGATCCACCACCGGTTGCAGTCTCTCGGGCGTGATCGGCTTGGCGACCACCGCATCGACCACGCTCGACAGGCCAAGGCTCTCCGGCGTGCCATTCCTGGTTGAAAGCAGTATCACCGCCGGCAGCGGCTTGCCGGAGGCGCGCCGCAGCGCGTCGATTGCCGACATCAGCCGGTCGCAATCCTTGTTGTCTGGGCCGCCGTCCAGGATGACGGCGCAGGGCAACTGGCCGGTGAGCGTCTTCTCGGCGGTTTCGGGCGTTTCCGAGATCGGTTTCAATCCCGATTTCTCGACGATTTTCGATACCACGACTCGGTTGATCGACGATTTTCCGACAACGAGCACCTTGGAAAAATTCGCCTCGATCGCGCCGGTCCAGGCTGCCGGTTTCGGATGTTTTTCGGAGTGGTCGTCACGGTTGGCGGGACACATCGGCGGGCAGGCACTCTGGTTCAATGCAGGGTTGAAACCTGAGGCACAATTGGGTGAGATCGCGGCCGGTGTCAAGCTGAAACGATCGAGGTCGAAAATATAGCAAGAAATTCCGGAATTCAGCGCAAGTCGTACCTCCTGGCGACGAAGGCAAATCGAAAAAATGCGATAGTCTCCCGGACGTATAGCGCGCGGAAGACTATCGCCGAGACTGTTGACGTTACGTCAAGTATGACTCTGCTGGGTAACGATCACCGGGATCAAAAGGTCTCCCCAGTTGCCGTCGCCGCCATGGTGCCTGGCCGAACGCACCAGCTCCACCGAGACGCCGGCCTCGACTGCCTTCATGACCGACTGGTTTAGCCTGTGCAGATCGTTGGCGAGCATGCGGATCGTCGCCTGCTGGTCGACGCTCATCGCGCTCGATTGCTCTTCTGCCCTTTCCTTGACGCGGCTTATCGATGCCATCGCTCTTCTCCTCGATGTAGATGCCCTGCGGGCGTTTCCTCTGGTTGTTATCCGTTACTCGGCCGCCGGCCTGAATTGGGCGTGCTCGGTCGATTCATGCATGGCGGTGGTCGACGACTGGCCGCCGGTGATCGCCATCGACACGGCGTCGAAATAGCCGGTACCGACCTCGCGCTGGTGCTTGGTCGCCGTATAGCCGTGGGCCTCGGCCTCGAACTCGGCCTCCTGGAGTTCCGAATAGGCGGCCATCTGGCGATCCTTGTAGCCGCGCGCCAGCTCGAACATGCCGAAGTTCAACTGGTGGAAGCCGGCGAGCGTTATGAACTGGAACTTGTAGCCCATCGCGCCGAGCTCCTTCTGGAATTTCGCGATCGTCGCGTCGTCGAGGTTCTTCTTCCAGTTGAAGGACGGCGAACAATTATAGGCGAGCAGCTTGCCCGGATGGTGCCTATGCACGCCCTCGGCGAATTTCCTGGCTTGCGCCAGATCTGGCTTCGAGGTCTCGCACCAGATCAGGTCGGCATGCGGCGCATAGGCCACGGCGCGCGCGATGCAAGGCTCGATGCCGTTCCTGACATTGTAGAAGCCCTCGACCGTGCGGCCCGAGTCGTAGTCGACGAAGGGCCGGTCGCGCTCGTCGATATCGGAGGTCAACAGCTTTGCCGCCTCGGCGTCCGTGCGCGCCACGACCAGCGTCGGCGTACCCATGACGTCGGCCGCAAGGCGCGCCGCGTTGAGGTTGCGGATATGCGCCGCCGTCGGGATCAGCACCTTGCCGCCGAGATGGCCGCACTTCTTTTCCGAAGCCAACTGGTCCTCATAGTGGACGCCGGCGGCGCCGGCCTCGATGAAGGCCTTCATGATCTCGAAGGCGTTGAGCGGACCGCCAAAGCCGGCTTCGGCATCTGCCACGATCGGCGCGAACCAGGTCTCGACCGACAGCCCGCCGCCTTCCGATGTCTCGATCTGGTCAGCGCGCTGCAAGGTGCGATTGATGCGCTTGACGAGTTCCGGTGCGGCATTGGCCGGGTAAAGCGACTGGTCCGGATACATCGCCGAGGCGGTGTTGGCATCCGCGGCGACCTGCCAGCCGGAGAGATAGATCGCCTTCAGCCCGGCCCGAACCTGCTGCATGGCCTGGTTGCCCGACATGGCGCCCAGCGCGTTGACGAAATCCTCCTCGTGGATGAGCTTCCACAGCCGGTTCGCGCCCATTTCGGCCAGCGTCTGGCGAATTTGCACGGAGCCCCGCAACCGCTTCACATCCTCCGGCGAATAGGGGCGCTCGATGCCGTCGAAACGGCCTTCCGGCGCGGAGGGGACGAGGTTGTAAAAATCGGTCATTGGTTACTCCGAGTCATTTGGCAACTGTGTCAAGCGCTGCGTCGCAAAGGCATATCTTGCGACGTCTGGGTATGACATCGTTTACATTGCAGCGCGAAAGGCACCGAGAAAAACCGGCAAATCCGCGAAAAATAGAGGAAAAGCTGTGTTGCCATTGACAATCCACCTCTGTAAATCTGTCACGATTGTAAAAGCGGCGAAGCGGGCACCGCACTCGACGTTCATGTAAATTCTTGTCAAGGATGGCAGGCATGGCCGACCAGAAGATCTTCGCCGGGCCGCGGTTGCGCCGGCTGCGCAACGCCAGGAGCCTGACCCAGACGGCGATGGCCGAAGGGCTGGGCATCTCGCCTTCCTATCTCAACCTGATCGAGCGCAACCAGCGGCCGCTGACGGTGCAGCTCATCCTCAAGCTGGCCTCCGTCTACAAGGTCGATCCGCATGAATTGCAGGGCGAGACAAAAGGCTCGATCGCGGCCTTGCGCGAAGCCTTCAGCGATCCGCTTCTTGCCGGCGAACTGCCCGGCGATCAGGAACTGATCGATCTCGCCGAAACAGCGCCGAACGCTTCGGCGGCGATGGTGAAACTCTTTCGCGCCTACCGCGAGCAGGCCGAGCGCCTGTCCGATCTCAACCAGCTTCTGGCGAAGGAGGGCAGGGCAACCGCGCTGTCCGGCACCCGCATGCCTTCCGACGAAGTCCATGACGTGTTTGAGCGCCGGCCGAACCACTTCGCTTCGCTGGAAGAGGAGGCGGAGGCTTTCACATCGGTCCTCGACCCCGGTGATGATCTGTTCGGCGCGCTCAAAGTGTGGCTGAGGCGCGAGCACGGCATCGTCGTCAAGGTGCTGCCGGTCGCCACCATGCCCAACTGGCGCCGCCGCTACGATCGCCATTCGCAGCGTCTCTTCCTGTCCGAGCGGCTGTCGCCTTTCGACCAATTGCGCGAAGTCGCGATGGAGGCGAGCCTGATACGCATGTCGGTAGCCATCGCGGCTGAGATCCAGGCGCTGAAGCTCGGTACCGACGAGGCCCGCCGGCTCGCCCGCTTCGAGCTCGGCCGCTACGCCGCGCATGCGCTGATGATGCCCTATCAGGCTTTCCATGCCGCCGCCGTTCGCGCCCGCTACGACATCGACGTCTTGCGCTCCCGCTTCGGCGTCTCTTTCGAGCAGGCGGCCAACCGGCTGACTATGCTGCAGCGGCAGGGTGCGTCGGGCGTGCCGTTCTTCATGCTGGAAGTCGACAATGCCGGAAACCGCTTCCGCAAAGCCGGCAGCCACGGCTATCCGCAGAGCCGCTTCGGGGGCGGCTGCCCCAAGCTTCCCATCCACGCGGCCTTCTCGCAGCCGGGTCAGATCCTGGTCGAGGCGGTGGAAATGCCCGACGGCGCCGAGTTCCTTTGCATCGCCCGCACGCTGGAAGGCCCGCAAGGCGCTTTCTCCGAACGGCCGCGTCGCACCGCGCTCCTGCTCGGCTGTGACATCGGCTTCCGCGACGAGATCGTCTATGGCGCGGCGCTGCCGGTCGGAGCCGCCGGCAAGCCCGGGCAAGGCTTCGCCACGCCGGTAGGCCCCGCCTGCAGGCTCTGCGAGCGGGTCGGCTGCCTTGCGCGCGCCGAGCCGCCGGTGACGCGCCCGCTCGGCCTCGACGAGATGGTGACGGGCCTCAGCGCTTTCGATTTCCAGGGATGACAGCGCCTTATGTGCCCCAAGCTTCGCCGGACGCTGGATCACGCCGGTTTTGCGCCTTTGCGCTACGCGATTGAGACGCAGTTCTTTGTCGTCCCTGGTGCATCGTGTCGAACGCAACTCGCTGACAGTCATCCGCCATGACCGATACCGCCCCGTCCGCCGTCGCCCCGTCCTCCACCGCCTTGCCAGCCGTCTCGCCGCGCGAGGAGCGGATCGGTATGCTCCTGGTCTTCCTTTCGGCGCTTATGTGGAGCTTCGGTGGCGCCATCGCCCGTTTCATCCATGTCGGCGACAGCTGGACCGTGGTGTTTTGGCGTTCGCTATGGGCCGTGGCCTTTTTGATCGCCTTCATGCTGTGGCGCGACGGCTGGCGCGGCACCCTGAAGCTCTTTCGGCACATGGGACTGCCCGGCCTTGGCGTCGCCTTCTGCTTCGCCACCGCCTCGACCAGCTTCGTGGTGGCGCTTGCCTACACCACGGTCGCCAACATCCTCCTGATGCAGGCCGGCGTGCCGCTGCTTGCGGCGCTCCTTGCCTGGCTGCTGTTTCGCGAACGGGTCGCCCCGGCCACCTGCATCGCGATCGCCGCCGTCATCGCCGGCGTCGCCATCATGGTTTCCGAATCCCTGGGCGGCGCCGTCTCGCCGATCGGCGACGGCCTGGCGCTGCTGATCGCGGTGATGTTTTCGCTCGCGACCGTGATCACCCGGCGCTTTGCCCATGTGCGCATGGTGCCGGCCACCTGTCTCGGTGCGCTGCTCGCCGGTGCGTTCGCCGCTTCCCAGGCCTCGGCATTCGCGGTGTCGGGGCGCGACATGGGCTTCCTCTTTGCCTTTGGTGTCATCAACCTTGGCGTCGGCCTCGCCTTTTTCGCCATGGGCGCGCGGCTGGTGCCAGCGGCGATCGCGGCGCTGCTCGGCACCTTCGAGCCGATCCTTGGGCCGATCTGGGTCTGGCTTGTCCATTCCGAAGTGCCGTCGGTGCGCACCATCATCGGCGGTGCGGTCGTCGTCACGGCACTGCTCGTCCACATCGGTCTGGAGTTCAAGCGACAGGCGCGGCCTGCACGTCCCGGCGTAACCGGCCTGCCGTCGCCCAATTGACGTTAATGCATGTCGCCCAAAAGTGCGCAGCGGTTTTGGGAGAGCGACATGCATCAAAACAAAGACTTAAAGCGCTTCGCCTAAATCCCTTTCAGCGTGACGCGCTTTAGGCAGCCTCCCCCATTGACAACCCAGTTGCCGGGCGGGCAGGCTGCAACTACGGCAACAACAAGACAGGCGTATCTTGCCAAGTGTCTCCGCCGGCCCGCTCAGGACCGGACTGCATCGTCATAGCTCTCAATACGCCACGGTGAATGCCGTTGACGCCGCCCGGGTGCCTCGCCGGGGAGGCCAAAATGTCTCGAACCCTGATGCCGTTACCGAGCCTTGCGTGGAGAGTTCACGCTTGTCGCTCTCCGGAAAGCTCAATACTCTCAAACGAAAGCCGCCCCGCCATATCGCGACGAGCCGGCAAGGGAACACCCACCAAAGGAGAACACCATGATCCGCAAAGCGCTTTGGCTTTCGGCGACGTCGGCATTTCTGACGCTTTTCACAATAAGCGGCCACGCCGAAGACCGCGTCGTCAACGTCTACAACTGGTCGGACTATATCGACAGCTCGATCATCGACGACTTCACCAAGAAGACCGGCATCAAAGTCGTCTACGACACCTTCGATTCCAACGAGATCCTGGAGACGAAACTGCTTGCCGGCGGCAGCGGTTATGACGTCGTCGTGCCGAGCGCTCATTTCCTGGCGCGTCAGATCCAGGCAGGCGTGTTCCAGAAGCTCGACAAGTCGAAGCTGCCCAACATCTCCAACATGTGGGATGTCGTTTCCGAGCGTACCGCCAAATACGATCCGGGCAACGAATATTCGGTCAACTACATGTGGGGCACAGTCGGCCTCGGCTACAACGTCAAGAAGGTTGAGGCCGCGCTCGGCACCGACAAGATCGACAGCTGGGACGTCTTTTTCAATCCGGACAAGCTGGCCAAGCTGAAGGATTGCGGCGTCTATGTGCTGGACTCTCCCACCGACGTCATTCCGGCGGCGCTGAAATATCTCGGCCTCGACCCCAACAGCACCTCGCCCGATGACATTGCCAAGGCCGAGGAGGCCTTGCTGAAGGTCCGGCCCTATGTCCGCAAGTTCCATTCGTCCGAATACATCAACGCCTTGGCCAATGGCGACATCTGCCTGGCGATCGGCTGGTCGGGCGACGTCTTCCAGGCGCGCAACCGCGCCGAGGAAGCCAAGCAGGGCGTCGAAATTGCCTATTCTGTGCCCAAGGAAGGCGCCCAGATGTGGTTCGACCAGATGGCGATCCCCGCTGACGCCCCGCATGTCGCCGAGGGGCTCGAGTTCATCAACTACATGATGACGCCCGAAGTCATCGCCAAATCGTCGAATTACGTGCTCTACGCCAACGGCAACAAGGCTTCGCAGCAGTTCATCGACAAGGCGATTCTGGAGGATCCTGCGGTCTATCCGGACGAAGAGACGATGAAGAAGCTGTACACGGTTGCGCCATACGATCCCAAGACACAGCGCATCATCACGCGCACCTGGACCAAGATCGTCACCGGCCAGTAAGCATAGAGACACGACCCCGGCAGCCAACTGCCGGGGTCGTATTCTTTTGGGGAATTTAAGAAAGTAACGGAGTGGGGACCATGAAATCGCTTGGCAGCATCCGCAGGGATTTCTCGCCTTGGAACGACCCGAACGCCAAGCCTTATATCCAGTTTGACAAGGTGACCAAGAAGTTCGGCGATTTCACCGCCGTCAACAACCTGTCGCTGACCATCTTCGAGCGCGAATTCTTCGCCCTGCTCGGCGCTTCGGGCTGCGGCAAGTCGACCCTGCTCAGGATGCTCGCCGGCTTCGAGGAGCCGTCGGCGGGCCGCATCCTCCTCGACGGACAGGATTTGCGCGGCATCCCGCCCTACAAGCGGCCGGTCAACATGATGTTCCAGTCCTACGCGCTGTTCCCGCATATGACGGTGGAAAAGAACATCGCCTTCGGCCTCAAGCAGGAGGGCATGCCTGGACCCGATATCGAAAAGCGCGTGGCCGAGATGCTGAAGCTCGTCAAGCTCGAGCAGTTCGCCAAGCGCAAGCCGCACCAGCTCTCGGGCGGCCAGCGCCAGCGCGTGGCGCTTGCCCGCTCGGTCGCCAAGCGGCCGAAGGTTCTGCTGCTCGACGAGCCGCTCGGCGCTTTGGACAAGAAGCTGCGCGAGGAAACGCAGTTCGAGCTGATGGACCTGCAGCAGGAGCTCGGCCTCACCTTCGTCGTCGTCACCCACGACCAGGAAGAGGCCATGACCATGGCCGACCGCATCGCCATCATGGACAAGGGCGAGGTGATGCAGGTCGCGACGCCTGCCGAGATCTACGAGGCGCCAGCCTCGCGCTTCGTTGCGCATTTCGTCGGCAATGTGAACATGTTCGAAGGCAAGGTTGCCGAACATATGACAAGCACCACGCGCATTACCGGCGCGACAGGAGCGCAGATCGTCGTCGACAATGGCAGCAACGCCGCTGCCGGCTCCGACATCGTCTTTGCGATCCGGCCGGAGAAGATCAAGGTCTCCTCAAAAAAGCCGGCCGATGCCGTCAACGCGCTCGAAGGCGAGGTCTACGACGTCGCCTATCTCGGCGACATGACCGTCTATCATATCAAGCTTGACGACGGCCAGATGGTGCGGGCAAGCGCGTTGAACGCTTCGCGTATCACCGAGGATCCGCTCACCTGGAACGATCGCGCCTGGGTCTCCTTCCGGCCCGATGCCGGCGTCGTGTTGACCAGGTAGGAGGCTGAGATGACGGACATCGCAGCGACCGCCGCCCCATCGACCGAAACCGCAACACTGCCGGCGAGGCTGGCGACAGGCTTCATCAACCGCCTGGTCATCATCGTCCCCTATCTCTGGCTGCTGTTCTTCTTCCTTGTACCCTTCGTCATCGTGTTCAAGATCTCGCTGTCTCAAACGGCGATTTCAATGCCCCCTTATACGCCGGTGCTCGGCTTCAAGGACGGCTTTTCGGGATTTTTCGCCGCCGTCCGCGAGCTCAACTTCAATAACTACACCTGGCTCACCCAGGACGCGCTCTATTTCAACGCCTACGTGACGAGCCTGGTCATCGCGGGAATCTCGACGATACTCACCCTGATCGTCGGCTATCCGATCGCCTATGGCATGGCGCGGGCGCCAGCCACGATCCGCCCGACCTTGCTGATGCTGGTGATCCTGCCCTTCTGGACCTCATTCCTGATCCGCGTCTATGCCTGGATCGGCATCCTGAAACCCGAGGGCCTGCTCAATCAGGTTCTGCTCGCCACCGGCCTGATCAGCCAGCCGCTGGTGATCCTCAACACCTACACCGCTATCTTCATCGGCATCGTCTATTCCTACCTGCCCTTCATGGTGCTGCCGCTCTATTCCTCGCTGGAGAAGATGGACTATTCGCTGATCGAGGCCGCGCAGGACCTCGGCTGTCCGCCGACCGGCGCCTTCTGGAAGATCACCTTCCCGCTGTCGCTGCCAGGCGTTGTCGCCGGCTGCCTGCTGGTGTTCATCCCGGCCGTCGGCGAGTTCGTCATCCCCGATCTTCTCGGCGGCTCGCAGACGCTGATGATCGGCAAGACGCTCTGGAACGAGTTCTTCTCCAACCGCGACTGGCCGGTCTCGTCGGCGGTGGCCGTCATCCTGCTGCTGGTGCTGACCATCCCGATCATGTTCTTCCAGCAGGCTCAGGCCAAGGCACAGGAGCAGGGCAGATGAACTCCACCTGGAGCCGCTTCAACATCACCTCGATCGTGCTGGGCTTTGCCTTCCTCTATCTGCCGATCGTGCTTCTGATCGTCTTTTCCTTCAACGAATCCAAGCTCGTCACCGTCTGGGGCGGCTTTTCGACCAAATGGTACGTGTCGCTGTTCCACAATCAGGGCCTGATGGACGCGACCTGGGTGACCGCGCGCGTCGGCGTCATCTCGGCAACGGTCGCCACCGTGCTGGGCACGCTCGCCGCCATCACTCTCACGCGCTACACGCGCTTCAAGGGACGTGTGCTCTTCTCGGGCATGGTCTTCGCGCCGCTGGTCATGCCGGAAGTCATAACCGGCCTCTCGCTGCTCTTGCTCTTCGTCGCCGTCGGGCTCGACCGCGGTTTCGTCACGGTGACGCTCGCCCACATCACCTTCACCATGTGCTTCGTCGCCGTCGTCGTGCAGTCGCGGCTGGTCACGTTCGACCGTTCGCTGGAGGAGGCGGCGATGGATCTCGGCGCGCCGCCGGTAAAGACCTTCTTCCAGATCACCTTGCCGGTCATCCTGCCGGCGATCATCTCCGGCTGGATGTTGGCGTTCACGCTCTCGCTGGACGATCTGGTCATCGCGAGCTTCACCTCGGGTCCCGGCGCCACCACGCTGCCGATGAAGATCTACAGCCAGGTGCGCCTCGGCGTGACGCCCGAGATCAACGCCGCGTGCACCATCCTGATCGCGGTGGTGGCGGTCGGCGTCATCATCGCCTCGATCGCCAACAAGCGGCGCGAGATCCAGCGCCAGCTCGACGAGCAGGCCGCGCAGCGCGGTTGAGCGTGACGAGAAGCGGGGACGCCTTGCGTCCCTCGCATTTACTGGCCTGAAACGCCGGGAGCGATCGGCGATATGAACGGCGCGCTCCAGTTGCCGCCGACGAAGAACAGCGGCTGGCTCGGCGGCGCGGGAGCCGGGCTGGCCGCCTGACTGTTGGCCTGCTGGGGTTGCTGCGCGGGCTGCCCGTTGGGCACCACTCCGCCCGAGAGCGCCAGCCCGCGGCCGACATAGGAGGCGATGCCGGACAGCCAGATCTTGTATTTCTGCGAATTGATCTCGGCCTTGTCCAGGCGCGCCACGCCCTTCGAAATGCTTGCCTTGATCTCGGCGCCGTCGATCGGCAGCGATCCATTGGCGACGTCGTCGAGCGCGAAGAAGCCGCCCTGCTGGTTGCGTTTGAGGAAGGCCGGCAGGTCGAGCCCGTTGATAGTGCCCGGACCGAACGTCGCCGAGAACGATCCGTCGGCATTCTCGAAGATGGAATTCCAGGCCTTGCCCGGTCCCTTGAGGATGACGGATACGGTCCCGGTGCTGGCCGGCACCAGCCGCGTCATTCCCGCCGCCGTGGCAAAGGCTCCCGTATCTACGTCCGATGCCAGGAGCCGCATCTCGACCTGCGTGCCTTCCGGCTTGCGGTCGAAGCGCAGGCTGCTCTGGATATTGCCGTTGAAGGCCGACGCGTCGGATATGTCGAAGACGGCAAGACCGTTCTTGACCTGCGCGGTCGCCGCCACGTCGGCGAGCTGGACCGGCCCCGCCATGGCATGCGCCGCCGACAGCCTGAGGTCGAGATTGATGCGGTCGGCGAAACTGGTGTCGATAGCGCCTGGGCCGGCCTCGCCGGTCGGCGCGATAGGCGTGAAAGCCGACAGGAAAGATCTGAGATCCAGCGTGTCGAAGGCGAGCGTGCCGGCAATCACCGGGCTCCCCTCGGCGACGGAGAAATCCAGCGCGCCCATGCCCGGGTTGTTGTTGAGCGTGACCGTGGTGTTCTCGAATTTCGCGCGCCCCGCCGAGGCGTTCACCTTACTGCTGACCGAGACGGCGCCGATTGCGGCCCCCGGCGCGATCCCTGCCTGCGACCACTCCAGCACGCGCCGCAGCGACGGGGCGGCGAACTTCGCCTGGCCGTCCAGATAGGCGTTGTCGGACATCGAGGCCGTTCCGTCGAAGGAGAATGTCGCGGGCGCGGCCTTGAAGGAGAGGGTGACGGGTGCCGCCCCTCCGCCAAACAGCACCAGCGGTTTCGCCGAGGAGAAATCGAGCTGCATGCTTTCGCCGCGCCAGATTCCGCTCGCGGTCAGCGACGCCTCGCTGTTCATCGCTTCCCAGTTCACCTGGCCGCTCAGGCTGCTCAGGATTTCGATGTCCTTGCCGTCAACTGAAGTCACCACGCGGCCATCGCGGAATTCGACCGTGCCGAACGGATCGGATGGCAATTTGCCGAGATCCGGCTTCTGCGGGTTGGCGGTGACCACACCGCGCGCGGTGTCGATCGAGCGCGTGATGCGCCCCCCGGTCGGAAGCGGCGGCAGATAGAAGCCGCTCGTCGTGCGCTGCACCCTGATCGTCGGGCGCACCAGCCTGGCGGTCGAGAAGGCGACGTTGCCCTGCAAGGCCGCCATGGCGGAGAGATCGACTTCCACGCGATCGGCCTCGACCACCGGCGGCGCTTCGGTCTCGGTCCATTGCGACAGCGTCACGTCACTGAGGATGGCCCGGAATTTCGGCCAGACTTCGATGCGCGGCGACCCGTCGATCGTGACCCTGAAGCCGCTCCAGGCACTCAATTCCCAGGCGATGCGGTCGCGCACGATGCGGGTCGAGGCAATCAGCGGCAGCGCCGCGACCGCGAGCGCGATGACGAGCACGGCAACGCCGATCGCCCACACCCCGCGCCGGATCAGAGATGATCGCATTTCGCCCCGTATGCTTCGTTGCCGACAAATCGCCCGACGGGTGTAACCGAGCGCCGACGCTTTTCAAGTCTTTATGGCCTTGCGATGGCATTTGCACAGCGGCCGCCATGGGTCGCCCGAACAAAATCTTGCTCTGCTGCGCCGCAATATGCATAAGCGGTCTGCACGATCCCGATCCGCAATCGCACGCCGTTTCTGGGACGATGGCATATGCGACGTTGGGCTTAACTGGCTCGAACGCGACGCTTTGGGAGGAGCGATCATGGCCGCCGACACACCTTTGTGGACCCCGACGCAGGAGCGGATCGACGCAGCGCCGATGACCGCGTTCATGAAGGCCGCGGAGGCAAAGACAGCGCTTTCTTTCTCCGGCTATGCCGAACTGCATCGCTGGTCGATCGACAACCGCGAAGCCTTCTGGGACCTGATCTGGGATTTCTGCGCGCTTGTCGGCGACAAGGGCGAGCGGCGCCTCGTCGACGGCGAACGGATGCCCGGCGCCTCCTTCTTCCCCGACGCCAGGCTCAATTTCGCTGAGAACCTGTTGCAGAAGACCGGCGCCGGCGAGGCGATCGTCTTTCGCGGCGAGGACAAGGTCGAGCGGCGACTCTCCTGGAACGAGCTCCATGGGCTGACGTCACGGCTGCAGCAGCTCTTCCTGTCGCTCGGCGTCAAGGCCGGCGACCGCGTCGCCGCCATGATGCCGAATATGCCCGAAGCCATCGCCGCGATGCTGGCGGCAAGCTCGATCGGCGCGGTCTGGTCGTCATGCTCTCCCGATTTCGGCGAGCAGGGCGTGCTCGACCGCTTCGGCCAGATCGAGCCGGTCGTCTTCATTGTGCCCGACGGCTATTGGTACAATGGCAAGGCGATCGAGGTGGCCGACAAGGTCCACACGGTCGCGGCGAAGCTTGCCACGCTGCGCAAGGTGCTAGTCGTCGACTATCTCGGCACCTCGAGCGACGTCGCCGCCACCATCGACAAGGCGACCGCGCTCGAAGATGCGCTCTCGCCCTTTGCGGTGAAGACCGTCAGCTTCGAGCGGCTGCCCTTCGCGCATCCGCTCTACATCCTGTTTTCCTCGGGCACGACCGGCATCCCGAAATGCATCGTTCATTCGGCCGGCGGCACGCTGATCCAGCATGTCAAGGAGCATCGGCTGCATGCCGGCCTGCTCGACGGGGATCACCTGTTCTATTTCACCACCTGCGGCTGGATGATGTGGAACTGGCTGGTCTCGGGCCTCGCCTCCGGCGCGACGCTGCTGCTTTATGACGGCTCGCCTTTCTACCCCGACGGCAATGTGCTGTTCGATTTCGCCGATGCCGAGAAGATGACCTATTTCGGCACCTCGGCCAAATTCATCGATTCGGTTCGCAAGGCCGGTCTGAAGCCGATCGCGAGCCACGATCTGTCGCGCGTGCGCACCATCTCCTCGACCGGCTCGCCGCTGTCGCCGGAGGATTTCCGCTTCGTCTATGACGGCATCAAGAAGGACGTGCACCTGGCCTCGATCTCGGGCGGCACCGACATCGTTTCCTGCTTCGTGCTCGGCGTGCCGACCGAGCCGGTCTGGACTGGCGAGATCCAAGGCCCCGGCCTTGGCCTGGCGGTCGACGTCTGGAACGATGACGGCAAGCCTGTGAGGCAGGAGAAGGGCGAGCTTGTCTGCACCAAGGCCTTCCCGTCGATGCCGATCGGCTTCTGGAACGACCCCGAAGGCATGAAATATCACGCGGCCTATTTCGAGCGTTTCGATAATGTCTGGTGCCATGGCGACTTCGCCGAATGGACGGAACATGGCGGCATGATCATCCACGGCCGCTCCGATGCCACGCTCAATCCGGGCGGGGTCCGGATCGGCACGGCCGAGATCTACAACCAGGTCGAGCAGATGCCGGAAATCCTCGAGGCGCTCTGCATTGGCCAGGATTTCGACAATGATGTCCGTGTCGTGCTGTTCGTGCGGCTCGCCCCTGGCGTGACCCTGGACGAGGATCTGGAAAAGCGCATTCGCGCCAGGATCCGCACCGGCGCCAGCCCGCGCCACGTGCCGGCCAGGATCGTCGCCGTCGCCGACATCCCGCGCACCAAGTCCGGCAAGATCACCGAGCTCGCCGTACGCGACGTGGTCCACGGCCGTGCCGTGAAGAACAAGGAAGCGCTCGCCAATCCCGAGGCGCTGGAGCTGTTCCGCGACCTGCCGCAGCTGGCAAGCTGACCGATGTGGTTAACGAAATCTGTCCGGCGAATTTACCTAGATTTCACGGGTGGTACACATTCGTAAATTTTTTCGCGGCCCGGTAAGGACTTGTTAAGAGACGACGCTGATAGTCGCGTGTAACTTGAGGGAGAAATCCCGTTCCTCGTCCCCTGAGGTTCTGCTCAAGCCCCCGTTGTGACAGCATCCCATTTCTCAAGGCGTCCTCTTGGACGCCTTTTTCTTTGACCGTCGCTGTCGCGTGCAATGTTATTCGGCGAGCACGCGCGTCGAGGGGAAGCCGACCTCGACCAGGGTTCCTTCACCTGGCGTCGAGGTGATGGCGAAACGGGCGCGGTTCGCCTCCACCATGGCCTTGGTGAGGGGCAGGCCGAGGCCGGTGCCGTCACCGCGTCCGCGCTTCAGCGCATTGATCTGCTTGAAGGGTTTCAGCGCCTGCTCGATCTCGGCCTGGGTCATGCCGATGCCGGTGTCGCGCACGCGCATGACGACGTCGCCCGAGGCTTCGTAGGCGGTCGAGACGATCACCTGGCCGCCGGCCTGGGTGTAGCGAATGGCGTTGGACAGGATGTTGAGGGCGATCTGGCGTACGCTTCTCAGATCCGCCACCACTTCCGGCAGCCGCGAGGCGAAGCTGGAGCGGATGATGACCCGTTCGCGATTGGCCTGCGGCTGCATCATCGCCACCGTCTCGGCCAGCGTGTCGTTGAGCGACACCGCCTCGTAATCCATCTCCTGCTGGCCTGCCTCGATCTTGGAGATGTCGAGCAGGTCGTTGACGAGGTCGAGCACATGGTTGCCCGAGCGGTTGATGTCGCGCAGGTAGTCGCGATAGCGGTCGTTGGTGATCGGACCGAATTTCTCGTCTACCATCAGTTCGGAAAAGCCGATGATGGCATTGAGCGGAGTGCGGATCTCGTGGCTGATGCGGGCCAGGAAATCCGTCTTCTGCGAGGAGGCGCGCTCGGCCACTGCGCGTGCCTGCGTCAGGTCTTCCTCGGCCCGCTTCCATTGCGTGATGTCGCGCACGACGGCGCAGAAGCCGCTGTCGTTGGGCAGCCTGCCGATGGTCATGAACAGCGGGATGAAGCGCCCTTGCGCCTCGCGGCCGATGACCTCGCGGCCGTCATTCAAGACGCTCGCGACACCCGGCTCCGAAAGCCCGGCCAGATAGTCGCGCGCCGCGCGCTGGCTTTCTATGGCAAACAGCGAGGCAAAGGGCTTGCCCGCGACCTCGTCACTGTCGAAACCGAACAGCGCTTCCGCCGGGCGGCTGATCGAGCGGATGTTGCCGTCGCGGCCGATCAGCACGACGCCGTCCGTAGCGGTATCGATGATGGTGCGCATCTCCGCAATGCGCGATTTCAGTTCCGGCACGTCCGGCTGCAGCGCCGGCTCGTCATTCGCGGCGGTGAAGTGCGCCGCATCGTCCTCGCCGGAACGCCGCACCACCAGCATCAGCGCCTTGCCGCCGCGCCACGGCACCGAGCGCAGCAGCGCGTCGATCGGGAATTCCTGGCCCTGGCGGGTCTTGAGCTTCAGCGAGTGGTCGCTTTCGTCCGTAGCGGCGTCCTCGGCGTAAGGGTCGGCGAAGAGCGCGCCCAGGCCGCCTGCATCCGCGAGGTCGTCCAGCGCATCATAGCCGGTGAGTTCGAGGAAGGCGTCATTGGCATAATGCAGCATGTCGCCCGAATGGAGGAGCAGCGGCACCGGCAGCCGTGCGAGGATGGATGTGTCGGGTGCCTTGGCGTCCTCTCCGGTCGAAAACGCGGACGGCACAAAGCCGGAAAGTTTAAGCGGCGGCACGTCGAGGCGTCGCCGCGCCGCGGCTGTCGCTTCCGGTTCTTCCGGCTGTTCTTCCGCGGCCTTGGCGGCATCTGTGTCGGAGCCTGCCCAGTCCTCATTGTCCTGCGCATCGCGGAAGTCGTCGGCGGTCATGCTATCGTCGGCCGTCGCATCGGAGGCGGGCTGCCCGGCCGCGACCGGCAGCGCCGCAGGCTCTTCGACGGGCCGCTGCGGCTTCGCGGCAGCAGGTTCGGCGGCCTCCCGGGCGCCCTCTGCTTGCTCGTTCTGGGAAACCGGCGCGACGCCGGCGTCTTCCGTGGGTTTCCCGCCATCGGCAAAGTTGAGCAGCGAGCCGGAAACAGCCGAGGTCTCGGCCAGGCCGGCGTCGTTGATCTCGGCGGCGCCATCGATGCCGTCGAGCCGCGCCAGATCGTCCTGGTCTTCCGCCTCGGTCTCCGCTTCCGCGGCCTTCACGTCGTCGGCTTCCGAGGGCGTGGACAAGGTCGCGCCCTGAGCGGAATCGTCGTGCTCCGCCGCATCGGGTGGAAGCGGCTGGCTTGCGTCGGCCCTTGTTTCGCTGGCCGCTTCCTTCACCTTTGCCGCGTCCTCGCCGGCAACAGCGGCATCGGGCCGCTTGTCGGCTTCGGGGGCGCGTTCCTCGGCAGGGGCGGAACTGTCCTTGCGCAGCCGCTCGCCGATCTCGCGGAAGGCGCTGCGCTCGAGGATCGACAGGCCCTTGTGATTTGCCGGCGTGTCGCTTCCCGGTTGCTTGTCGTTGGCCGGTTGGCGATGCTCGGCCAGCCTTATCACCTTGTCGGCAAAGCGTCGCTCCGGCTTCGGCACGATGGTCAGCGCCGGCACTTCGCCCCGGAAGGGGTCTTCGGGCCTTGGCTTTTCCAGAGGCGTCTGCTCTGCCGGCTGATCGCCCGACGCGTCGGGCCCGCCGGGGGTGGCCCCGGCAGGAGCGGCATTCGGCACCAGAGCCATGCCAAGCGCTTCCGGATCGACCACGGCGTCGGCGCTGCGCGCGACGCCAAAGCCGCGAAAACCCTCGAAGGCGCGGCTGCGGCCATAGACGGGCAGGGCCGCCAGATCGACGGGGATCTTCAGACCCGTTCCGGCCACCGGCCACAGCACCGAGCGGCCGGACCAGGTATCGCGCCGGTCGAGCAGGCCGGCGATCTCGCCCGAGGCGTCGAGGCCGAAAGTGGCGGCGACATCCTTGAAGCGGCGGCCGATCACATCGGCGGCAGGCTGGCCGACGATGTCGGCGAATTCGGGCGACAGCGCGCTGAACCGACCTTCGGCGTCGGTGCGCCAGACGAAGCGCAATGGGGGCGCCGACCGGTCGATGTCGCGCGGGGGGCCGGGCTGGGCTGATTTGGTAGTTTCGCGTGCAGCGGCTTCGCCATCATCTTGGCCTTCGGCTGCGGCGGCACCTTCCGGCTCGTCCTTCGCCGGCGCTGCCGGTTGAGCATGCCCGGCGCCATCGTCGCCGGCGTTGAAATACCAATGGTCGTGCTGGCCGGCGCCGGCGGCATCGGCCTGATGGTCTGTCCGGGTAGGCCGCTGGCCGGCCAAGGTCCGGCTCTCCGCGTCGGGCTGTGCGTCGCCGTCGGGAGCCTCTGGCGCCGGCTCGTCCTCTTTGCCAGCCGCCACGGTAGGCACTGGGTTGTCCTGGGCAGGCTGAGACTCCGGCTCGATTGCCGCGCTTTCACCTTGCGGCGGGGCGCTGACCGCCTCTGGCGCCGCAACTCCCTGATCGCCGGTCCGATCGTCTTGGCCGGCGGTCGCCCGATCGTCCTGGCCGCTATCGGAGTCCTCGAGCTGCGCCTCGTCGATCACCACCAGCAGATGCCGCGTATCGGTGAGCCGCGCAAAACCGGCCGGGTAGGCGGTGTCGGTGCCCGGCACGAGGCGTTTGACGATGCGGTCGCCGCTGCTCGCCACATCCGCAACCAGGGCAGCCAACGTCCGCGGCTCGATGCCGAGCGCCGCAAAGCCGTCCGAGGCTGCCTCGACCTCGCCTTTCGCGTCGACAAAGGCAATGAAATGCCCGGCCTCGGTAAAGCCACCGATGGCGCGGCTGGCGATCTCGCCGGCGCTGCGCGAAGTGGTCTGCGCCGCCGGCACCGCCAGCATGATTGCCGCCTCGCCGTCCGGCATCGTCACTGCGCTGGCCAGAAAGCCGACGGCGCGGCTTTCCATGCCGGTGGCCAGCCTCACCGTGACGGCGCGGTCGCTGCCGATGTCGGGAAAACCGCTGGTCGCCATGATCTGCCGGCGGGCGATCAGCGGCAGCCGCGCCGAGGCGCCGATGATGGCCTCGATATCCGGATAGCCGAAGGCCGACGCCCCCGGACCGTTCGCCCAGATCACCTGTTCGAGGTCGACCGACAAAATGGCCAAAGCATCGCCCGCGGCAAAGCGTTGGCGCACCGCGTCGAGCACGGCAACGTCGAGGAAGGAGTAGTTTTCAGGCGGCATGCGCTGGCCAACCCTCCGGAGCGGGCATTTTCAGTTAACGCTTTGTTAATAAAAGCCCGCGGCCCGGAGGTCCACAAGCCTAAGCTTGCATCGGTCGAAATCTCTGGGCTCTTGGTTAACGGCTCTCGTGGCTGACGCAGGGGAAAGATTTTATGGTGCGGTGCAGCAAAGATATTGCAATGCACAAAAAAGTCCTTTATATTGCCATCATACATGAACGAGACGGCTTTCTGTCAAAGCCGCTGCCGCGAAAGGTTGGAAAATGTCCAAGACCACTGCCAAATCCGCCGAGACCATCGAAAACGTCGAATTCCCGAGCTTTGATGCTTCCAAGGCCACCGACCAGATCCGCGCCTTCGCCGAGAAGGGCGTCGAGCAGTCGAAGGAAGCCTATGCCAAGCTGAAGACCGGCGCCGAGGAGACCCAGAAGGTTCTGGAGTCGACCTACGAGACCGCCAAGACCGTTTCCAGCGACGTTTCGCTGAAGACCATCGCCGCGCTGCGCGCCAATGCCGAGGCCAGCTTCTCGCACCTCGAAGCCCTTGTCGGCGCGAAGACCCTTTCGGAAGTCGTCGAGCTGCAGACCTCCTTCCTGCGCAAGCGCGTCGAAATGGCCGTTGAGCAGGCCAAGGAGTTCCAGACCGTTGCCACCAAGGCGGTCGAGGACGTCTCCAAGCCGGTCAAGAGCGCCTTCGAGAAGGCGATGAAGGACGTCAAGGCCGCCTGATTTCAGCGCACAACCCTGCGATGCATCAAAACGTCGCATTTCGTCAGACAAATAGTCGTGCGATAGGTTGAGCAACCAGATACCCGGAAATGGAACCTCCTCCCTCCGTTTCCGGGGTGACCAGCCAGCACCTCCTCCCGCTGGCTCGTAACAGGAAAAGGCCGGCACCTCCTCCCGCCGGCCTTTTCTTTTGCCTTGACGAAAGGCGAATGAGGAAACCAATCGTTTACCTTATCAAGGCCCTTGAATTAGAATCCGATAGCCCGTATTTGACGCATCGCCGAACGACAGAGCGGATCACGGAGAATGAAGCTTTCACCTCGATCCAGCTCAGGCAGGCAGGCCGTTGTAGCTCAGCTGGTTAGAGCGCCGGATTGTGGATCCGGAGGTCGCTGGTTCGATCCCAGCCAACGGTACCATCACTCTCGATGATCTGAACGTGCACCTTGAACCCTTCCATTCCTTCGGCTCCGCGGACCATGGGCAAGCTCTCTTGTCTCTAGGGCGAGATATATTGTCCCACGGACAAGGTGTCTTGCCGGTCGAGGCCGACTCGGCTCGAATGGAGCATGCATCCTTTGCAGGGGTGCGGACGTTCATGACGACCAACCGGCTTTGCCGCTAGGGAAAAAGCAGTATGAGTGAACATGCGATCGAGTTCTTGCGCGGATGGATTGGCGAGAAAGTCCAATGCCAACATTTGCCGATCAAGATCGACAAGCAGGCCGAGACCCTTGCCAAGGAATGCTGCGCCAAGGCCGCCGAGGCAGGCATTCTGCTGGAGGACATCCAGGAAGAGGTCGGCGACATCCAGGAATTGATCGCGTCGCGCCTCGAGGAAGCCGTTGAAGAGGGCAGCAGCGAAGTCAACCCGGACAAACCGGAATAAACCCCGGCCTGCCACGGGCCGGCGGCGCCGTTTCTCAGCCGAATTTTTCCTCCAGCCATTCCTTCGGCAGCGCCGGCACGAAATTGCCGTCGCGCCCCGTCATATCCGCATTGGCAACCAATGCGTTGAGGATCGCTTCCTCCACGCCTTGCACGACCGCGTCGAAGAACGGGTCGATGTCGACGTCCGGGATGAATTCCGCGCGGGCGATGCGGCCTGAAGGCGCCAGCGCGGCCTCGGCATTGGCGGTCGAGAAGGCGAGAAAAATATCGCCAGAACTGTGATAGCCATAGCCCCCGGTCACGGCAATGCCGAGCGGCACGCGCCGGGCGAGCCGCTTCATCTGATGCGGCAGCAACGGCGCGTCGGTGGCAATGACGGCAATGATGGAACCCTTTTCGGCGCGCGGCGCGCCCTCGCGGATGGCCGGCTGGGCCAATTCCGGGCCGACACGCCGGCCGCGAATGGTGAAATTGTGCCTTTTGCCGAAATTCGCCTGCACGAAGACACCAAGCGTGTAGCGCCGGTCCCGCCATCCGACGATGCGCGAGGCGGTGCCGGATCCGGCCTTGAAGCCGAAGCTTATCATGCCGGTTCCGCCACCGACGCTGCCTTCCTCGATGGCGCCGCCGCTGGCGCTGTCGAGTGCTGCGGTCACATGGTCGACGCTCACATGATGGCCGTTGATGTCGTTGAGGAAGCCGTCATAGGTCTCTGCCGCCACCGGCAGGCCCCAGCCGCTATCGAGCGCAGCCGGCAAGACGCGATGCATCCAGCGCAAGGTGGCATCGCGGGTCACGCCGCAGGAATGCGTGTTGGTGATGGTGACCGGGAAATTGAAGGCGCCGGTTTCCTCGATGATATGCGTTCCGGTCAACTCGCCATTACCGTTCTGGCTGAACACGCCGGCGAACACCGGCGTCGCGAGTTCCTGAGCTGGCCTTGGCAGGATCGCGGTCACGCCGGTGCGCACCGGACCGTTTCCGACCTGCAGCGGGCCGTCGCCTGAAATGAGCGTCGTGTAGCCCACCGACACGCCCGGCACGTCGGTGATGGCGTTGAAAAGGCCCGGCGTGCCATCGAGCGCGATACCGAACGAGCGCAGGCGCGGCTTGCCCGACGGGGTGCGAAGATGCGGGTCGTGGTCGCTCATTCAGACCTCAGAACAACGAACCCTGATTGCCCGGCTCCTTGGCCTTGGCGGGCGATTTTCCGGCCAGCTTCGGCCGCGCCCCGCCGGAGGTTGCGATGGCCTCGGCAGTGCCGTCGGCGAATTCCAGCTGCAGCGCCGCGCCCGGCGCCAGCTCCGCGACCCGCTTGATGACGGCGCCTTCGGCATCCTTGACCAGCGCGAAGCCGCGCGCCAGCACGGCCTTGTGCGACAATGTTGAAAGCAGCCGGTCCGCCTGGGTAAGAGCCGCGCGCAGCCGGTCGAGGCGCCGCGCCGTCGCCTGATCTTGCCTGCGCGACAGCGCTGCCAGCGTGTCGGCCTGTTGCTTCTGGCGCCGCACGATCGGCGCCGGCGACAGCCTTGCCGCCGTGCGTTTGAACCGCGTGCGCCTTTCGCGCACGATGGCGAAGAACGCGGCTCGCGCCCGCGCAATATCGCGGCCGGTCAGCGTGCGCGCTTCATTGAGGCGCCGCGACAGGGTTGCCGGCGTCAGCCTTTGCCGCTCCAGCGTCGCCCGCTTGCGTTCGATATTCACCGTCAGCCCGCGACCGAGGCGGCTGGTCGCATCGTCGAAACGGCGGCGCGGCAGCGCTAGCAACTGGTCGGGCGAGGGGAGCGCGCGCGCCGCGGCGCGCACGGCCTGGCGCTTGCGTTCCAAATGCCGCGAGGCGCAGGCGTTGAGCCGCGCGGCAAGACTGGCCAAGGTAGCCTCCAGATCCGCCCTGACCGGCACGGCGATCTCGGCCGCGCCCGTCGGCGTCGGCGCGCGCATGTCGGCGACGAAGTCGATCAGCGTCGTATCAGTCTCATGGCCGACGGCCGAGATCACCGGGATGGAGGACGCCGCAACGGCACGCGCCAGCCCTTCGTCGTTGAAGCCCCAGAGGTCCTCAAGGCTGCCGCCGCCGCGTGCCACGATCAACAGATCGGGTTGGCGGATGGGTCCGTCCCATGTCAGCGCATTGAAGCCGTTGACGGCCGCGGTCACCTCCTTGGCCGTCGTGTCGCCCTGGACCCTCACCGGCCACACCAGCACATGAAGCGGAAACCGGTCCTTGATGCGGTGGATGATGTCGCGGATCACCGAGCCGGTCGGCGAGGTGACGACGCCGATGACTTTGGGCATGAAAGGCAGCCGACGCTTGCGGCCGGCATCGAACAGGCCTTCGGCCTGCAGCCGGCGCTTGCGCTCTTCGAGCAGCGCCATCAGCGCGCCGGCGCCCGCCGGCTCCAGATTGTCGATAACGATCTGGTAGTTGGATTTGCCGGGATAGGTGGTCAGCTTGCCACTGGCGATCACCTCCATGCCTTCCTCGGGGCGGAACTTCAGCCGCGCCATGGTGGTCTTCCAGACCACCGCATCGATCCGCGCGCGGTCGTCCTTCAACGCGAAGTAAGCGTGGCCGGACGAATGCGGGCCGCGATAGCCGGAAATCTCGCCACGCACCCGCACATTGCCGAAGGCGTCCTCGACAGTGCGCTTCAGCGCGCCGGAAATCTCGCTCACCGTATATTCGGTGGCGTTGCTGCGTGATTCGGTTGCTGTTTCACTCATTGCGCGATTGGGGAACGCTTATCGGCCCGCGTCAAGCGCGGCGAAACCGCGCTAATATCATAACGCGATCTTAAGCCCGATTTGCTTTGACAGGCCCAGAAGAGCCGGCCGGGGACCGATGAGCGTACGCCAAAACAGCAGCCCGTTGACCCGTCAGGTCACGCTGACCGTGCTGACGCTCGCCACTTTCGCTTTAGCCATTGTCGTGGGCTTCGGCTTCTACGCGGCCAGCAAGGCCGACGATGCCTCGCTCGTACGACAAAAGATGTTCATCGCCGATGGTTTGAAGGACCAGATTGCGTCTGTTCAGCGGGAGCAGGAAAGCGTTTCGGTCTGGGATGACGCGATCATCAATGTGAGGGCAGGCAACCAGACCTGGATCGAAGAGAATCTCAGTGTCTGGATGTACACCTATTATGGTCACAACCGGGTCTATATTCTCGACGCCGCCAATCATGCGATCCACGCCATGCGCGAGGGCAAGGTGGTCGACGCTTCCGCCTATGGCGAGGACCAGCGCACGCTTCTTCCAATCATCGAAAAACTGCGTCGCATGCTGGCTGGGCCGCCGCAGACCGATGCGTACGGCCAACCTCCGAAGATGGTGGCCGAGGATCTGGTGTCCCTCGATGGCGCGCCAGCGATCGTCAGCGTCGCGCCGCTCCTGCCGAGCTCGGACAGGATCAGCCAGGCGCAAGGCACCGAATATCTGCATGTGTCGGTCGAATTCATCAATGACGCGGTGATCGGCAAGATCGCCGGAAAGTACCTGCTTGATGGCGCGCGGCTGGTGCCTTTGTCACAGCCGGCTGGCCCAGCCGCCGTGCCGCTGGTTGATTCGCGCGGCGTCATCCTCGGCTATATCGGCTGGGACCAACTGCGGCCCGGCCTTGCTCTGGTGCGCGAGATCGCTCCTGCCTTGGCGATCGCGCTGCTGTTGGCGGGCGGCGTGCTGGTATTCCTGTTGAGCAGGTTGCGTCGGGCCTCGACGGCGCTGCAGACCAGCCAGGACCAGGCGCAATATCTCGCCTTCCACGACACGCTCACCGGCCTGCCCAACCGGGCGCTGTTCGAGGACCGCTTGCGGCGCACGCTGCTGTTCGCCAGCAGGGACAAGACGCGCGTCGCGCTGCTCTACCTCGACCTCGACCGCTTCAAGCATATCAACGACACGCTCGGCCATCCGGCCGGTGACGAGCTCGTGCGCCAGACGGCGGCGCGGCTCAAGCATACGATCCGCGAAGTCGATACCGTCGCGCGGCTCGGCGGTGACGAATTCGCCGTCATCCTGCTTGACGTTCCCGACGTCGGAAGCGCCGAGGACATCGCCGAAAGGCTGCTCTTGAAGCTGCGTGAGCCGTTCCGGCTGATCGACGACCAGGTCTTCGTCAGCGCGAGCGTCGGCATCGCGCTGTCGTCTGGATCGGACATCGACGCGGACGAGCTGTTGCGCAAGGCCGACATCGCGCTTTACGAGGCCAAGAAGAACGGTCGTGGCCGTTACGAGCTGTTTGCCGGCGACATGGACGATCTCTTGCTGCGCAAGCGCAAGGTCGAATCGGAACTCCGCAAGGCGCTTGAGGGCGAAGGTGGCATCAAGCTCGCCTATCAGCCGGTTTTCGCGGCCGACGGCCGCGCGATACTGGGGGCCGAAGCGCTGATCCGCTGGGGCCATGAAGTGCACGGCGCTTTGCCGGCGGCGCAATTCATCGCCATCGCCGAAGAGCGCGGCCTCATCGGCGATTTGGGCAAATGGGCGCTGGGCGAAGCCTGCCGCTTTGCCGCCGGGACGGAATTGCCCTGGATCGCGGTCAACATCTCCCCGATGCAGCTGCGTGACATCGGCTTTGCCGGGCAGGTCGCCGATATCCTGAGCGAAACCGGGCTCGATCCCTGTCGCCTGCAGCTTGAGACCACCGAAAGCGTGCTGCTCGAGCACAATGATACGATCGGCACGGTGATTGCCGCGCTGCGCCAATCCGGCATCTGCATCGTGCTCGACGATTTCGGCACCGGCTATTCCTCGCTGAGCTATCTGCGCCGTCAGGCGATCGACAAGTTGAAGATCGACCGCTCTTTCGTGCATCTGCTCGACGAGGACGAAAGCGCGCGCGCAATCGTCAAGACACTGATCGAGCTGGCGCAGGCGCTCAAGGTCGAGGTGACCGCCGAAGGCGTCGAGACCGATGCACAAAAGGCCTTGCTGGTCGGCATGGGCTGCCGCCAGTTGCAGGGCTATCTGCTGTCGCCGCCGCTGGAGCCCGGCCAATTGCTTGCGCTGCCGGGTGTTTCACCTGCCGACCGGGAACGTTCCGCCGCTCGCGCCTGACTCTACCAGCCAGGCATGATCTGGTTCGCCTTGACCCGCTTCATCTTGGCGAAGGCGAGGGCGGCGAAGTCGAAGCTTCCCGCCTCCTCGCCGAGCGGCACGGAAATGTTGTCGAGGCTTTCGGCGATGTGACGGGCCAAAGCGTCGACGATCTCCGGTTGCGATGTCTGGCCGCGCATGATGCCGATGCGGCAGTCCGGCAACTGGCCGAAGCCGTCGGCCTCGCCGAGCACGCGCATGCCGGGCCGAAGCGCGCATTCCGGCAGCACCGAGACCGCCAGGCCGGAAAGCACGGCCGCGGTGATCACCGTGGCCGAGAAGCTGGAGAACAGCACGCGATACTCGCGGTTCTGCCGGTCGAGCACGTCGACCGCCGCGCGCCGCCAGATGCAGTTCGGCCGGCCGAACGCCATAGGCAGGGTTTCCTGCTCATGTGTGGCATGGTTGGCGGACGTCACCCACAAAAGCGGCTCGCGCCGCACCACTTCCGACTGGCCGCGCGTATCGTTATGCGTCACCAGCGCCAGGTCGAGATTGCCGCGCTTGATGTGCTCGACCAGCCCCGGCGTCGGTTCGCAGACGACCGTCAGTTCGACGCGCGGGTTGGAGCGCGAGAAGCGCGCCATGATCTCGGGCAGGAAGCGGTCGGCATAATCGTCCGGCGTGCCGATGCGGATCGTGCCTTCCAGCCGCTGGTCGTCGAAGGCGGCCAAAGTCTCTCGGTTGAGATGGATCAGCCGCCGCGCGTAGGCAAGCAGCCTTTCGCCCTCCTCGGTCAGCTTGTTGGTGCGGCCGTCCTTTTCGAACAACGGCTTGCCGATCCGCTCCTCCAGCCGCCGCATCTGCATCGACACTGCCGACTGTGTCCGGTGCACCTCCTCGGCCGCGCGGGTGAAGCTGCCGGTGTCGGCGATCGAGATGAAGGTTTGCAACTGATCGAGGTCGAGCGGCGCTTTCATCGGTCAAACCCATCATTGATGTTGATGCTACAGATTAAAAACATTCGTTGGATTAATCAATCTCGCGATGGCAAATTGGCATTGTCCACATGACAGCATGTGAATGGAAACCGGAACGGCGCTTCTCCCAAGGCGCCGATCGCCTGGTTTCGTCCGCTCGACTCCTGGAAGGAGAGACTGACATGACCACGATTGAATTCGCTTCCGAGACCCCGCGCATCACCACGCGTCCGGCCGTTGCGACGCGCGTGCTCAATGCTCTCGCCAACGCCTATGTCGCCTGGAAAAACCGCCGCGCCTTCTATCGCCTGGGCGACATGTCGGACGCCGAGCTTGCCGATATCGGCCTGACCCGCGCCGACCTCCATGTCGCCGTCGCCGTGCCCTTCGGCCGCGATCCGACAGTGAAGCTGCGCGCCATCGCCAGTGAGCGCGCCGACACAATCGATCTCGCTCGTCAGGTGCCTGGACGGGCGCATTGCCTGGATTTCCGGTCGCCTTGAACCTTTTCACGGCCAAGCGCGACCAAGCTTCATGCAGGCTCCCACACTCCCTGCCGGTTCCCCGCCGGCCAGCCTGCACATTGCCCGGTTCTCCTCCAGGACCGGGCATTTTTTTGACCGCGCCTCTTCTGGAAGGCGTCTGAGGGGATCAGGCGAAAGCCAATTTTCTCGACGGTCTTGGCACTGATCGGCCAAGTTCATGCGCAGCTTCTATCCAAGCCGCGATGGCATCCTGAACATTCGCGATGGCCTCTTCGGGGGTTTCGCCATCGCTCATGCAGCCGGGAAGATCCGGGACATAAGCGGAGAACCCGCCACCGTCCTCAATCGAGAGTGGTGCGATGACGACAGGATATTCAAGCTTGTCCGTCATGCTTTTTTGCCTCGTCGATAAAGGACACGAGTTTTCGAATATATACGGGCTTGATCGGGCGTTTGAAAGGCACCGTCAAAATGTCAGCCATTGCCGTGTGGTAGATTTTGTAATGCGAACCGCCCGATCTCGGCGGCACGCATTGAATGCCGGCCTCGTCGCAAACTGCCTTAACATCTCGCATCGACCAGTCGCCGCGGGGATTGCGGCGCATTTGTTCGAGTCTCTTGCTCACGAAAGTCGTTCCGGGGGCGTTCGATAACTCACCGCCGGTCCATGTCGCGCTTGAACTGATCGAAAATCGTCCCGACGCTCTTCTCATATTCGTCGCGCTGCTGGGCACCGGTCTCGAACATCTTGCCGAAGATATCGTCGAACGGGTTTCGCGGCCGGCCGCTCGGATTGGTTTGCGGCTGTTGCGGCGCGCTCTGCTGCGGCTGCGGCGCCGGTTGTCCCCCAGGCATGCCGAAACCGCCGCCGCCCTGGCGCAGCATCTCCTCGAAGATCTTGCCCAGCGGGTTATCGCCATAGGGGCTTTGCGTCTGCTGTGGTTGAGTCTGCTGCGGCTGCTGCGTCGCGCCGCCGCCGAACATATCCTGCAGCACCTTCCCGAGCGGGTTTTCGCCGTACGGACTGGGGGCCTGCTGGGGCTGGTTTTGCGACTGCTGCGTGCCGCCGCCGAACATGTCCTGCAGCACCTTGCCGAGCGGGTTCTCGCCATAGGGCGCCGGCTGCGGCGCCGGCGCGAGGCCGCCTTGGCGCATCATCTGCTCGATGATCTCGCCGAGCGGATTGCCGCTGCCGCCGAAGCCAGCGGCCTGCATCTGCCCCCCACTCAATTGATTGTTGGTTTGCTTGAACAGCCCGCCCATCATCATCGAGGCCATGGCCGGCAGCATCTGCTGCAGCACCTGCTGGCTCAAACCCGTCGCCTGCGCGGCTTGGGCTGCCACGGCGCGCGACAAATCCTTCGAGCCGAACAGATGGCCGAGTATGCCGTTGCCCTCATCGATGCCTTGCGGCGAAAAGGCCCTCGTGGCGTCCTCGAAATACTTGGCGTGCTGGCCGCTCGCCATCGCGGTCATGAACGCACCCATCCCGTAGGGATCGGCGGTGTTGCGCTGCAGCCCTTGCGAGAATGCCGGCAGCAGCGCCTGCACCGCGGCCTGCGCCTGCTGCATCGAAAGCCCATATTGCTGTGCCAGCGCCTGCATGCCGGCGCCGTTCTGGGCCTGGGCGAAAATGTCGAACAGGGAAGGCATTTGGGTTCTCCTCCGAGAATATCCTCATCGGAGAGCCTAGTTCGTTTCCATCACCGATTGAAGCGGCTTTTGGCGCCCAACCGCTCGGCGCATGCCGGACGGTTAATACGCATATTCCATGAACACCGGCTCGATCGAGCCGCCCCAGCGCGTGTGGTAGGCCGACAGCATCTCCTCGGCGCTGGTGGTGCCGCGCGCGACCACTTCGTCGAGCGTGTTGAGGAACGACGTCTCGTCATAGCCGTCGCGGTTCTTCTTGCCGCGATTCTTCAGGCCCATGCGCGAGATGGCGAGCACGTCGCGGGCGACGTCGCGCAAGGTGGCGTTGCGGAACGGCGCCGCGATGCCTTGCTCCGGCACGGCGTTGCGCATCGCCAGCGCTTCCTCGTAGGTCCAGCTCGCGGTCAGCGTCTCGGCGGCGTCAAGCGCCTGCTCGTCGTAAAGCAGCCCGACCCAGAAGGCGGGCAGGGCGCAGATGCGCCGCCATGGCCCGCCGTCGGCGCCGCGCATTTCGAGGAAACGCTTCAGGCGCACGTCGGGGAACAGGGTCGAGAGATGATTTGCCCAGTCGCCCATCGTCGGCAGGCCGTCAGGGAGTTCATTGCGGGCAGCGCCCGCCATGAACTGTCGGAACGTATAGCGCGTCATGTCGTGATAGTGGCCGTCGCGGATGACGAAATACATCGGCACGTCGAGTGCCCATTCGACATAGTCGGCGAAGCCGAAATCGGGCGAGAAGCAGAATTCGAGCATGCCGGAGCGCTGGTTGTCGGTGTCGCGCCAGATGTCGCCGCGCCAGCTCTGCAGGCCGTTCGGCCGGCTCTCGGTGAAGGGCGAGTTGGCAAACAGCGCTGTCGACAGCGGCTGCAGCTTCAGCGACACCTGCATCTTGCGGCGCATGTCGGCTTCGCTCTCGAAGTCGAGATTCACCTGGATCGTGCAGGTGCGGTACATCATGTCTAGGCCCTTGGTGCCGACCTTCGGCATGTAGCGCGTCATGATCTCGTAGCGCGACTTTGGCATTTTCGGCGTATCGGCCAGCGACCATTTCGGGCTGCCGCCGAGGCCGAGGAAGCGGATGCCGAGCGGCTCGGCGATCTCGCGCACCTGCGCCAGATGCGCATTGCCCTCGCGGCAGGTCTGGTGGATCGATTCCAACGGCGCACCGGAAAGCTCGAACTGGCCGCCGGGCTCTAGCGAGATCGCGCCCTGGCCGGTCGGCTCGACCAGGCCGATGATACGGCCGGCATCCATGATCGGATCCCAGCCGAGTTTTTCGCGCATTCCCTCGAGGATGGCGCGGATGCCGCGCTCGCCGCCATAGGGCACCGGCGCGTTGCCGTCGACATAGAAGGGGAACTTCTCATGCTCGGTGCCGATGCGCCATTTGTCGCGCGGCTTGTTGCCGTCGGCCAGATAGCCGACAAGTTCGTCGACGCCTTCGATGAGCTGGGTATCGGTTGTGTCGCGCGCCATTAGAAAGCCCTCCGCAGCCATCAGCTGGCCGCCGGGCGCTAGATGGACGAAATGTCAGTAGCCGATCAAGCGAAAAATCCTGAGCCACAGCTCAACTGGATTTGATCTGCATGGCTTACCTTCCCTTCTCCCCCTTGTGGGAGAAGGTGGATCGGCGCGTAGCGCCGAGACGGATGAGGGGTGTTCCAGCGGAGTGAGAGGCGGGTGTCTTCTGGAACACCCCTCATCAGTCGCCTTCGGCGACACTTTCTCGCAAAAGGGAAGAAGGCAAATCCTACCAGTCGCCGATCGTCACCTGGATCACGGCCAATGCCGCCACCGCCGCGGTGTCGGCGCGCAGGATGCGCGGCCCGAGCGGGATGGCGGTGACGAAAGGCAAGGCCCTCAGCATCTTGCGCTCGTCCTCGGAAAATCCGCCCTCCGGACCGACCAGAAGCGCAAGTTTCTTCTCACTGACCGCTTGCAGGGCCGGCAGCGGATTGTTGGTCGAGGCATCCTCGTCGCAGAAGATCAGCCGCCGCTCCTTGTCCCAACCGGCGAGCAACCGCTCCAGCTTCTCCGCTTCGCGCATTTCCGGCACCGCCAGTATGCCGCATTGCTCGGCCGCCTCGACGACATTGGCGCGCAGCCGATCGATGCCGGGCTTCGCCACCTGCGTGTGCTGGGTGATGACCGGCTGCAGTATGCCGGCGCCCATCTCGACAGCTTTCTGCACGAGGTAGTCGAGCCGGCCCTGCTTCAGCGGTGCAAAGCAATAGAGGAGATCGGGCAGCGGCGGCTGCGGCCGCTGCAGCGCGAGCACCTTCAACCGGACCGCCTTCTTGGACCTCGCGGCGATCGACGCCGACCATTCGCCGTCGCGGCCGTTGAAAAGCAGGATTTCGGCGCCTTCGCCGAGCCGCAGCACATGGGCGAGATAATGGCTCTGCTGCTGTCCGGCGTCGAATTCGAGGCCGGGTCCGAGATCGTCAGGCACGAACAGCCGCTGCATTTTGTAGTTGGCGCGCATGGCTCAAACAGGTTCCGCAAAAGTGTCCCGCGGTTTTGCGATCAGAACCTGCGAAAAACAAGGGAATCTAAGCAGATAATCGTGGGACATCCCACGGATATCTGCTTGGCGATGAGCGAGGCCGGCTGCGGCGTCAAGCATCGGCGGTTGGATGCCAGACCGGTGCAAAGCCTTGCTGCAGCACCGCGATGGTGGTCGCCGGCGTCAGCAGGCGCAGCGACCCGCCGGTGAGGCGATCGAAGGCGATGGGACTCGAATAGCCCGCGAACGACCATTTGCGTGCCTTGCCGCCGCGCAGCGCATAGGCGGTGTCGCCGTACGCGATCATGGTTCCATCCGGCAAGCCGCTAAGCTCCGGCGCGGTCACGAGAGGCGGCCGTCCGCCGGAAGCCAGCCGCTCCTTGTGCAGCCGTTTGTCGACCATCGGCGCGCGCGGTTCTTCAATCCCGAACGCCTTGCCGAAACGGCTGATGAAGTCGGTCGCCCGTTCACGCCGGCAGAAGAAGCAGGGCCGGTGGCCGGCGGCCAAAGCCGTCACCTCGTCGAGGAAGAACAATTCGGTCCAGCCGGCTTTTCCTCCTGGCCTGTTGCGGCCCATCGGCTCGCGCCGCACGTAGCCGAATTCGCAAACGCAGATGATCCAGGCCGGCAAGGCCCAGCGCTTCCTCAGCAGCGTCTTCGTCTCGGGATCGTGGATGATGCCGCGATTGCCGGTGAACAGGCCGCGTTCCGGCACGGCGTGAATGGCGCCGAAAGGGTCGACCCGGTTCTGCAGTGGCATAGCTTTCTCTCCGGCACGCATCTTGGCTGAAACACGAGCCGCATGATATCGCTCGCCCCAGCGTTTTCATGTCAGCAGGTTTTCGATGCGGGTTTTGGTCGTCCAGAATTTCGACAATGAGGGCCTTGGCCAGATTGGCGCTGCCCTTGTGGAAGCCGGCGCCAATATCGACCTGCGCAAGCCCTATCGCGGCGATACGCTGCCCGGCGACAGCACCGGGCACGATGCCATCGTGGTGCTTGGCGGCGCCCAGAACGCGCTCGACGACGAGATCTGTCCCTATTTCCCCGCATTGCTCGACCTGGCACGCGATTTCGCCGACAAGGATCGCTCGGTTCTCGGCATCTGCCTCGGCGGTCAACTTCTGGCGCGGGCTTTCGGCGGCACCAACCAGATCGGCGGCGCCACCGAGTTCGGCTGGCATAGGGTGTCGCTGACGCCGGCCGCCAAATCGGATCCGGTTATGGCGGCGCTGCCCGAGAAATTCCCGATCTTCGAATGGCATGACGACACGTTCGGCCTGCCGGAAAACGCCGTGCGGCTGGCCGGCAGCGCGGTCGCCGAAAACCAGGCCTTCCGCCTCGGCCGCGCCGTCTATGGCTTCCAGTTCCACTTCGAGGCGGATACGCCGATGGTGCGCGACTGGAGCACCTCCTTCGCCGCTATGATCGCCGAGCGTCATCCCGACTGGAACGATCGTCTCGACGACGAACTGGCCCGCAATGGCGCCGACGCCGATAGCGCCGGACTGGCGATAGCCCGCGCCTGGGTTGCGACGATCTGAACATCCACCCCGATCGGGCGAAGCGTGGCATAATTGGCACGCCTCAGCGCTTCCGTCTGGGGACAACATTCTTCTTTCTTGGTTTGTGTCCGGCCGCTCTTCTAAGAGGGCGCGCTTTGTATCGTCGATGCAACCGCCATGAACCTTTTGTGTGATCCAGCCGACACACCGGCGAAACAGAATCTGCTTAGAAGCGCGAAATCGTCGAAACATTGAGACGCATTTTATCGTTTCAACGCATTGGTAACCGCCTCGTGCCCAGATGCGGAAAGCTTAACCAGAGATGACGTCCGTGAAAGCAGCTCTCCTGTCTTTTGTCATGCTGTCTGCCATCGTGCTCTGCGGCCTGGGCATTTATGCCGCCGACGCAGCGACCAACCACCGCGTCGTCGACGGCTATGGCGTCACCGCCTCGCTGAACTAGGCCCAGTCAAAAATCGCAAGCAGGCCTGCGCCGGGATCGCGCCTAAAACGCTTTCCCCTGCATGGCGAGGATGCGTTTGTCGCCGCCATTGACGGCCAGCGCGCTTAGCGTTCCGGATTTCCAGGCGAGCGTGTCGACATTGACGCGGTTGGCCTTCACCTCGGCTTCCGGGACGGGCGTGTGCCCGTGCACGATCACCTTGGAAAAAAGCCCTGGATGGTCATGGAAGGCGTCACGGATCCAGATCAGATCCTGCTGGTTCTGACGGTCGAGCGGCACACCCGGTCTTATCCCGGCGTGGCAGAAGAAGAAGTCGCCGAAGGTCGCCGAAAGCGTCAGCGATTGCAGGAAATCGATATGGCTGTGCGGCACCGCTTTCACCAGGGCCATATGTCCCCGGGCGATGGCTTGCGCCTTGCCGTACCAGTGGCCGTCGCCAAGAAGATCGACGCCATAGGACTGCGCCGTCTGCACGCCGCCGTAATTCACGAACAGGCCGTCCGGCTCTGCCTCGGCCAGGAATTCGAGCATGCCGATGTCGTGGTTGCCGGCGAGCATGATGTTGCGCGGATCGCGCTTGCGCGTCTCGATCAGAAAATCGATGACGCTTCTGGAATCCGGTCCGCGGTCGACATAGTCGCCGAGATGAATGATGCGCCAGTCCGACCCGGGCGCATATTCCAGTTCGCTCTCGATGTGGCGATGCATGGCGGCGAGCAGGTCGTGGCGTCCGTGCACGTCGCCGATCGCATAGAGACGCATGCCGTCCGGACCGCGCGCGTCGAGATAGTGGATGCCGGTCTCAGTCAAGGCGTACGTCTTTCCCGTGTGGTCCACCACGGGAAACTAGGGCGGATCGGTGAATAAGGCCTAGCGCCGCAACTGGTCCTTGCCCATGTCGGTTACCAAACGCTTACCGCACAGCGCCAGCGTGATGTCCATTTCCTTGCGGATGATTTCGAGCGCCTTGGTGACGCCGTCCTTGCCCATCGCACCGAGGCCGTAGAGGAAGGGTCGGCCGATATAGGTGCCCTTGGCGCCGAGGCAGAGCGCCTTGAGCACGTCCTGGCCGGAGCGGATGCCGCCATCCATATGGATTTCGATCCTGTCGCCGACCGCATCGGCGATTTCTTCCAGCACCGAGATCGAGGACGGTGCGCCGTCGAGCTGCCGTCCGCCGTGATTGGAGACCACGATCGCATCGGCGCCAGTCTCAGCCGCCATCAGCGCGTCCTCCTTGTCGAGGATGCCTTTCAGGATGAGCTTGCCGCCCCAGCGCTCCTTGATCCAGGCGACGTCCTTCCACGACAGATGCGGATCGAACTGCTCGTTCGTCCAGGACGACAGCGAAGAGACGTCGCCGACACCCTTGGCGTGGCCGACGATGTTGCGGAAGGTGCGGCGCTTGGTACCCGCGATCCCCAGACACCAGCGCGGCTTCAGTGCAAGGTCGACGATGTTGGCGAGCGTCATCTTGGGTGGCGCCGAGAGACCGTTGCGCACATCCTTGTGGCGCTGACCCAGGACCTGCAGATCGAGCGTCAGCACCAGCGCCGAGCATTTCGCCGCCTTGGCCCTGTCGATCAGATTAAGCACGAAGTCCTTGTCCCGCAGCACATAGAGCTGGAACCAGAACGGCTTTTTGGTCACCGAGGCGACATCTTCGATCGAGCAGATGCTCATGGTGGACAGCGTGAACGGCACGCCGAACGCTTCCGCCGCCTGCGCCGCCAGCATCTCGCCGTCGGCATGTTGCATGCCGGTCAGCCCGGTCGGCGCGAGCGCCACCGGCATCGCCACCTTTTCACCGACCATGGTCGATTCCAGCGAACGGTTGCTCATGTCGACCAGCACGCGCTGGCGGAACTTTATCTTGCCGAAATCCTCTTCGTTGGCCCGGTAGGTGCTTTCCGTCCATGCGCCGGAATCGGCATAGTCGAAGAACATCTTCGGCACCTTGCGGCGTGCCAGGTCCTTGAGGTCGGCGATGGTGAGGATTTCGCTCATGGTTGTCCCCGCTGCTTAGGAGCGTTTTCGTGTGGGTTCGATGTCGCCGGCGTCCGAGCGCTGTCTGAGGCGCAGCCTGGATACGCGCTGCCAGTCGCCACTGCGCTCGGCTTCAGCCATCGAGCGCTCGACATAGGTGATGTGGTCCATCGCAGCCTTGCGCGCCGCGATTGGGTCTGCCGCTTTGATCGCGGCGTGGATCGCCCTGTGCTGCTCGAGCAGCGCCTCGCGCGCGCCGGGCACGCCGAACACCAGAAGCCTGTTCTGGAACACGCCTTCCGACAGCAGCCGGTAGCAGGAACGCAGCGTGTGCAAAAGGATGATGTTGTGCGCGCATTCGCAGACGGCGTGGTGGAACTCGACGTCGATTTCCGCCTCATCGTCGAAATCGCCGGTCCGGTGCGCCTCGTCCATGCGTGCCATGATGCGGTCGAGCAGGGCGAGGTCCTCCGGCGTGGCGCGGCGCGCCGCGTATTCGGCCGCCACAGCCTCGATCTCGCGCCGGTATTCCAGATAGTCGCTCACCGCCTTGCGGTGCGTGGAAATGAGATCGGTCACCGGCTTGGTGAAGAGCTGGCCGATGACGTCGGCGACATGCGTGCCGCCGCCGGCCTTGGTCGTCAGCAGCCCGCGGCCTTCCAGCGCCTTCAGCGCGTCGCGCAGGATCGGCCGCGACACGTCGAACTGGCGCGCCAGCTCGCGCTCGCCGGGCAACCGGTCGCCGGTGCGCAGCACGCCTTCGAGGATCAGGCTCTCGATCTGCTGCACCACCTCGTCGGCGGTGCGCGAATGCTCGATCCTGGAGAAGATGTCGCTCAACGGAAGGGTGCCTGGGAAGCGGGACGGATGTGGTGCAGATTAAAGCCTCTGTCGCCAACTGGTCAAATTATTTATCCAATTCGTCCAGCCCGTCGCATTGCCGGCCGCGTGCTAACCGGCCTGGACGGAGATATTTGCTGTTTACGCGTCCCGCCGATTGACGCAAGACGGAAGGGTTCGCACGAAGGTCGAAACCAGGGGGACCAACCGTGTCCGACGAGATGTCCAGTCTCGAATTCCAACCGCGCGCCCAAGGCAGCGTGATGGGCTTTCCGGCGCATGAGGGACGGCCCGGCGCGCTGGGCGAGGTCCATGCCCGCCCGCATCCGCTGATCGAGAAACCACGCGTGCTGGTCCAGCTCTCCTTCATGACCGAGGGCGGCACCGCGGTCGATCATGCCGTGCTGTCGGAACTGTCGCGGCGGCTGGGCATCGCCGCGCCCGAGCGCAATGCCCGCCATCATGCGATGAAATGGGGCAAGGGCACGCTGCGCTGGGAGCGCCATACGGAATTCTCGACCTATCTCTGGGAAGGGCCGCTGGCCGAAAACGGCCGGGGGCAAGAGGATTCGCCCTTCGGCAATGGCTTCTCGCCGCCCGGCACCGTGATTTCCGGCATCCGTCTGGAAATCCGCAAATGGACGCAGGCGAGCGAAAGGCTGATCGCCGGCTTCGACCCGACCAGCCTGTGCTATTCGCTGGTCGAGCGGGGCGCTGCCGCCATCGTCACCGATTTCCGCCAGGACGGCGACGGCCTGACCCGCATGCTGGTGCTCGATCGCGGCCTGACGCCGGCCAGCACCGGCGCCCTGTCGCAGCGGCTGATCGACATCGAGACCTATCGGACGCTGGCCATGCTTGGCCTGCCGATGGCATTGACGCTGTCAGGCCGCGCCCGTCGCATCGAGGACCGCCTGGCGCAGACCACACTGGAAATGAAGGCGGTCGAGACCCGCGACAGCCAGACCTTGCTCGCCGACCTCACCGAACTCGCCGCCGAGCTCGAGGCCGACGCCGCGTCCAGCCTCTATCGCTTCGGCGCCAGCCGCGCCTATGACGGCATCGTCACCGCGAGGCTGGAAGCGCTGGATGAAGAGCCGGTGCAAGGCTACGACACCTGGGCGGGCTTTCTCTTGCGGCGCATGGCGCCCGCCATGCGTACCTGCCGCTCGGTCGAGGAGCGCCAGGCCAACCTGTCGCGAAAACTCACCCGCGCCACGACGCTGCTGCGCACCTGGGTCGATGTCGATGTGGAGAAGCAGAACCGCGACTTGCTGGCCTCGATGAACAACCGCGCCCGGCTGCAACTGCGCCTGCAGCAGACCGTCGAAGGCCTGTCGGTCGCCGCCGTATCCTATTATGTCGTCGGCCTTATCGGCTATGTGGCCAAGGGCGCCTCGGTCTTCGGTCACGCTTTCGCGCCCGAAGTGGTCACCGCGGCCTCCGTGCCGGTCGCCATCCTGCTCGTCTGGTGGGGCGTGCGCCGGGTGCGGAAGATGCATTCCGAGCCGGCAAAGCATCCGGGCGAGTAGCGGACAACCATCTTCATGCGCGAGTCTGTCCGCAGCGGCAGATTGCCGCTGCGGAAGCTTGGCGTCACGCTCGCCGCCAAATGCAAGCAAAGCAGCATTTGCAACAAAACCGTCAGGCTGGTAAAGGATTTTGACCAGTCAAGAGCGGAGGCTGCCCGATGTCCGGCTTAGCCATGCCCAAGCCAGATGCCGAAACGATGCGCCGGCGCGCCGAGATCGTCGCCGACATGCGCATCATCGTGCCGGGCGAGGGCGTCGTCGACGCGGCCAATGAAATGCGCGCCTTCGAGAGCGACGGCCTGACCGCCTACCGGCAGCTGCCGCTGGTCGTGGTGTTGCCGCAAACGGTCGCCCAGGTCTCGCGCGTGCTGAAATACTGCAACGAGCGCAACATCCGCGTCGTGCCGCGCGGCTCCGGCACCTCGCTGTCCGGCGGCGCGCTGCCGCTCGAGGATGCGGTGCTGCTGGTGATGAGCCGCTTCAACCGCATTCTTCAAATCGACTATCCTAATCGCGTTGTCGTGGCCCAACCGGGCGTCACCAATCTCGGCATCACCACCGCCGTCGAGCAGGAGGGCTTTTATTACGCCCCCGATCCATCCTCCCAGATCGCCTGCTCGATCGGCGGCAATGTCGCGGAAAATTCCGGCGGTGTGCACTGCCTGAAATACGGGCTCACCGCCAACAATGTGCTGGGCATCGAGATGGTGCTGATGAACGGCGAGGTGGTGCGCCTCGGCGGCAGCCATCTCGATCAGGAAGGCTATGATCTGCTCGGCGTGATGACCGGCTCGGAAGGCCTCCTCGGCGTCGTCACCGAGGTGACGGTGCGCATCCTGAAGAAGCCGGAGACGGCGCGCGCACTCTTGATCGGCTTCCCGACCAGCGAACAGGGCGGCCAGTGCGTCGCCGACATCATCGGTGCCGGCATCATCCCCGGCGGCATGGAGATGATGGACCGTCCGGCGATCCACGCGGCCGAGGATTTTGTCCAGGCCGGCTATCCGCTCGATGTCGAGGCGCTGCTCATCGTCGAGCTCGACGGGCCGAGTGTCGAGGTCGACCACCTGATCGGCCTCGTCGAGGCCATCGCCTACAGGAATGGCTCGACCACCTGCCGCATCTCGCAATCGGAGCAGGAGCGGCTGAGTTTTTGGGCCGGCCGCAAGGCGGCTTTCCCGGCGGTCGGCCGTATCTCGCCGGATTATTACTGCATGGACGGCACCATCCCGCGCAAGGAACTGCCGCGCGTGCTCGCCGGCATGCGCAACCTTTCGCAGAAATACGGGCTGGGCGTCGCCAATGTCTTCCACGCCGGCGACGGCAACCTGCACCCGTTGATCCTCTACGACGCCAACGTGCCGGGCGAGCTGGACAAGGCCGAGAGCTTCGGCGCCGACATTTTGCGCCTTTGCGTCCAGGTCGGCGGCGTCTTGACCGGCGAGCATGGCGTCGGCGTCGAGAAGCGCGACCTGATGCCGGAAATGTTCAACCAGGTCGACCTCGACCAGCAGATGCGGGTGAAATGCGCCTTCGACCCCAACCACCTGCTCAACCCCGGCAAGGTGTTTCCGCAGCTGCGCCGCTGCGCGGAGCTTGGGAGGATGCATGTGCATCGCGGGCAGGTGGCGTTTCCGGATATTCCGAGGTTTTGATGAAGACTCAGGATCAAAGTTCCTCGCCCCCGCAAAGCGGGGGAGAGGAACCCAAGCTTTCCAAGGTCGCAACGTCGGCGGTCGGTGTTTCCTCGCCCC
>NZ_JAIUHJ010000032.1:0-48468 GCF_020165105.1 Mesorhizobium sp. CA5 | reverse complement strand
TCATCACGCCCAACACCGTAGGAAATATCGCGGGGTTTCCGAGTGGGGGGAAAGGCGGTAGCGCTCTCCCGCTACCACCATTCCCCCCACTCCCTTGATGCCGTGGGGGAAGGCACGCTCGCCCAAGAGTGCCGTCAGCCGACCAGCGATTTCGACTTCAACCCCGCCGGTTCTCGACGGATCTCGAAACACCGTGACGGTTTCGATCAAGTCACGCATTGCCTCTGCACATTCGGAATCGCCAGAAGCAATGCCCTTGGCAAGCCCAGTCTGAAGTTGGTTCAGTTGTTCCTCGTAGCGGGAGAGTACCGCAGGGTGCAGCGCGATCACTCCGGTCGCAGCGGGTACCCGATCCAACTCTGCCAAAATGCACTTGCGCTCTTCATTCAGGGTTGTTGATTGCGGTCCTAGTACAGCTGGGTCGCCGTGGCCTTTGGCAATGGCGTTGACCAGGCGCTCGATCTCCCGAGTTAGCTCTTCAAGCCGTCGCTCCAAACGGATGCGCCTAGCATCGGTATCGGCTGCCAAGCGCTTCCGTTCTTCGTGGTAGGTCTGGACGTACTGGGCAATCACTTCGGGATGGCGCAACTCGGCGGTAAGCCCGTTCAGAACTGCGGTCTCGACCGTATCCAAATAGAAGGTCTTCGGATCAGTGCAAATTCCGCTTTCTGTCGCGGCCGAACAGCGGATGCGAATGCGCTTGGACTTGTCCGTGCCTTTTGACGACATTCCCGCACCACAGGCACCGCACCTCAGCAGCCCAGTCAACATATGTCGCGGTCGGCGTTGATGGCTTGGATGGGTGGTTGCACGCGCCTTCTTGCGTGCTTGTGCTGCGTCGAACAGGTCGGACGAAACAATGGCGAGTTCCGGTACTGCGACCACTCGCCATTCACCCTTGGGATTTGGACGCGAGACACGTTTCCCCGTATCAGGATCCTTGATCATTCTGACCCTGTTCCAGATCAGGCGGCCAGCATAAAGCTCATTGTGAAGCAGCCCCGTCCCTCTCTGCACATTTCCATTGATAGTAGAGGCATTCCAGGCTCGACCGCGAGGCGGCGGTATGCGGTCTCTGTTTAGATTGTGAGCGATATCACGCGGGGTCTGCCCTTCGACATACTCTCGAAAGACGCGACGCACGATGTCCGCTTCATCCTCTGCGATCACACGCTTGCCGGGGTCGCCCAGCACGTACGAATAGCCATAGGTCAGTCCGCCGGCATGAAGCCCCTTGTTGACTCGGCCGGCCTGGCCCCTCCGGACTTTGTGAGCGATGTCCTCTCGGTAGAGTTGACCAACGAGACCGCGTAGGCCGACCAAGACCGTGTTCACCACGCCTTCGTGAACGGCACGAATTTCGATGCCGAGAAATGAAAGGCGCTTGTGAATACCCGCAAGGTCTTCCATGTCGCGCGACAGCCGATCAAGTGCCTCTACCACGAGCACGTCGAATTCGTGCTCACGCGCTTTATCCATGAGTTGAAGCAAACCATCACGGCCCAGGACGGAGCCGCCGGAGCGGGCTCGGTCATCGAACGTCGCGACAACATTCAATTCCTCACGATCTGCGTATGCTCGGCACAAAGTGATTTGATCGTCGATTGATCGCTCATTCTGGAGGTCGGTTGAGAAGCGTGCGTAGATCGCGGCTCGGCTCATGTTGAATTTTCTCGGCCTGTTCACGCGCATGGTCTTCGCGGGCCGCTTGGCGGGCGAGAGTGCTGGCAAGGCGCAGAATCGCTCTATCAGGCGCTCGAAACAAGACCCTTTTTGGGGATCTCACAACCATTGCGGGTAGCGCTCGCTACGGCTCGGCTGTGTTCCTGTGGAAAATAGCAGTCCGCAGAATGCGCGGCCTCCTTGAATCCTGCCGAGATCATGATCTTGTTCCATGTCTCCCAGATGTGCACATGCAGGAGATGAGAGAAGCCATCAAATCGATCGGTCGCAGAAATGGATAGCAAGGCGTGCTTTTCGGAAATCCGCGAACCTGATCGGCTGCTCTCCGTTTAAGCGTTGTTGGCAAGAACCGAAGGTTCAAATCGCGGACGCTCTTGAGGTAGGTTTGACTGACTCTCTTCATCGAGCCGCCGTCGGGAATCCCTGCCGTATTGGCCGACGCCCTAGCATTCCAGCTATGCGGTGCGCTCTCTCGACCGCCTGCCCTTCCGGCGCCCTCTCGCCCTCAGATGGTGGCGTTAGCCGGCAGGACAAGCGCCCGCCGGCGCTTTGCCATCAACAGCAATGATGGAATTTCGTATCCTAGCGGCTCGGCTGTGATGTGCGGTCCTTGTTCGTGCGTGGTGATTTGAGAAGCTAACTGCGGCTACACAGCCTGGGGCGTAGTAACGGGCCAAATTTCAACGCGGGCCCGCCCGCCCATGGAGATCTCCTCTGCCTATCTGTGATGTAAAGCGGATCGCCCTGCGCACAGCCACCAAGACCGTCAAGCACTCCCCCTGCGGGAAGCCGCTTGCCTTTGGCCTAAGCTCCGGCCATCTTTGTCAGTATGGCTGACTTGCTGCTCGACGGTTCATTTTCAACGCCGACGTGCTTGCAATTGGCGGCAATCGCCTACTTCAAGATATTTAGCCTCATCGTCATTTTTGTCGCCATTTGGGTTGCGGTCGTCTGCATCAATGGTCTGACAGCGCCAGGTGGCTTCAGATGGGATTTGAACGCCATGAAAGCTGATCCGACCGTGAAACCAATCTTGGTCATCAGTGGGATAGCCGCGTTCGCAGCAATCGCGACGGTCTCTTTAGTCGGTCCATTGTCGTACTTGCGTATAAAAATGATCGCCACCGATAGCGCATTCATTGAGACGGGTTGCTACATTGGCGCACGATACGTCGAATCCCTTGACCGCAACAAAACGACGATTTCGTTTGTCTTGCACGGCGGCAAAATGCTCCGGTTCAAGCAGGAGGGGCAGCGCTGGCTCGAGGTGCCAATAGAGTCAAATCCGAATTTCGGAAATTTGGTCAAGATCGCACCGACGGCAATGAGCGAATACCGGGCCTATCTGGCTTCGGAGAATAAACCTGCAAGCTGACCCCTGCCGGCATGCTAGCGGTCTCGCGAGGGTTTTTTAAGAGGAAGACAAGGACGCTCGATCTTCTGCCGGCCGCTCTCTCATACGGCCGACGCGCCTCTCACGATCTTTGCGGTTGGCCTTGGGTAACACGATTTGCCGGGCATCTTCCGTTGACAAGGACCGCCCCATGCGTGCCTCGAACAAGCGATCTGATCGTTCCAAGAATTCTTCGTCAATGGCGCGCTAGCGCGAAACAGATCGCTCACGGCGTTGCGCTCAACGGCGCGGCCCGCAACGCGCCGCGCTGCTTTCACCATTCCCGCCCCGACCATATCTGTATTGGAATAGGGTCTCCGAAATCGCTCAGTACCAAATCCCGTATTTTCCGGCTGAGTTTCTTTCTCTACTCAGCGTTAACGCACAACGGGGAGCCACGCCCCAAATGAAGGATGGCGGCCTGCTTCTCCACGCCGATCAGGTCGGCCGCCATCGCTTGATATCGCCTGCAGTCCGCCTGAACGACGGTTCGCTCAGGCCGTTGAAGCGGCAGGTTCCCGGCGATTTCCTTCAAGTCGGCAAGGACCGAAGCAATGTGCGGCCAGGGAAAGTCTGTTGGATCGTCGATGTCACGATCTGCGCCAGCGATGATTTCGAGCTTGGCGACGATGCCAAGAAGCGACCGCGCCTGTATGTGAGGTAGCTTGTCCTGAAACTTCAAAGCCGCGGTTGTGGCCTCAACCTCCGCTTGGCAGGCGATCGAATAACCGAGCTTGATATCCATCGCCTCGGACGCGGCAGCGTCGAGAACGCGCCTCTCTAGACGCTGTTGAAGTCGGCAAAGGAGATTTGAGACATGCTGTGCTCGCAACCAGCCTTGGAGAAGCGCAAGAGCCGGGTTCGCATCTTCGAAACGATCTTCTCCGTGCGCCTTCTGCCATTGCCCTCGCCCGTGCGTGACGGAAGGCAAAGTCGTGCTATTGTCGGAATCAGCCATGATCCGAGCTCCTCAACAGCTTTGGCGTGGCCAGGCCGGATTGGTGTTGCATCACCCATCCGGCCGCCAAGTGAAACCGAGACTACACATAGTGCATTATCTAAGCAACCAAAATCACCATAAAATGGTGATTTTATGAATCCGGTGCAGTGCCGTATGGCTCGGGCTGCATTAGGATGGGGTGTTTTAGACCTCTCAAAAGAAGCCAAAATATCGACCCAGACGATTGTTCGCTTCGAAAGAGGCGAAGCGTTGAAGCAATCGACTGTGGAACTGATAAGAAGCACGTTCGAAAGCGCCGGCATTGAATTCATTCCAGAGAATGGCGGCGGCCCTGGCGTTCGTCTGTCTCGCAATCAGAACTGACGCTGTTTTCGCCATGCAACAGGATCGGCGATCCATCGGTTGACATCGGATTCCTGCCAGCCCGCCCCGTTTATGCTGATCTTGATCTGAGCCGGGAACGTGCCTTCGGCAATCTTGCGATAGAGGGTTGAGCGGGACAGGCCGGTCCGGGCAAGGACGGTTTTGAGGCGTATGATTTTATCTGGCTCGGACATTGCTCGCCTGCCACTCTCTGGATGTTGCTGGTATCTTCTGGGATAGACAGACGAACCGATCCCCTGCAGGCAATCAGCTTTGTCGCCTCACCCGCCTGTGGCGTAGAGACGGTGGCAAATCGGAGGGATTCATATCCCAATGCCACGGCCCCTGCCGATGCCGTGGCTGAATGCAAGTTCCGCAGCGAGGCTACGGCCGGAATCCACGTTGATGCCAAGCTCGCGTTTGCGGTTCGCAAGGAGGGATTCAAGCTGCGGATCACGTTCGAGGCTTTTGGCCATGTCGGACATCGCTGAGCGCGTTGCCTTGTAGCCCGACATGTCGCCGGCCTGATATTGGCCCTGGCTCGTCCGGTCGAGCTTTTGCCAGCGTTCCACGAAACGGTCGGCGCGGCGGCTGGGATCGGTATCCAGTCCGGTGCGGATTTCCGTCTCAAGCTGGAGAGCAAGCACGATACGGTTGACCCGGCCGGTCGCAGCCTCACGGACAAGCTCGCGATTCTTTACATAGGCCGCCTCGGCGTCGCGCCAGCCATGCGGCCGAACCTTCTCGAATGCGCTGCGGGCCTCCCTCAGTTCCCGCATCTGCTCGGGGGTGCCCTGCCCGTCCCCATTTCCGCTGCTCATAACCGCATCGAGCGCGCGCGCGTGACGCACAAGCGCCTTCGTTCGAGCACTGCGCAACGCCGCTTCCGCGTCCACCGAAGCACCCGCTTCGCGCTGCGCTCCCCTGGTAGATTCTCTTTCAGGCGCGGGGTGAGCATCTCCGATCTGCGCTCCAACATTTTCCCTTCCCGGCCCCTGCCTACGGTCCTGGCCGGCCTCGCCGTCTCCGGGCGAGCGCAACCCGTCCAGCAGCCCGTCGATCCTGTCACGCAGCTTTTCCGGAACAATCCGGCGCACGATCTCGACCACGCGCTCGCGGAAAGTGATGCCGCGCCGTTCGGCATAGCTCTGCGCCGGGTCGATCTTCTCATAGTCGGATGCCATGTCCTTGGCGCGGTCGCGTGACAGCGTACGGACCAGCCGGTCCCGCGTGGCGAAGTCGTCGCTGCCGTAATGCAGATCCATCCCGTCTCGATGCCGGGACAGGGCGACGTAGCTGCCGTGCGCATCCATGCCCGGCGTAGCGAGCACATGAGTCCGGTCGACGGTCATGCCCTGAGCCTTGTGAATGGTCGCGGCATAGCCGTGGTCAATATGGGCATAGTCTTTCAGGTCAAAGCGCACCGACCTGCCGTCGTCGGTGCGCACGGCCATGCTTTGCGTGCTGACCTCTTCGATCACACCAAGCGTGCCGTTCTTGACGCCGAGCCCGCGCTCGTTGCGCAGGAACATGACACGGTCGCCGCCGGCAAAGGCCGTGGCACCGCGTTCCACTTCCACCTGAACGTCGTCGTCGAGATCGCCGGCAGCGCGCATGCGTTCGCGCGCTGCCTGGTTGAGCGCGCGCACCTCGTCGTTTGTGTGGGTGAGAATGATCCGGCTCGCATCAGGCTGCGTCTGCCTGTCGCGATCCCAGCGCTCGACCAGATCGCTGCGCGCCTCGTCGCGCGTGGCGGCCTGATGCACCATGCCTTGCGCGTCGTAGGCGCCGATCGCGGCGCCGATCCTGCCGGTTGCCAGATCACGTGTGGCGTCACGCTGCCAGTCCTCGCGCTGCCGACGCACTTGACCAATTTCAACACCGCCATGACGCTCGTGGATCGAACGGAATGCAGCACCCGCCTCGATCGCCTGCAGCTGTTGGGGATCACCAACCAGCACGATTTTTGCGCCAACCTCGGCCGCATGGGAGAGCACGCGCTCCAACTGGCGCGTGCCGACCATGCCGGCTTCATCGATCACCAGGACATCACGCGCGGTAAGCAGATCACGGCCTTGTCCCCAGCCGTGTTCCATGCTGGCGATGGTGCGTGACGAGATGCCTGATCCGCTTTCGAGATTCTCTGCGGCAATGCCGGAGAGTGCCACGCCTCGAACCTCGTAACCCGCTGCTGCCCATGCCTGGCGCGCAACACCCAGCATGGCGCTCTTGCCGGTTCCGGCAAAACCGACAACGACACCAAGACCGCGCCCGTCGGTGATGTGATCCAGTGCATCGGCCTGCTCGCCTGACAAGACAAGCCCGCGTTGCGCTGCCCGCGCCAGAGCTGCCTCGCGCTGTGCGTCATTCACCGCATGACGCTCCTCCCCGACCATGCGTTCCGCTGTGCGATGCAGGCGCTGTTCGGTCTCGATCATCTGCCGCGTCGTAAAGCGATCTTCTCCACGTCCGTCCTTGCCCAGTTCGACCAAATCGGGCGCGTTGCTGATAGCCGCCACGACCGCGTTGAACTGCTCTATTCCGTCGCTGTGCCGATGCGCGAACTTCGCAATGTCTTTTTGCGTGAACGTCGACTGCTGATGCGTGATTGCCTCCAGCGCCACGGATGGATCGGCGATAATCCGCGCGCCATTGTTGCGTGCGATCTCGCGGTGCAGCTCGGCGCGATCTGCTTCAGTGCCGACAACGTCGAGGCCGCCGTCCTCAATGCGTTGTGCGGGAGCGCCAATCTGGGTTTGCGGCTCTAACGCAATGCCCTGCGCTTCCAGACTGCGATGATCAATGCGGGCATCAATGTCGAGTTCGGCAAGGCGCTCATTGGCAAGCTCGGCCCATCGCTCGCGCCAGCGCTCGACCAGCTCGGTGCTGTTCCAGTCGCGCACCTTTGCGCCGAACCCGTTCTCATCGACCGACCGCATGGTGAGCATGACATGGGCATGCGGCTTTGGACTGCCATCCTCTGCCCTGTCCCAATGCACGTTGAGATCGGCGACCATGCCCCGGCTGACAAACTCGGCCTCAACAAAGTCGCGCGCCAACTCGATGCCCTGCGCCTGGCTCAGTTCACGTGGGAGGGCAAACTCCACCTCGCGGGCAAGCTGCGCGTCTTTCCTTACCTCGAAGGCTTCTACATCATTCCAAAGCCGCTCGCGGTCACTCCAGGCGTCCAGTGCATTCTCCGGCAGGACCACCTCGGAATGAACAACGCCGCGCTTGCTCGAAAAATCATGGCTGCGGTCGATCCGCTCATCGCGCAGCCGCGAGGCCGAGCGGTAGGCGGCCGACGCCACCGCACTGCTCCCAGCCTTGCGGCCAATGACCTTGACATGAAGATGATAGATCGCCATCGCGACCAAATCATTTGCACGGCAAAGCGCACGTCGGCACGACGTATAAGCGCGCCCTCCCTCGAAAAATTCTCGGGAGCGACCAGCCCGTCCCGGGCTGTCTCGGCAACCCTGAAGCCTTCCGGCAGGCGCTCCCCTATCATCCTCCGATCGACAACCGACGGAGACAGCCATGCGCAAACAGCGAGACTTCGACGCCGAACTGAAGGCGCTGGAAGAAAAGGCGCGCGAGCTCAAAATACGAAAGGTACAGCAACTTGGCGAACTGGTGATCGCCACCGGCGCCGATCAACTCAGCACCGACGAACTGGCCGGCGCACTAGTCGCAATTGCCGAGACGAAAGACACCTCAAAGCGCGAGGCATGGGTCAAGCGTGGGGTGATGTTTTTCGAGAGCCGGTCCCGGCGAACTGCTTCGGCATCTCAGCGCAACCCACGCGGCGCTCCAGCGCAACCGGTCAGCCCACAATCGCCGGCAAGCGGCACAGGCTCGCAATGATATGCGCACCTGGCAGGTCGAGCGTCGCAAGCGCACACGGCTGCTCATCGAACTTGGTGGGCTCGTCGTCAAAGCAGGCATTGTCAAGCTCACCAATGACGATCGCGCCACGATGTACGGCGCGCTGCTCTGGATTGCCGAGAAGCTGCAGAGCCATGAAGGCGAGCAAGCGCGCGACCTCTGGGTTGCGAAGGGGAAGCAGGCGTTCAATGCAGAAAGGCATGAAGGGGGAAAGGATCAGCGAACTTAGCGGCGCTTGCGCTACGCCGCGGCCCCGACGTCAAATATCTCGAACCGGACTGAAGGAAAGCAAGACCTGCACTTGTTGCTGCGCCCCTGGTGGAAGAGCTGAGGTCGGCGGAGCCTTGCGAAAGCTACCTGTTCCAGGTCTCAGGCCGTCGAGTAACAAACTTCGGAGATCACCGACACAACTGATAACCCACCTTGGCATGGCGCCCACCCGGTCCAGAGCAGCGCAGCGCGGCCGGATTGAGCAGACCCCGTCGCGCCGTTGCCCGGCAGACCAGACATTACGCAGCCAAGCCCTTAGCCTTCGCCTGTGCATGCAGAAACGCCACCGCGCGACCGGCATGTGATGCAGCGGTGAATATCGCCCGCGTGTCGTCCTTCAAGACCTTCAGCCAGCTTGCGACATAAGCTGCATGATCATCGCGCGTCTTGGGGGTAAGCTGGAGATCGGCGCACAGAAAGGCCGCGCCAAGTTCCGCCACCAGCTCTTCCAGGGCCCTCATCGCCAAAGCGCTTGCGGCCTAACTCCCGGTCAAGGCGCTTGGGATGTTTCGTCCATGGCCATTATGCCGATATCGGCATAAGGGGCATTATGCCGTAAGTCGGATTATGCTGCATGCCTGATTTTGGCCACTGTTGAGCTAGCGTTCAGCGATGCGACAGTTAGGCATAATCAGAGCGGTTCGAGGGGGGCGAGTATGGATGTTTTGCGAAGGTCTGGTTACAGGCAAGCGACCTAGGAAGCGGACTAGGGCTATCACCAAACGTGTTAGCGGACAGGAAGTTGTTTCTCTCGCAATGTCTGCCAGCGCCGACGCAACTCACCATCGCGTAGGGAAATGGCCTCTTCTGAAACCTCCACCGCCACAATGCGATCGGTGCGGAAGTGCCGAAGGTCCTGCCGCAGTTCACACCAGGCCACCAGCAATCGGCTGGTCTCGGAATAACCGAGAATGACCGGCCACACAGTGCGCGTTGTCGTCTCATCGGCTTTCGAGCGATAGCGAAGACGCAGCTTTCGTCCGTCGCGAATTGCCTGGCGGATAGGCGCAATATTGATGGTCTCGTTCGGCGGCGATTGCACCGGCCGTATGGTCATGCTTGGTTCGGCGATGAACGGCCGCAGTGCATCGGGAACGACGGCAGCGATTTTGCTAACGACATCGCTAGCAGCAGTGGCGATGAGCGCATCCGAATGAGAGGAAACCCATTTGGCGCCCAGAACGATGGCTTCAATCTCGTCTGGCGTGAACATGAGGGGCGGCATGTCGAACCCAGGATGGAGAATATAGCCGAAGCCGGCCTCACCGGTAATCGGCACCCGCTGGCCCATGAGGTCCGCGATGTCGCGGTAGACCGTGCGCTTCGAAACCTCCAGTTCCTGCGAGATAGCAGCGGCCGTCACCGGCCGGCTGCTGCGCCGCAGGATCTGGATGAGCTGAAAAAGACGGTCGGCTCTGCGCATATGCTGACTCCTGCTGCCATAATGCTGGCAACAGCGATGTGAGACAAGCCTGTGAAGATGCGGCAAAGGCATCGCCATCCAGGAGTTTTTCATGAAATTCGCATCCGCTCGCATCATCGCCGGCGACATCAAACAGATGGTCGCCTTCTACGAAATGGTCACCGGGGTCACGGCAAACTGGCTGGCGCCGGTCTTTGCCGAACTCGTCACCCCTGGCGCAGTCCTTGCGATCGGCTCGGTGGAGACTGTATCGCTCTGGCAGGAAAACAGCGCCCAGCCAGGAGATAACCGCACTGTTTTTCTCGAGTTTCAGGTCGATGACGTTGATGCCGAATACGCGCGCCTCAAGGATAGCGTTCCCCTTGTGCATGAACTCAAGACCATGCCTTGGGGCAACAAGACATTCCAGTTCCGCGACCCGGAAGGAAGTGCGGTATCGCTCTTCATGCCGGCAACGGAAGATGCCAAACGCCGGTTCATAGGACGATAATCAGAACGACAGATAGGGTGCGCGAGCGCCCCGCGCGCAGTAGGCAATGCAACAATGGCAAACATGGCGTCGCAGACGTAGCGCTTTCCGTCATCGAGTCGAATGACTGCTATCAGGATATCTGGAACTCGATGGCGAACGTCTGTGCTAGGGTCGAAAACTGCCGCTAGGCTGGAAAACAGATATGGATTTGACGTGAAGATTGTCGCTCCAACAACATGGAGCACAAGAGACGGATATATCAAACCAGACTACCTGCCTCGATCCCCACTTCACGTCGTTCGAGGAAAGTCTTTCTTCCAGGACTTACAAACCTGACACCCCTACGAATTATCGCTACCTGCTTCGCGTGGGCGGCAATCGGCGTCCCAACTCGACAGCAAGGTCCGGCGTCAAAGCCGACGGCGCAATGCCCTCGGCCTCGAGCAAGCGGGCGAAGCGACCGTGATCGTCTGGAAGGTTAGCGGCTGGCTGCGGCGTTGTCATTGTCCGCTGGGCCCTCGCGGGTCGTCGGGGTAGACGATTCGGCCCTCTTTCTTTCCACGCAGATTTTCATTGCTTTCCCGGGGGTCTTGCCGCAACGGTAGGCACTCGGGTTTGTAGGGTGGAGTTGGGCTGGTGGACGTTCAAGCCGACCATGGTCGGGCGAGCACCGCTAAAAAGCTTGTCCATGCAGCGCTCCTAAACGCGTTTCCCATCAATGCCGCTATCGTCACCCCCAGTTCGACAGCACTGGGAGACCCCCCTCGACGGTGCTGCGGGCTGTGAGGGTCGGGTCGCTGCGCAGGCAGAGCGCGCTGAGCTGCCGAGCAACTTCGAAACCTACCTTCTGCGACAGCGCGGCCTCAGCCCGCGCATGGTCTATCACGTGCTCCGGTTCGCGGATGCTTTCTCGATCATCGCTTCGGCGACCATATGCTCGATCTGCCCGCTCTGGCGCGCGAGATGTCGTGGCATTCATGGAGCACCTTCTGACGCGCAAGCGACCGTTCCGCGACAAGACACCAGCCACGCATTTGCGCAGCTTCTTTCAATATCTGTTCCCCCAGGGCCTTACGACTACGCACCTGTCGCTTTGCGTCCCTCGGGTGCATTAAACCCTGGGGCGCAAGACTTCCTCGTCATCTGTTGCCTGACGAGGTGGAGGCAGTCGTGGCCTCGCAATTCGCGGCGCGATGCACGCGACTACGCCATGCTGCTGATGGCCCGCCTTGGCTTGCGCGCGCTCGAGGTCATGGCGATCCTACTCGACGATATCGACTGGCGCGCCGGAGAACTGCTGGTTCGCGGAAAAGGCCAGCAACATGATCGGCTGCCTATCCCGCCGGACGCCCGTCGCCGCGAATGCCTCCCTCAATATCGTGTTGATGACTTGGCTATCCTTGAACGAACAGTTGGGTGCCCGATGCGTTTGGCGAAACGGTTTCGATCAAAGAAACCATCGCTGCCGTCCGCGAACAGGGTCCCAATCTCACCGAGACCGATTGCCAACTCACCGAATGCATCATGTACGAGGCGATATTGCTTGGCCGGTTCGTCGCCTTCGACATGCACGAATAGATGCGCACGCATGGCGCGCTATGGTTCTCGCCGCCGGTCTCGGTGAAGACCCGCCAAACGGGCGTCCGCTATGAGGTCAACAACGTCCAGGCAGCCGCCGAGAACCTGCTTGAGTGGCCCGAGCGTGGCCGCCACTGGAATAAGGCGTTGCAGGCTTGCCTCGATCTGACCCCGGATGATGTGCGCGCCGCATTCGAGACGGCGGCACGCAAGGAAGGCATGCTGCTCGATTGATAGCAGGGCAATTCGATCGGGGAACGATTCCCTCCCGGGTGAGTTCCGCCCTTGAGGGCCGGCCCCCAAGGGATGCCACTGCTCAATGTCTACGCTCAACGAATCTCCCCAAATCTTTCGGCAGCTGGCCACTTCAGAAGGTTTCCGTCGGAGGGTGCGCAAGCAGCTGGACTTGGGCGTTGAACTGACGCTGCCGAAGTCCTTTACTGAATTGCTAGGGGCGCTGGATCAGCAGGAAGAGGAACAGACGCTGGCCCGCAGGCACTGAATTCTCAGCCTACCCAAAGAAAAGCCCATCGCAGCTAATGAGGGTAGGCGACGGGCTTCCCGCGATCGCCCTAGCGACGGAGTTCATATCCTCACCGCCAGCTTGCTGGCCTGGGACTCCTTGGAACAGTGCTGGGGGCTATGAGGGTCGAGTCGCCGGGTAGACGATTCGGCCCTCATCCGATTTGATCACTCGGATGCTCGGGACGGACGAATGGGAAAAGGCTTGGGATAGTCGCGAGCAACGCACCGACTTATTAGGACAGATCGACGAGATTCACCAACGAAGCGCCGACGTCGCGGCCATAGAACAGTTTGTCGGGAAGCGACTGGCGGACCTCTTCCCGAAAGTCTTGCCTTCCGCAACGACCGGGGCGCCCCAATGTTCTCTTTGTTTCTGGCCATATCGAACCCCGAGCCGAAGGCTATTGGGCTGGCAACCAAGATCGGGAATCACATTCTCAAGGCGTCGATGGAACGGGCATGTCGTCATAAAGGCGACCGTTGAAAGTTCGGCCGGCTGCTTTCTTATTCTTCCCGCCCGCCGCCGTCGGGATCATGCTGGAGCTTCTGGGACGAGTGCTCCCCGTCCTAGGTGTCCCCTAGGCCCGGCGGCTTACCACTCCCCCGAAGATACGTTGGCTGCCGGGCCGCCCCTCTACCAGCCATCAGCGCGCATTCCTCGTCGCCGCTCTCTTGGCACCGCCGAAGCGCCGATCGCGTCTTGGCGCCTCGCTGTGGCCCGATGTAGGTCCCACGGGACGCTGGTGCTATGCTTGCGTAAAGCGTGGGAGCAACAAATGGCCTACACTGTCATGTGGTATGGAGTACGGGGCATTATCGACAAGGTGACCTTTGACGCTGAGAAAATGGCGAAGGATCACGCAATCACCATGTTCCCGACTCGAAAGGGTGACGATGGAGTAGTGTCGGTCGAAGTTCGCAAGGACAACGGCGCTGTCGTCTTCAGCCACGCGGAGAATTAGGAAAAGCTCTCAGGCCAAAGGTTGCGGCCTATGCCGCCTGCCTGCGAACCGCCTGCTGCCTATCCAGGGGCAGCTTGGCGAACTGGCGGACGGTGAGCCCGCAGCCCAAGGCCAGCACTGCGGCATGCCGTTTCTCGCCCCGCAGACGGCCAAGGCGCGCGTATTGCCATTCGTTGGGCAGGCGATAGGTGCCGACGAGAGAGCCCGCTTGCGTTGCAGCCTCCAGTTGCGCAATTCTGCTCATGCGAGTCTTTTCGGGGGATAGACAATGTTTCACGACATTTGCCTGGAAGCCTATCGTCTGGGCGGGGTGGACGCAGTCAACTCACTCCTCAAGCAGCAATTTCCGGCCGATGCCGATCGGATCCGCGCTATGGAATATCTTGAAGACACTGGTTATTGGTCGATCTCGTGGCACGAGAAAAAGCATCCCGACGGCGGGATTTACCGCGACTTCGGAAATGTGAGGGAATACCTAGCCGACGAGGGAGAGCATTGATGGTCCGTTTGTTGCACGAAGCGTTCCAAATGAGGGCTTGCAATTATGCCCGCCAGCTTATGGGCAAGGCGTCGAACCCTTGCGCTGCTTCGGCGTCATCGCATGACTCGTGAACTGTAGATTCCGGTCGTCGCGGCCGGCGGCACGGCACTCGGCGCCGCCGGCGGCCAGGACGGTCGCAAGCGCCAGCGCGGTGAGGATGAGCGAGGCGATCGAGGGGCTCGACGCGCGACCTGGCTGCCACAGGAACAAATGCCGGGCTCGCTTGTTGATTCCGTGAAGGGACCTCAGCCCGCAAGGAAACGGGACGATGCTTGAACTTGTCGTTCTCGAAATGGCGGTCGCAAGGCAACGCGCGCAGCGAGCCGAGCGCACCCTGAAGCAGGCCACGGCTATGCTCGACGAAAAGCACGGCCTCGCGGTCAGCCTTGCACTGTGCCGCCGGATCCGAGCCGGCCAGGCGAGAGCGAAGGCAGCCAAGCGGCGGCGGCTGAAGATAACGCCGCCGACCGCCCATTGAGGAGCCGATACCATGACGACGATGATGTTCGCTCCCCTCGATTTCGACCACCGCGAAGAGCGCTCCGATCTGCACCGGGCAGCGCGGCTGGAAATGCTGCACGATCGTCTGGCGAAGCGTCTTGACCGTATTGAACGCGCTGCCGATGAGGTCGAGAAGGCGGCATCGCTTCTGGTCGACGTCACGCATGGCAAGGCGACAGAGGCATTTGAAGACGCCATTCGCAGCAATTCGTCGGCGGCGTTCCTGCACCTGGACGCGGGGCAGACATTGGGCATGTGAAGCGAGCCGGGCTGTCATGTGCCCCTCATGGCTTCGAGCATTTCGCCTCGTCGCGCCCTTCCGGCCAGCGCCGCCACCATTCTCGCTCGAGTACGCTTGCCACAACGTCGCCGGCCGGCGTCCGTTATGATCGGCTTGGATGGTTGGAGACGTCCTCACGATGGGCTCGGCCAAGGGAGAGGAACGCCAACCGTTCAAGTTCTACGTGTGAGTTCGAATTCCCACGTGTGAGTTCGAACGTTCTTCACGTGGCGCCGAAGTACGAGCCGTGAAAAGGCACCGAAACCCCGCCGGTACGCTTCAGCGGCCCAAAGCAGGAAAGGGGAGTTGCTGCCGACTCGGCATGTGTCGTTGTCGGCCGGCGATGTCCGCTTCCTGGCTTCTGCCCGTTGGTCGGAAATGGCCGACATTCAGTCGGCAATTTGTCGGTCCACCCGACACCTTGGTCTCATCGACAGCGGCAGCTCTCCAGCGGACTATGACTGCCGCAATTGAAGCGGATTGCTAAACAAGGAGAAAGATCATGAGTCTCATCGATAAGGCTCTAGAGGCCAATGAGCGGTATGCCCAGGGGTATGACTCAAAGCTGGGGGCGCACCCTCGGCCCAAGATTGCGATCGTAACCTGCATGGATCCGCGGCTCTCTGACCTAGTGGGAATCTTAGGTTTGAACAATGCCGACATGGACGTAATTCGCACTGGCGGTCCGGCTGTAACAGATGATGTGATGGGGGAACTTATTGTGTCCACCCGGGTACTGGGCTCAGCAGAGATTATGCTGCTCAACCACACGGGCTGTGGATTCACGAGCTTTACAGACGAGGATTTGAACACAAAGTTCAGCGCGCAGACTGGCGACGCAACGCCGGCGCCTATGCGATTCTTCTCATATAAAGATCCTGAAAACCACACGAAAGAGCAAATAACGAAAATTAGATCGCACCCATGGATTGCTAAAGACGTTCCCGTGCGCGGCTTTATTTTTGATGTCGACACCGGTGGTTTGACGGAAGTGACGGTGGAAAGCGAGCAGTTGTCAGAGCGGAAATGAATATATTCGCCAGCGGTGGTGGAGAGGGCCCATCCGTGGACCGAGTGTGGAGTAAATGGTGCCGTAGGTCGCGGCTAGTGTGGAATTGAATTGCGCCGCATCCCCGACGTCCGATCCGTCCAAGCGCCGCGTGAGAGCGGTCGTTGGTGAGCCGGGCCCGCGGAGGAAGCAATAATCTTGCGCTCTGCTAACTCTGTCGTGCCAGTTGGGCCATACCGTGTTCGAGCACCTCGGGTCCAGCGACCAACGGTCGTGCGACGAGTGCCACCTATGATAATTTGATTTGGTGCTCAAGGCGGGAGCTTCCTGAAGTTGCCTAGCGCTGCTGGCGGGTGTACCGAATTGGCCGGTCATGCCGGGGTCGGCATTTGTGGCGACTGCCGCCCAGGAGCAGCCTGGAATCCTACGCGGCCGAAGGCTTCGACGGGAGACAGGCGGCCAAATGGAAATGGACATACCTCAACTTACGGCGGATCTCGCTCGCGCTAACGAAGCACTCCATCGCGAAGTGGCCGAGCGACGGTTTGCGGAGGACGCGCTTCGGGCCAGTGAAAGTGAGCTGCGCCTGACGCTCGACACCCTTCCAGCGGGCATTATCGTAGTCTCTCCAGAGACAGGAATCACGGACGCAAACAAACGGCTTCTGGGATATCTCGGGTACACGCTTGAGATACTGAAGCAATGGACGACGACCGATATGGTCCATCCCGACGACTTCGGTGGGACGTTGAAGTACTTCCGAACGTTCATGACCCTGGATCGAGAAAGCCGGTTCGAAACTCGGATACGACGATTCGATGGCGTCTATCGATGGTTCCAGGTCCGCAACAATCCGTTGCGAGACGCCGATGGCCGCATCCTCCGCTGGTATGGGGTGCTGACCGACATCGATGATCAGAAAAAGGCGGAGCTAGCGCTGCGCGAAAGCGAGGGTCAACTCCGGCTAGCGGTGAACACCACCCCCGGCCTGATCGCCACCTTCGCGCCGAGCGGTGCCGCCGAAGACGTCAACGCCCAGTTCCTTGAATATCTCGGCCAGACGATCGAGGAATTTTCGAACTGGCCGACGAACGGCACGGTCCATCCCGCCGATGTCGAACACCACGTTGAAGTCCTGAGGGGATCTTTCCATTCAGGACGTCCGATCGACACGGAAACGCGACTGCGGCGCTTCGACGGGGCGTATCGCTGGTTCCAGGTCCGTGGTCTCCCAGCCAAAGATGCCGATGGACGCATCATCCGCTGGTACTGTCTGATGATTGACATCGACGATCGCAAGCATGCTGAGCAAGCCCTCGCGGCCAGCGAGCGCAACCTGCAAGTCACCGTCGATGCCATCCCGGCATTGGCCTGGTCAGCACATCCAGACGGCGCGGCCGACTTCTTCAATCAGCACTATCTCGACTATGTCGGGCGATCGCTCGACGACTTAGCGGACTGGGGCTGGACGTCGGCAGTGCATCCAGAGGATTTGCAGCGATTGGGTGCCGCATTGGAGAATGCCCGGGAGACCGGCTCGAGCGCCGAGTGCGAGGCGCGGCTATGCGGTGCCGACGCCAAATACAGGTGGTTCATCTTCCGAGCGAGCCCACTACGCGACGAAACCGGAGCGGTCGTCAGGTGGTACGGCATCAATACTGACATCGAGGATCGCAAACGCGCCGAAGACGAGTTGGTGAAAAGCGAAGCCTCGCTCGCGCATGCGCAGCGCGTGAGCTCCACCGGAAGTTTCGTGTGGGTCTTAGCGACAAGGGAGATCACGTTCTTTTCGGAAGAACTCTACCGGATCTTCGAGTTCGATTCGAGCGTGCCGATTACCGTTGAGCAGATCGCCACCCGGGTCCATCCCGACGACATCCCGCTGCTGACGACTAAGCTTGCAGAGGCGCAGGCCGGTATTGTGGATCACGATTACGACGTTCGACTCCGCATGCCCGACGGCCGCGTCAAATATCTGCGCACAGAATCGCGCCCGGACACTCAAGTTGACGGGCAGAAGATCTTCGTTGGCACCATGCAGGACATTACAGAGCGGAGATTGGCCGAGGAGGCTGTCAACGAGCTGCGCACAGAATTGGCGTACGTCTCGAGGGTCAGCACCCTTGGGGCGATGACGGCGTCGATCGCTCATGAAGTTAACCAGCCGCTTTCGGGTATCATTACTAACGCCAGCACCGGACTGCGCATGCTCGCGTCCAATCCGCCAGATATCGAGGGCGCGCGCGAAACCGCGCGGCGCACAATCCGCGATGGCAATCGCGCCGCCGAAGTCGTCAGCAAGCTGCGCGCCTTGTTCAGCAAAAAAAGTGAGACCACCGAGTCAGTCGACCTCAACGAGGCTGTGCGAGATTTGCTCGCCCTGACGACCATCGAGTTGCGGCGAGGACGGGTGGACCTCGAGGTTGATCTCGCGCCTGACCTGCCGAAGATCGTTGGCGACCGTGTGCAGCTTCAGCAGGTCGTGTTGAACCTTCTTCTTAACGCGGCTGATGCTGTGAGCGAGATCGAGGATCGACCGAGGCGCGTCACACTCAGCACCGCAATGGACGAAGACGGTCAAGTGAAACTGACGGTAAAGGACAACGGCGTAGGTATCGACCCGGAGAGTATCAATAGAGCCTTTGATGCGTTCTATACGACCAAGCCGACCGGCATGGGCATCGGTCTATCTGTCAGTCGGTCAATCATCGAGCATCACCGCGGCCGCATCTGGGCAAGCCGAAACGCCGACACGGGGGCGAGCTTCTCGTTCGCGATCCCGCAGCCTGCGGTGCAGGTTGTTCCAACCGAGCCCGCAGGGCACACGCCACAAGGAGCGAAGGCATCCCACGAAGGAAGCCCCAATGCCTAAGCGCCCCTCGTGACAATCATCGATGATGACGAGTCTGTGCGCGAGTCTTTGCCTGATCTGCTGAAAGTGCTCGGTTACCCGTTCAGGCCTTTCCCTCCGCACAGGCATTTCTCCCCTCGAAAGACCTCGAAAGACGCGATGCCTAATCCTCGACATCGCAATGCCCGATATGACGGTGGCCGAACTGAGAACCGAGCTCAGGCGTCGCGGCCACGATATTCCGGTGGTGTTCATTACGGCACATCGCGACGAGTCGATCCGCCCGTTACTAGACGGTCGGGACGCGGTTGCATGTCTATTCAAGCCAATTAGCGAAGCCGCTCTCGTGGAGGCGCTCGATAGAGTTTTTTCAAAGCTAATTTAGAAGACGCCGTGTCTCGCCGGAGGTGGAGCGGAAAGGATCGCAAACTCTGAGTTTTCGCTCGGCATGCGATGAATGTGTGAAACCCGAATTTCGCAGTAGATGTGGCATCACCGAAGCATGTCTTGCTTATGCGCGGCTGTCCGGTTGCGCCTGACGGCTCCGAGGCCGAGCAATCGCTTAGCCAGAATGAGAAACGGCGCGGCGACCGCGAACAGCAGGACGAAAGAGAAGAAAGCTTCATCGAAAGAGATAACCGCGGCCTGCCTGTCGAGCGCGTGCTGCAACAATAAGACCGCTCCCTTTGTCGATGCAGTGCTGTCGACACCGTTTGACGCCAAAGCGCTCGCAGCAGCCCTCAAGCGCTGGTCAGCCGCGGGATCGCCACTGAAAACGTGGGCAACCAGTATCGTCCGGTTATACGCATTCTGGTGGTCAATATATGTTTGCAGAAGGGCCGTGCCGGCCAAACCACCAACCTGCTTGCCAAAATTGAACAGGCCAATGCCGAACGGAAGCGCGTCGGCCGCAAGCCCCTGGAGGGTGATCATCGTCAACGCCATGAACAGAAGACCAAGACCGAGTCCGCGCAGGAGCAACGGAACGGCCAGGTCCGCCGAACCGCTGCCGCTCGTCGAACCAGACAGCAGCCACATGGCTCCGGCGAAGAGCAAAATTCCGAATGGAGCAAGCATGATCGCACGTATCCCCGCCTTTTCGATCAGAAGGCCCGACAGCAGAAGTGCCAGCGCAAGCGCGGCTCCGCTGGGCAGCAGAAGCACTCCCGCGCCCGTGGCGGTGAAATCGAGGACGGTCAGGGCAAAAGTGGGAATGAGATAGGCGCTGCCAGAAAGGGCAAAGCCAGCAAGCAGGCTGGCGAGAAGTCCGAAGCGGAAGTCCGGATCGCCAAGTGGCGAGATCGGCAACAAAGAGCCTCGTGGACGGAACCCGACTTCGCCGATAGCCAGAAGGCCGACAGACATGACACCGAGCGCGGCAAGGACAGCAATGTCGGTGTCATCGAACCAATTGAACCTGCTGCCCTGCAGCAGGACGTAGGTCAAAAGCGTGGTACCGATGCCAAGCAAAATTACCCTGCGGATAGGAAGCTTGGCATCTCGCCAAAATGTCGCGTCACCCTCCGCCGCCAGCAGGATAAGGGAGGCGAGGCCCAGCGGAATGTTGGCCAGAAATATCCAGTCCCAGGTGAGATGGTCGACGAGCCAACCATGGAGAGCAGGCGTGATTGTCGTCGGAGCCATCACGGCGCCTGTAGCAAAAACTGCCTGAACGACCGGCTGGTGTCGATGCGGAAACCGTAAAAACAGTAAGGTCTGGCCGGCGACCAGGATTGTGCCACCGGCCAGCCCCTGGGCAACGCGGCAGACGCAAATCCAGACGAGATCGGCCGACAATGTCATTGCAGCGGAGGCCAGAAGAAGGATGACAGCCCCTGCGCGCAAGCAGGCAGTAGGCCTGACCGCTCTGACAAGGAGTGGAGCGACAAGGAAGGAAGTCAGCTTAGCGGCGATGAAAACAATATCGATCATCGCCAGTCCGTCCGGCGTTGCGTGGGTGTCGCCAAGCAGGCCGATCCGGCCGATGGACAGAGCAGTGGATGCGATCGCATCCATGAGCGCGGCCAGTACAACAGCGCCCGTTACGGATAAAGCGCGCAGCCGCGCGTCGAGAAGGTGCTGCGCCGACCGCTTTTCGACAAGGTGGGTCACTGTATTGGTTGTCCGTTCGCGATTCCGCCGGTCTGTGGTTTCAGCGCCGCCGCCCAAGTGTCTCCGGCGCTGACGGCGATAGCAACACGAGCCGAAAGGCCAGGAACCAGGCGGCCGGGCAAGGGGTTGCGCATTATCCTGATCTTGACCGGCACGCGCTGAACGACGCGGATGAAATTTCCCGTGGCGTTGTCTGGCGGCAGCAGGCTAAATGCCGCACCACTGCCGGGAGAGAAGCTGTCGACGACGCCGTCAATTTCGAGGTCTGGATACTCGTCGACAGTCACACGTACCCGTTGCCCTATGTTTACCTGCTCTAGCTGCGTTTCCTTAAAATTCGCGACAATCCAAACGTCTTTTACAGGAACAATGTCCAACGCCGCAGTACCCGCAGTGACATATCGCCCGACACGTATCTGACGATTACCAACAATTCCGTCGATCGGGGCCTTCACCACCGTGTTGGACAGGTCGAGCATAGCTAGGTCGAGCGCAGCCTCCGCCTGTGATTGGGCTGCTTCCGCGCTGGCCAACTGTGCACCCAGGACGTCTAACTTCAGCCTTTGAGCCAAAACGTTGGCGTCTGCGCCATCCACCGATGCTTTTGCTTTGTCATAAGCCGCCTGCGCATCTTGCAGTTTCTGATCGCTCGCGGTCCCGTTCCTCTGCAGGGTGACGTAGCGGTCGAGGTTGGAGCGCGCAAACTGCAGATCGGCTGCAGCTGATTGCCTCTGCGCGTCGGCCTGCACGATCAAGGCCTTCTGCAATGCAGAGGTAGCCACGATGTTGTCAACTTCCGCCTTCCTGGCGGCGGCGTTGGCCTTCGCCTGCTCCACCTTGGCCCGATAATCGTTGTCGTCGACTCGAAACAGGACAGCGCCCTTCAAAACACTCGCGTTGTCATCTACGTCGACCTCCATCACATAACCGGCGAGCTTCGGAGCGATACTGGTGATGTCTCCACGCAGATATGCGTTGTCAGTCGTTTCCTCGAAGCGGCCTATTGTGAACCACTGCCAGCCCCACGAAGCCGCCAGCGATGTCACGAAAAGGACAACGATGACGATTGCGATCCTGCGAACTCGGCTCATGGCTGCCTCGGCCTCAAATCGACGCACTCGCCGTCGATGGAGATGTTCGCGCCCCTGACAGCAAGACGATCGGTGATGTTGCAGATCGTGGGTGGCCAGTGGAGTTTCACGAACCTGTCTCCATCAAAATCCAGACGTGCAGGGCGTAGAACGGCGAATGATTATTGACTTCACGGCCTCGCCGCCAAAAAGCCACACAGGGTCTCGTCTGCCCGCCGGGCGGCCGGCGAGCAAGACTCATCCTTCTTCGATCAAGCAGCCACCTGGGCGCGCTCCTGCAGAGCAGCTTCAACGATAGCCACGTCTTCCTCGGCCGTTCCGCCGCTGACGCCGATACCAGCGTACACCTCGCCCTTCTCGGTCAACGGGACGCCGCCACCCATGGGGCAGAAGCGGCCGCCACCAACCGAAGGGAGCACGTAGAGCGATTGACCAGGCTGCACCAATGTCAGCAGATCAATCGTGCGCATCCGCACCAGGGCCGAGGTGTAGGCCTTCCGCTCCGATATCTCGAGTGAGAACAGCGGGGCGCCGTTCATGCGATGCTGGAGCACGAGGTTGCCATGGACGTCGACAATGCAGACGGCTACCGGAATCTTGGCTTTGATTGCTTCAGCCTCTACGCGCTCGGCCAGCTTCTTGGCTGTCATGAGCAAATCCATGAGAGTCATCCTTTCTGAACGTTTGGTGATTGCCTAGCGAGGCAGCTCGCCGAGGTGGAACCCCAGCCGATTTTCAACATCGCCGGGCGTTTGGAAGCCTTTGGCAGTCAGGGCTTTGATGCCACTCTGCGCGGCGGGCCGCCCGAGCGAGGCGATACAGGCCTCCCATCCGGCGCCGAGTTCGACATCCGGCGGCAAGCTGGTATTCACCAGCCGCTTGGTCTGGCCGATGGCCCACTTGTCGAAGCCGGAGATGCGGGTGGCGAGCGCTTCAACGTAGGCGTCGAGTTCAGCGTCGGGAAGCGCCCGGTTGATGTAGCCGTAGGCTTCCGCCTTGTCGGCGGAAATGTCCTCCGAGCTCAGCAGCACCTCCATGGCGCGATTTCGCCCGATAAGGTTAGGCAGCCGAGCCATCGGCCCGCCGCCAGCCACCATGCCCACGCCGACTTCCCACTGCGAGATGATCGTCTTCTCCTTGCTGGCGAAGCTCATGTCGCAGGAAAGCAGCAGCTCGCTGCCGTTGCCAGTCGCGCGCCCACGGATCAGCGCGATCGAAACCACAGGGGCACGCGTAAGGCGCACGAGGAAATCGGGCCAGGGCGGCAAGCCCGTCGGTCCGGGTGACATCGAGGTCATCTCTTCCAGAGGGGCCATGAAGTCTGAATGGTTCAGGAAGAAATCTTCGGCCGCGCTGTCGAAGACCACGACCCTGACGTCACCGTCAGCCTCGATGGCGTCGATCGTGGCCTGGAACTGCCGCACCATCTCCGGTCCCATGACATTGAGTGGCGGGTTGTTGAAGGTGACACGCCAGCAAGCGGCCGTGTATCGGACCAGGCGAATTTGTGAAGCGATTGTCTTGGCGTCCACTGAAACCTCCTTTGGCAAATAATTGCGAGACGCTTGTCAGTTACCGCTCAAGTTCGTGCACTTCGATTGGACCTACGTATCGGCGATACTATCGTCTCGACGATATCGTTCAGTGGGGAGTGATCTAGCCAAGCCCGAAGTGAAGAAGGCCGGCCCAGGCGCATTCGCCTTAGGTATCGGCGATACCTTGGCGCAATAGATCAGCAGGATCGCCTCTGCTCTGAGTGGATCGAGCACCACGCGACAATTCCGTCGATGGCGCGGACTTTGCGAAGGATCCGTTATGCAACTTGTCACGACCAGTACGCGCACTACACCCCGCCAGTTGCGATTGGCAGCCTTGCGCGGCGACGCGGTCGCAATGCTTGCACTGAGCATGGCGGCGCAGCGGATGCGCGCAACACCCTCGGCCCGCCGGGCTCCGCTGATTCCGACTGATGATGGGACCATGGACCTTGGTGGCCACGTGGGAAGCGTATGTGCGGCTCTGTCGGAGCAGCTGCGAGTTCGGCTCAGCGTCAAGACGGACGAGATACGGCTAGACGCCGCTTGTTGCCGGCGGGTGGGACTGATCCTATCCGAGCTGGTCCGCAGCGCGGCGCGCCACAATCTCAAGGGCCGGCGAGGAGCTATCGCGGTTATTTTGAGTGGATGGGGCGGCAATGTGCGCTGCCTGGTCAGAGGCAGCCGCTCGACGGCGGCGGACTCCCAGGAGCGTCCTGAGCGGCGGCGGGTCCGAACCCTGGCTGAGGAACTCGGCGGATCGGTCGACTGGTGGTTCACCGAGTCCGGATCGTTCGCCGGCCTGCATTTCTCGATCGAGCGATCCAAGGATTCGCCGTCGCAACTGAACGCGGATTTAACGTGATGCGTGGGTCAGAGATGCTCGGCGCGCGTCGCGACGCAGGGCTCTGACCAACAGAGCGAGGATTGCCATTTCCACGATGCCCGGCGAGCCATTGTTCGCATCAGCCTGGCGAGGAGTTGCTCTTGGCCGTCCGACCGCAAGACATCGCGTGGAAGCGGTTCACTGCCTACCCGCCAGCCACGCCCGCATAGCGATCCTGGTAAGACCGACCCCGGCTCATATGCTGTACGGGTCAGTTGACCAGCGAACTCGCATCGTGGCCTCGCTGCTGGTCTTGTCCTTATGAAGGACAGCAGACGCCTGGTAGCCCAGCAATACAAAAGTATCGGCGATACCATCGTGTGATGGATTCGCCTTCGCCGACAGTTGATCTGTTAGCAGCATTCGAAAAAACCAATTTAGACAGGAGGACGTCATGACACGACGCGAACTACTTGCCGCCGCAGCCGCCGCCGGGGCTGCCAACATGCTTCCCGGAACATCCCAAGCGGCGGAAGGCTTAATCCGTCCCTTCACTGTCAACTTCCGAGACAGCGACCTCGACGATCTGCGCCGGCGGGTGATGGCGACCCGCTGGCCCGATAAGGAGACCGTTGCGGACGATACGCAGGGCGTGCAACTGGCGACGATTCAGAAACTAGCGCAGCACTGGGCGAAGGATTACGACTGGCGCAAGGTGGAGGCCCGCCTCAACGCGCTTCCGCAGTTCATTACGGAGATCGACGGGCTGGACATCCACTTCATTCACGTGCGTTCCAGGCACGAGAACGCGCTGCCGATCATCGTGACGCATGGCTGGCCTGGCTCGATCATAGAACAGCTGAAGATCATCGAGCCGCTTACCAATCCGACCGCCCATGGCCGAACCGAAGGCGATGCGTTTCACGTCGTGATCCCCTCGCTTCCAGGTTATGGCTTCTCGGGCAAGCCGACCGCACCGGGATGGACCCCCGTCCGCATCGCCAAGGCATGGGCAAGGCTGATGCAGCGCCTCGGTTACATGAAATACGTGGCGCAGGGCGGCGATTGGGGGAACGCCGTCTCTGAGCAGATGGCTCTGCAGGAGCCACCGGGATTGCTGGGCATCCACACCAACATGGCCGCAACGGTGCCCGCCGATATCTCCAAGGCACTGGCGGCAGGGGCTGCTGCGCCCTCCGACCTTTCGCCGGACGAGAAGCGTGCTTACGGCCAGCTCGACGACTTCAACAAAAACGGGCTGGGATATGCGATCGAGATGAACAACCGTCCGCAGACGCTGTACGGCATCGTGGATTCGCCTGTCGGGCTGGCCGCCTGGATGCTTGACCACGACATTCGCAGTTACAGGCTCATCACGCGCGTCTTTGATGGGAGCGCCGAAGGGCTGACGAAGGATGACATCGTCGACAATGTCACGCTGTACTGGTTGACCAATACGGCGATCTCGTCGGGCCGCCTCTATTGGGACAATGCACATTTCCCGACGGGGGGTTTCTTCGATCCGCGTGGCATCAAAATCCCAGTTGCCGTGAGCGCCTTCCCGGACGAGATCTATCAGGCGCCGCAAAGCTGGGCTGAAAAAGCCTATCCGAAGCTTATCCACTACAACCGGCTCGCCAAGGGCGGGCACTTCGCGGCCTGGGAACAGCCGACGGTGTTTAGCGCAGAGCTCAGAGACGCCTTCCGCCCGCTGCGCCAGTCCATCTGAAGCCGAAGGGCAGCCATCAGGTCGTCCGCATTTCAAAACGGCGGTCGGACCGGCAGGTCGGTCCGCCGAGGCGGCGTAGGGCGGCAACATACTGCTTGCGACAAAACCAAGAGAAGGAGAACGACCATGTCATCCACGGTTGAAGCGCGGCAGGTCGAGACCACGTTGGAAACATCAGTCCGCACAGCGAGCGCGCCGCCCCTCGATATGAAGCTCGAAGTGATCGCTATCCCTGTCTCGGATGTCGATCGCGCCAAGAGCTTCTACGGCGGCTTAGACTGGAGGCTTGATGCCGACTTCGTGGTCGGCGACGTGTTCAGGGTCGTTCAGTTCACTCCGCCCGGCTCATCAGGCTCGATCCACTTCGGCAAGGGCATCACCTCGGCCGCTCCGGGCTCGGCGCATGGCCTCTTTCTCGTCGTCTCTAACATCGAGGCGGCGCGTGCCGACCTCATTGCTCACGGCGCCGAGGTCAGCGAGGTGTTCCATCGCGCCGGACCGGGCCAGCCCGCGATCAGCGGTCGCGATCCTGAAGGGCGCAGCTACATCTCGTATGCTACATTCAGCGATCCTGACGACAACGGCTGGGTGCTGCAGGAAATCATTGCTCGGCTTCCTGGCCGGATCGACGGCAATTCGACAAGCTTCGCCTCTGAAGCGGATCTGGCTGCCGCGATGCGGCGCGCGTCGGTGGCCCACGGTGAGCACGAGCAGCGGAGCGGCGGCCGCCGTGATGAGAATTGGCCGGACTGGTACGCCGCCTACATGGCGGCGGAGCAGACCGGAAAGCCCCTGCCGCAATAGGCCAAGCCCTGGGGGGCATGGGTTGGACGCCCAGGCTCGTCCACACCGAGGAGGCACGCCTACGTCTCCGCGCGGTTCGCGGGATACCTCAAACATGAAGGGACATTCAGATGAAAACACTTCTCGCAGCCTTTGCGATCGCCAGCGCCTCGTTCGGCAATGCATATGCGCAGGCCGACAAACCCACGATCGTTCTGGTTCACGGTGCGTTCGCGGATTCGTCGAGTTGGAACGGCGTCGTCAAAATCCTCGAGAAGGATGGCTATCGCGTCGTAGCTGTCGCCAATCCGTTACGTGGGGTCAAAAACGACGCCGGCTACGTCGCCGACATCCTTGGCTCCATCAAATCGCCTGTCGTTCTCGTTGGGCATTCCTACGGCGGCTCCGTCATCAGCGAGGCGGCCGAAGGCCACGCCAACGTCAAGGCGCTGGTCTATGTCGCCGCCTTCGCGCCGGATACGGGCGAGACAGCCGCGCAACTCGCCGCCCAGTATCCCGGCAGCACGCTCGGTCCGGCCCTCTCGCCGCCAGTCAGCCTGTCAAGCGGAGGCAAGGATCTCTACATCCGGCAGGACAGGTTCCACGGGCAGTTCGCCGCCGACGTCCCCGAGGCCGAAACCAGGTTGATGGCCGCGGCGCAGAGGCCCATTGAAGAAGCGGCGCTGAACGAAATCCAAACTGAAGCGGCGTGGAAAGAGTTCCCAACCTGGTTCATCTACGGGGCCGGTGACAAGAACATACCGGCGGAAGCCTCAGCATTCATGGCTGCTCGGGCCCACTCACGGGATACCGTGGTCATCAAGGGCGCCTCGCATTTGGTGATGGTGTCGCACCCTGAAGCCGTGGCGCGGCTGATCGAGAAGGCCGCTAAGGAGACATCACGATGAAAGCCGTCGTGATGGGGCGTCGACTGGCGCGACATGCGACATTGATGGCGACCAGCGGCTCGGATCTTGATCAGGCATGCCAAGGAAATCGAGATTAGTCCTGCCACAGGAGAGGCATCACCATGGACAGTGTTTCCGACAGGATCGATGAGCGCCGTCGCCACATAATCGGCGCGGCGGCAATGACCCTCGCGATCGCCGAACTCGGTGTGACCACGGCCGCGAAGGCCGCACCCGGCGGAGCCGACAAGACGACCGCGTCAGCGATGCAGACAACACACAACTCGGTTGGCGCACCGAAGCAGATTGACGCCGGCGTCCTGAATGTCGGCTATGTCGAACTGGGACCAGCCGACGGCGCGCCTGTCATCCTGCTGCACGGCTGGCCCTACGATATCCATACTTACGTCGACGTCGCTCCGTTGCTGGCGTCCAAGGGATATCGCGTGATCGTACCTCACCTGCGTGGCTATGGCACGACGCGGTTTCAGTCAGGCGAAACGCCGCGCAATGGCCAGCAGGCGGCAATCGCATCCGACGTCATCGCCCTGATGGATGCGCTCGGCATCGGGAAGGCCACTATAGGCGGCTGCGACTGGGGTGCCCGCACGGCAAACATCATTGCCGCGCTGTGGCCGGAGCGCTGCAAGTCGATGGTCTCGGTCAGCGGCTACCTGATCGGCAACCAGCAGGCCGGCAAGTCGCCGCTGCCGCCCAAGGCTGAGCTTCAATGGTGGTACCAGTACTACTTCGCCACCGACCGTGGCCGGGCGGGGTACGAGAAATACACGCGCGATTTCGCAAGGCTGATCTGGCAGCTTGCCTCGCCGCAATGGAACTTTGACGACGCCACCTTCGAGCGCAGTGCGGCGTCCTTCGACAATCCGGATCATGTCGATATCGTGATGCACAATTACCGCTGGCGGCTCGAGCTGGCGGAAGGCGAGGCGCGATACGACGCGCTGGAACAGCGGCTCGCTGAGGCGCCCGTTATCTCCGTGCCGACAATCACGCTCGAAGGCGACGCCAATGGTGCGCCGCATCCGGAAGCCAGCGCCTATGCGAAGATGTTCTCCGGCAAGTACGAGCATCGGTTGATCGCGGGCGGCATCGGCCACAACCTTCCCCAGGAAGCGCCGCAAGCCTTCACGCAGGCCATCATCGACGTAAGCGGGATGTGATCCGATGGCGCATCCGATCATTTACCGCACGATTTTCGGTCGATGGTCTTCCGATCTTCGACTGCGAAGCAGGAGACCGCGATGCGCCGGTGATCCTGCTCCTCCACGGATTGCCGTCGTCGTCGCGCATGTATCAGCCGCTGCTTGCGCGACTCTCGGACCGTTATCATCTGGTCGAGCCGGACTATCCCGGGTTTGGTCATAGCGCTGCGCCTGTCCCCAACGCGTTTGGCCACACTTTCGACCACCTAGCTGAGGTCATTACCCGCTTCACCGAGGTTCTGGCACTCTCCCGTTACAGCCTGTTCATGCAGGATTACGGCGGTCCGGTGGGCTTCCGCATGGCGATGGCTCATCCCGACCGCCTGCAATCGCGGATCGTGCAGCATGCCCAGGACACGGGCCTCGGCGCTGCCTGAGCTCCCCGCCTCGCTTTCTGGGCAACCGCGCAACTCATGAAGAGACGCTGCGCAAGAAGCTCCTGTCGTTGGGGGCGACGCGCCGCCGCCACCGCGGCAGCGATCCGGCCGTCGAGCGCTATGACCTTGATCTGTGGACCGATGAATTCGCGATTCTCAGCCGACCCGGCCAGGCAGATATTCAGACGGGCCCGATAACCTAAAAAATTATCAGCCAAGCGGTGAAACCGCCGACATGAGGGTTGAAGGCCGTCGGCCGCCAACCCGCTTAGCCCCTCCAGTGCTTCGCGGACGGAGATGTCATCATCCACCATATTGACTGTCGAAGTAGCATCCGGCATGGCCGTCCACCGCCGTTGCACCCGGCACGTTGACCTCCACGCGCCCATGCATTTTAAGCCTCCCTTTCCTTGCAGACACAAGACAGGCGAATCACTTCGATCGAAGCACGCCCTGCAGCGCCTCCATCAGGGCGGTATCGCTGAACGGTTTCAGCAGACAATCGACAGCGCCGCGCTCATGAAGTCGGAGCCGTACCGCCCCATCGCCATGCGCTGTGATGAAAACGATCGGAATCTGCAGCTGCCGCCGGCTCAGTTCGCGCTGGAGATCAAGCCCGGACATTCCCGGCATCGCGATATCGAGCACCAGACACTCAGCCTGCCTGAGCTTATCGGATGCTAGAAACTCTTCAGCCGACGAAAATCCGCCCGCCTCGTAGCCGAACTCGCGCAGCAGGTCCGGAACCGACTCGCGTACCGACTCGTCGTCATCGATCACAGCGATGAACCTCCGGCGTTGCGTCATGCGTTCACCTCCGCACCGTCGCCAGCGTCCCCGGACGGGATTGAGACAATAAACGTAGCGCCGGGACCGTCATTCCGCTCGGCCCAGAGCCGGCCCTGGTGGTTCTCGACAATCGACCGGCTGACTGAGAGACCGATCCCCATGCCGTGCCTCTTGGTCGTATAGAACGGATGGAAGAGCTTCTCGGCGATTGCTGCCTCGAAACCCACGCCTGCATCCTGGACGACGACGCGCACGGCGTCGCAACCGTCGCGCTCCGTCGCCACGACCAGCTCCTTGGACCGGTCGGCGATACCGTCCATGGCCTGCATGGCATTCAAAATCAGGTTCATGATCACCTGCTGAAGCTGGACGCGGTCTCCCTCCACAGATGGGAGCGCCTCGGCCAGTTGCACGCGCAAGCTCACGTTGGCCTTCTTCAACTCAGTCAACGTCAGCGCTATAACCTCTTGCGTGGCCGTGTTCACATCCACCGCTTCGATGACCGGGTCCTTCTTGCTGAAGAGCGACCGCAGCCTGGCGATCACATCCGCAGCCCGGTTGCCGTCTCGTATGGTTCGTCGTGCGGTCTCTCGCGCACCTGTCACGTTGGGTGGATCGGCTGCCAGCATGCGCAAGCACGTGCTGGCATTGGTGATGATGCCGGCCAACGGCTGATTGAGTTCATGGGCGATCGAAGCGGTGAGATGGCCCATGGTCATTACCCGCGTCATATGCGCGAGCTCGGCCTGGGCATCACGAAGCTCGTCTTGGGCCTGTTTCCAGTCGTGCATGTCCGCGCAGGCACCATGCCATTTGAGGATGCGGCCGTCTGCGTCGCGCAGCGGCAGCGCACTGGTCAACAGCCATCGATAGGTCTGATCCGACGCCCGCAGCGTCCGCACCTCGACCCGATAGGGATCACCGGTTGCGATGCAGTGCAGCCAAGCCCTCACCGTTGGCTCGACGTCGTCCGGGTGCAGCATCTTCGCCCAGCCGGTACCCATCGCTTCTTCGGGGGTGAAGCCGGTGAACTCCAGCAGCCGCTTGTTGCAGTAGTCTATCGAGCCATCCGCCGTAGCACTCCAGAGCATCTGGGGAATGGTTTCTGTCAATTGTCGCAGATTGAGCTCGCTCGCCCGCATGGCCGCTTCGGCGCGCTTCAGGTCTTCGATGTCTGTATTAACACCGAACCAGCGTACGACGTTGCCTGCATCATCCAGCACCGGGCTGGCGCGAAACAGGAAGCACCGATATTCCCCATCACATCGGCGGATTCGCGCCTCGGACTCTCCGCCACGACGCTCCGACATCATGGCGCGCCAATCGGCGATCAAATGCTCCCGATCGTCCGGGTGAAGGGCCAGCATCCAGCCGACGCCCCGCGCCTGTTCAAGTGAAAGTCCGACATAGTCGAGATAATGCTGATTCAAGAAGTCTGCATGGCCATCGGGAAGAGCGGTCCATGCCAAACCGGGAATCCCGCTGATGATCTGATCGAGATTCCGTTCGCTTGCGGCCAGACGGGCCTCGGCCTGCTTCCGGTCGTGAATGTCGATCTGCAGTACGCACCAGCGCACGATGCGGCCTTCGGCGTCCCGCATCGGATAGCCGCGATGGTCATTCCAACGATACTCGCCGTCCGCGCGGCGGATGCGGGCCTCGTGCTCATAGGCCGCGCCGGCCTCAATCGCCCGCTGCCAGGCGGCCTGCGAGGCGACCAGATCATCCGGATGCACGATGTTCTCCCACTGGGAGACCTCCTCGAAGCTCTTGCCGAAATAATCGCCGACCAGATGATTGACCGCCTCCAGTTCGCCGTCGGAATTGAAGAAGCCGATCGGCGCAGCGATGCTGTCCAGCATCGATCGCAGCATCAATTCGCTGGCGCGCAGCGAATCCTCCGCCTGCTGCCGCTGCCGTTCGGTCTGCCGCCAAGCATCGACGTCGGTGTTGATGCCGTACCACCGCACGACCTTTCCGGATTCATCGCGCAGGGGGCTGACCCGCATCAGGAACCAGCGATAGGTGCCGTCGAAGCGCCGCAGTCGCGCCTCGGTCTCGCCGGTCCGGCCGGCGGCCATGACGACTTTCCAAGTCTCAAGCAGATCATCGACATCGTCGGGGTGTACGGCCTGCTTCCAGCTGTCGTCGAGCATGCGGTCGAGCGGCAGGCCGACATAATCCAGGAAATTGTCGTTGAAGAACTCGACATTCCCGCTCGTATCGGCGGTCCAGGCCATCGCCGGCATCGTGTTGATGGTCAGTTTGAGATTGCGCTCGCTGGCCGCGAGAGCTTCTTCGGCCGACTTGCTGTCATGAATATCCAGATGCAGCACACACCACCGCAGGATGCTGCCATCGGAATCGCGAACCGGAAATCCATGGAGACGCATCCAGCGATAGGGTCCGTGGGCCCGGCGGGCACGGACCTCGACATCATAGGGCTCGCCGGTCTCGATCGATCGCTGCCATGCCGCTTTCACACGCGGCAAATCAGCGGCGAATATCATTTCGCCCGAGGTCCAGTCCATGATCTCTTCGACGGATTTGCGGTGGTATTCCTGGCCGAACCGGTTGACCGCCACCATTTCGCCGGTTGGCGCGCATAGCGTGACCGGTGCCCCAATGCCGTCGATGAAGGATTTCAGCAAGATTTCCCGGAGGTGCGGATTTTCGTTGTCACGGTGCCGAACGGAAAGCTGGCGCCGCAAATCCTCACTGATGGCGGAGAGCTCGGCCGTCCGCTCTGCGACGCGTCGTTCGATCTCCTCGGCAATGCGCGGGTCGGTCGGCCCGTCTGCTGTCAGCATCGAAAATCTCCTCGATCCCAGAATGCGCCACTCGATCTTTCGCGCGCATTATACCTTGGTATCGGTTTGCCGAAGTTTCCGGGATTTCAACACGCTACGGCCATTCCCTTGGGCCGTCCAGTGAGACTGAATGGTTGATGTGCTACGGGTGTTCGATCCCGAGGAACAGGATGAAATCGTCAGAGCGCTTGACCAGCTCCGTAAAGCGACTATTCGCCGACGTGCGAGAGCGACCGGACGGCGACCATCACTGTAACGCTGCCGGCAAACCGCGGAAGGGTCATTCTGTTCCATGTCTACCCGCCTGAACTGGCCTCCCCGTGGCGAGCGCACAGCTCTGTGTAATGGCACTCGAAACCAGCGGGCGTGACCGTTGCCTGCCAATTGGACGCGACACTTCGCGCTGGAATGGGCCGTATGCCTATATCGGCTTTGCCAAAAATGATGTTGGAAATTAAGACATGCGTTTATGGCGAGCCCTCTGCGGCCAGCGGCCACAATATTCTGAACGTAATCATCCACCGACACAGCTAAACGGCCGCTTTCACGAATGTGAGCCAAGATTGGCGACTGGAGAGCGGCGCAAAAGTTCCTGCTCTGGTCCAGGCGAAAGTCAGCTATGGGTCAGACCTTCGCATTCGGCAAATGCCGACCCCGACGCAGCCCTGAGATCGCAGAGAGCGGCAATCGGGCCTGCACCCAATTGGCAACAGGTCATTTCGAACGGCGAAACGCGATGCGACGCGCTGGAACAGCGGCTCGCAGGCGCCTGTGATCGCCGCGTCGACAATCACGCTCGAAGGCACGCCAACGGTGCGCCGCACCCGGAAGCCAGCGCCTACGCGCGGATGTTCTCGGGCAAATATGAGCACCGGCTGATCAGTGGCGGCATCGGTCACAACCTGCCTCAGGAAGCGCCGGAGGCCTTTGCTCGGGGCCATCACCGACGTGAGCGCAACGTGATCCGGGCCCGCCAATCAGCTACCGCATCATAGCGGTAGTTGGATTTCCGATCTCCTACCGCGAGGCGGGTGGGCGCGACCTCCATAGGGTGGCGGATTCGTCCCGCATGTACCAGCCGCTGCCCGGCGAAGGCCGGAGGACCGTCGGCCGACCGAGCGCATGCCAAAGCGTGCTGCCTCGCCTTCAACGCAATTCAATGCTCTGCCGCAATCTTCGAACTTGGCTTCTGGTAGGGATAGAAAAGCTCCCTTTGGCCCATTTGCCACGCCGACCTGAGTTCGGGTTTCGAAATATCCCAATCCATCCGAGATTTCATAGTCACCGCGCGCATGTCCTGGCGGAGCTCTTCCAATGTGGGTCGACCGAAGAACCAGTAGCCATTGTAGATCTTGTAGACGACCAGGCCAGGCTCCAAGACGACCACGTGAGGAATCATAGGATTGTGCAGGGGGTCCGTGTACTCCGCGATATCAAGGTCCTTTTGGATGATGCGCCGCGGGTCGGAAAGAAAAGGCCAATGGGCGCCAGCCCCCAATCGATGCTCGTTCGTTTCCAGAAGATTGTCCGTCGTGATGGTCACGAGCCTGCAATATCCGACTTCCATTTCACCATAGAGCCGTACGAGCCCTTCGGTCTGCCGACGGTCCCGAGGACAAAACCCGCCTCTGCCGAGAACCACCACCATTGGGTCTTCTCCCTGCAGATCGGAAAGCTTTCGCCGTACGGCCGTGTGATCCGGCAACTCGTAATCCGGGAAATTGGACCCTGGAACAATGTCTGAGCGCATTTCGAAAACCTTCACTAACATGAGACCCAGGGCCAACAAGAGCGGAAGAACAATCAAAATCCATTATTCCAAGGTATCGGCGACACCATGGAACAATGAGTACCCCGGTGCGGGTTCCGACCGCTACGGCTGGAGACACCGTCGCAACCCGATGTCCCTCATCAAACCGACACCAACGCATAATGGACCTTGGTATTGGCCGCGTGCATGGTGGGACGGGGCGGAGCTGCGTCCCGTGAGGCAAACATGCATAAGAAGACGCCAGCCATTCCCTTCGCGGGATCCGAACTTGGCGAAATGCGGCACGCCTGCGCATTCTTTAACGGCGACGACGAGGCGTCTCGGGTGTTGCTTCCCTTCATGAAGGATGGCTTCGAGCGCGGTGACAAAGTCATCCACGTCGTCAATCCGGGCGAGCGCTGCAAGCATTTGCATCGCCTGGCAGCGGCGGGCGTTGATACAACGGCGGCGGAACAAAGCGGCCAGCTTGAATTTCGCACCAATACCGAAGCCTACCTTCGGGACGGTCGTTTCGATCAGGATCGAATGTTGGAGATCTTCGAACAGCTGGCGAGCGGCAACGTCAGAGGCGATTTTCCACTTAGCCGCATTGTCTGCCATATGGACTGGGCTTGTGAGGTCAGATCGCACATTGACGATCTGGTGGAGTTCGAAGCGCGGGTGAACGAGGTATGGTCGCGTCACGAGGACGCGGTCATCTGTGTGTACGATCTTGCGAAGTTCGGCGGCGACGCGGTCGTCGATATCATGCGGACGCATCCCATGATCGTCATAGGCGGCATACTGCAGCACAATCCATTCTTTGTACCGCCGGAAAATTTCCTTCAGGAACTGCGCCAACGCAGAGCCCGACAGCTGCTTCAGCCAGAAATGGACCTTTAGCATGGAGCCGCCGGTGGAGACCTCCTGGGAGGAAAATCAACGGCTCAAGCGCTCGATGAACGACTTGGTAAGCCTGCTAGCTCTCCCAGCGATCTGGGTAGGCGAGGATCCTGTTCACATCGCAAGCACATTGCTTGACGTGCTAAGCGCCATGTTGCCCGTTGATTTCGTTTATGCACGCCTGTTCGACACAGATGGCGCATGCCCGAATGAAATCGTTCGGGTCGGCCAGGCCTGTGCATTGGGGATGAGCGAGATAGGCAAAGCCCTCGATCATCTGCTTGGAGAGACGGAATCGAATTGGCCGTCCAGCGCCAGAATGGATGTCGGAGTGGGTGGTGTTTTTCTGGCGGTGGCGCGACTGGGGCTTGAGGGGGAAGCTGGAGTCCTGGTTGTGGGTTCAGCCAAGGCCGATTTTCCCAGCCAGTCCGATCAACTGCTTTTGAGTGTTGCTGCCAACCAGGCGAGCATTGCGCTCCAGGGGGCACGGCAGGCAAGAGATCAGAACCGCCTCGCCAAAGAGCTCGACCAGCGGGTTACAGAGCGAACGAGCGAACTCGTCGCCGCGAATAGAACTCTGATGCTGGAAATTGAAGAACGCCGGCGGACAGAAGAAGCCCTGCGAGAAAGCAAGGAAGCTCTTGCGACGAGCCGGCACGATCTCCAGCTGATCGTCGACACCATTCCGGCCTTCGCTTGGTTGACCCGCCCCGATGGCTATGTCGAGTTTTTCAGCCAGCATTACCTTGACTACGCCGGTCTGTCTGCCGAGCAGTCACAGGGCTGGGGCTGGACCGCCATAATGCATCCCGATGACCTGGATGAACTGACCGCCAAATGGCAGGCGTTGATGATCGCGGGTGTACCAGGCGAAGCCGAAGCACGAGTGCGTCGATCTGACGGAACCTATCGCTGGTTTCTGATCCGCGCCAACCCGTCGAGAGACGAATACGGCAACATTATCAAGTGGTACGGTGCCAATACCGACATCGACGAACGCAAGCGCGCTGAGGAGAAGGTCATCGATGCTGAGCGCGAGCTTCAAAGGATGATCGACGGTATCCCGGCGCTGGTTGGAGCTTTCCGCGCCGATGGCTCACAAATTTCCAGCAACAAGCGAGGACGCGATTTCACCGGGCTTTCTTCCGAAGACATCGCAAATGGTGGTTGGAGAAATAGAATCCATCCAGAGGACGTCGAAGCTGAAGAGAACAAATGGCTCGAATGTATCGCGACCGGAGAACCGTTCGAGCTAGAGTACCGAGTGCAGGCGGCCGACGGTACGTATCGCTGGCACATGGCGCGTCGCATACCGATCCGGGACGACGCCGGCAAAGTGATGCGCTGGTATGGTGTGAGCCACGATATTGATGGTCGCAAACAGGCAGAAGCCTTTCTGGCGGGTGAAAAGCGACTGCTCGAGATGATCGCGTCGGGCAGTTCACTGCGTGATGTTCTAAGCGCCTTGTGCACATTCGTCGAAGAGGCTGCCCCTGACTGCTTCTGTGATGTTCACATGTTCGATCAGGATAGCCTGACAATTGCCTACGCCGTGGCTCCTTCCCTGCCTTCAGCCTACAGCGATCCGATCGCGGGTACGCCTCTGAGCGGTGATTTGCTGCCATGCGGCATAGCGGCCGTTGAGAAAGTACAGGTCGTCACCGAGGACATTGAGCGGGATCCTCGCTGGTATAACTCGCCAGTCAGGTCCCATGTGCTGCGACACGGATATAGGTCGGTCTGGAGCACCCCGGTCTGTTCCAAGGAAGGGCGAGTGCTGGCCACCTTCTGCATCATTCAGCGAAAGCCCTCGTCGCCATCACCACACCAGCAAGATCTTATTGCGCATGCCACGCAGATAGCCAGCATCGCCATCGAGCGCTCGCTGACCGAGGCCGCACTCAGGCGGACCGAAACATTGCTTTCCGAAGCTCAGCGTCTGAGTTCGACCGGAGCGTTTTCATGGCGTGTGGATACGGATGAAATCGCGTTTTCCGAGGAGCTCTATCGCATTTTCGAGTTTGACCCTGCGCATCCAGTGACGATGAACCAAATTCTCAACCGAATCCATCCGGACGACATTCCATCCCTATCAACGCAAATGGCACGGGTTCGCGCCGGTGAGGGTAATCTGGGCTATGAGATCCGAATACGAATGCCGGACCACAGCGTTAAATTCCTGCGCACCTTCGGCCGCGTCGTGCGTCGCCAGGACGATCGGCTGGAGTGCCTCGCCGCGGTTCAAGACGTGACAGAGTACAGACGCGCAGAGGAGGCGCTTGGGAAGGCCCGGACTGAACTTGCATACGTATCGAAGGTTTCAAGCCTTGGAACCTTGACGGCCTCAATCGCGCACGAAGTCAATCAGCCGCTATCCGGCATTGTCACTAACGCTAGCACGTGCCTGCGCATGCTGGCCGCCAATCCGCCGAATATCGACGGCGCGCTCGAGACGGCGCGTCGTACGATACGCGACGGCAACCTGGCGGCGGATGTAATCGCTCGGCTGCGCGCGCTTTTTAGCAAGAGGGCTCCGATAATAGAGGCTGTGGATCTGAATGAGGCCGTGCGCGAGGTGCTGGCACTGTCGTCAGGAGACATTCGTGACAGTCGCGTGGTTCTGCAATCCCAACTGGCCGAAGCGCTACCGCATGTCGCGGGGGATCGAGTCCAGCTCCAGCAGGTGATCATGAACTTGTTGCGCAACGCCGCCGACGCCATGAGCGAGATCGAAGATCGTCCCAGGCAGGTCATGATCAGGACCGAGCCGGAGGTGAACGGTCATGTGCGGCTGTCGGTACAGGACACGGGCACTGGATTCGGTCCAGACGGCTCCCACCGTCTCTTCGAAGCTTTCTACACCACCAAGAGTGACGGCATGGGAATAGGATTGTCCATCAGTCGATCCATTATCGACAGTCACTCTGGGCGCCTGTGGGCAGCCGCAAATGATGGGCCAGGGGTTACGTTTTCTTTTTCCGTGCCCGAGTTTTCCGAGGCCCTGCTGATGCAAGGTATGGATGTGGCCCATAATGACAAAAAGTCAGTGGGGGTTAGATGAAGACTGCGCATGTAGTAATTTCTGTTGTCGACGATGACCGGTCCGTGCGCGAATCTTTGCCAGACTTGCTCAAGGAATTCGGTTTCAGCGTGAAGACGTTCTCTTCAGCAAATGAGTTTCTCATATCGGATAGCGTTGATGAGACCAGGTGCCTGATTCTTGACCTAGCGATGCCCGAAATGACGGGGCCTGAACTGCAACTTGAGCTGGCGCGTCGCGGACAGCTAATCCCGATTGTGTACATAACAGCGTGGAAGGATAGCACGGTCCGGCCGCGTCTGATGGAGCAGGGTGCGGTTGAGTGTCTGTTCAAGCCTTTCAGTGACCGAGCCCTTCAGGTGGCGCTTAGCTCGGCACTACGTGCACCTTGAACGCGGTGGTTGTTAACGATGTGCGAGAAGGATACTCTGCGATGCATCCGAATTTGGCGACTGAACTGGGCGTTGGGGCAAGGTCGGCATCCATGTCACAAGGAACGCCTGTCGTGTTCGTCGTTGACGACGACATCTCGGTACGTGAATCCCTTGAGTCACTGATCGGCTCCGCAGGCTGGCGGCCGGAGACGTTCGCCTCGGCGGAGCAATTTCTCAACTGCCCCCCCGCGCTGGTTCCAAACTGTTTGATTCTTGACATCAATCTCCCCAATCTCAGCGGGCTTGACTTGCAAAAGCTTTTGTCTGTCGGTCGCACCGACATGCCGATCATCTTTGTCACAGGCTATGCCGACGTGCCAATGAGCGTTAAGGCAATGAAGGCCGGTGCGGTGGAATTTCTAACAAAGCCATTTAGTGACGAAGAGCTCCTCGCGGCGGTTGGGTCAGCGCTGGAATGGAGCAAGACCTCACTCGCTCTTGGTTCGGAATTGCACGAGCTCAGGGATCGGCACGCGTCGCTCAGCCGTCGCGAACAGGAGGTTATGGCACTGGTCGTCTCCGGTCTGTTGAACAAGCAGGTCGGGTTTGAGTTGGGCATCAGCGAAATAACCGTGAAAGCACACCGCGGTCAGGCCATGCGTAAGATGAGAGCTCGCTCGCTCGCGGACCTGGTGAACATGGCTGCGCGGCTCAGCGGTGCTCAATAGCCAAACTGTCTGCGCCAGATCACGCTTCACATGGGCAACATGGGAGGATTGCCGCATGGGGAAGTGTTCAAATGCCACGCGGATCAGTTGCCCCGTTTACCCAGCTGGCGCAGAGGTAAACAGTCCCATTCCTAATGTCACTGGATGGAACTCTCCACGCAAACAAATGGCGGGCACTCGGCCCGCCATCGTTCGGCTCGGACAGGGATCGCGCCCCGGCTTGGAAGATCACGAGCCGGCAAGCGCATTCAAGTCGGCGCAGAACTCCGCATAGGGCTTCGTCATTCCAGCGTCCTGGCATTCCCTCATCATCGCCTCGCGCTTCGTGTTCGGGAGAGTGGCCAGCGCCGCCCTGAACCGCGATCTCATGACGGGACTTGTGTGTCCCGTTTCCCTGATCGAACCGGTATGAACGGGCTGCAGCTGGTTGATTGGGTCAATGACGTCAAGAGCCCCCGCAGCAGCAATCCCGCTGGACGCCGAAAGAGAAAACGCCGCTCCCAAGCACATACCTCTGATATTCATGATAAACTCCTTCCCTTTGTTAATATGCGTTACCGAGCAATGTCGGTAACTACAATGTTTACCCAACCATGGATTCACTGGAGCAAGTCCAGATGGGGTGTGAAGTATCAACGTTTCTGCGCGTTCACCATTGTTCGATGGTATCGCCGATACTTTGGAATGGGATGCCGGACAAATGCCCAGATTGGTGCGGGTACCGGCCTTTTGGAGTCCCTAATGTCCAAGGCGCCTCTTCGCCAGGAGCTGCCGAGATTCGACTGTAATCGGCGTCGCCGGCGGTTGCCTATACCAACGTGCAATGGATTTATCTCCATTGGGATCGGATGGTGTCTCAAGCGAGCCTAACGATAGAGCCTGAGGTGGCAGGAACGAGATTGCTGACTCCCTAGGAGCGGCAGCTGGTTGCCGCGACTGCACGTGTGGGAATCGTCGGTGCGCTTCCAGGCACGGCGCAAGCATGGGAGCGCGACCAGCGTGTCGAACCGGCGTTGGCTCAGTCCGCCGGGCTAGGCGGGTATGACGGCCGGAGGATGGCATTCGGCGACGCCATGGCTCGATTGATGCAGTTGACCGGTCTTCGTTTTCGCACGTCCAAAGTGTCCGAAGGCCCAACCCGAGGAGATTGACGTGAGTAATGATGCAATGAGCGTTGCAACTGCGACTGAAATTGCGAAAAGGGCCACCATCGAGATGAAGCTGGAGGCCATCGTCATCGGTGTCTCCGACGTCGATCGCTCCACGAGTTTCTATAGCCGTCTGGGCTGGAGGCTCGATGCGGACTTTGTCGTCGGCAATGCGTTCCGCGTTGTTCAATTCACCCCTCCGGGCTCAGCGTGCTGCGTGCACTTCGGCAAGGGCCTGACTTCGGCCGAGCCTGGGTCCGCGAAGGTAATTTACCTTGTCGTCCCCGACATCGAAGCGGCACGCGCTGAACTCGTGGCGCGTGGGGTCGACGCTAGCGAGGTGTATCATCGGGCCGGCCCAGGCCAGCCACCTGTCGGCGGCCGGGATCCAGAGGGGCGCAGCTATTCGTCTTTTGCCACATTCGCTGATCCCGATGGCAATGGTGGCTGTTGCAGGAGATCACGCACCGATTGCCTGGTGGCGAGGACGCGCAGGACACGACATTCTCGAGTTTTTGGAGCTTGCCGCTGCGTTGCGGCGGGCGGCTTCGGCACATGTCGAGCATGAAAGGCGGACTGGCGGCCAGCGTGACGACAACTGGCCCGACTGCTACGCGCAGTTCATGGTGGCGGAACAGACCGGTGGCCCGCTGCCGACGTAGTGGCCACGCGCGGAGATTTCCAATCCTGCGAGCGACAGCTCCGGTGTCGAAATTCCCCGGGGCAGATCAAAGGTCGAGAACGACGTCCCCATCGGGCTGCGAGCAGCAAATCAGCGCATTGGCCGTCGCCGGCGCGTCGATTGGCTCGGGGCTATAGGTGACGGTCCCAGTGACGAGTCCCGTCTCGCAAGTATGGCAGACGCCAGTTCGGCATGACCATCGCGTGGGCACGTCGCAGGCTTCGGCAAGTTCAAGTAAGCTCTGAAACCGTGATCCCCAGCGGACGCTCAAGCCACTCCGGGCAAAAGAAACACGGGGGCCCGCGTTGGGAGCTTCAACCAGCGGATGCGGCGATCGCGATGGATCGCTGGCTATCCCGGGCGTCGTCGAAGGACCTGGGCCAAACACTTCGGTATGGATTCTTGCAGGGGCGACGGCGCATGTGGCAAGACCGGCAGTCATGCCACTCATGAACACCGATGGTCCGCAGATGTAGAAGTCGGCATCTGGCGGCACACCCAGATCTTGGAGTGCGCGCACATCCAAGCGTCCGATAGCGTCGAAATCGACACCTAACCTGTCCTCGCGATCGGGCGAACTGTAGCGTATGTGGGAATGGCTGCGCGTCAAGGCCTCAAGCAGGTTTCGGGCCTCTTCGGCGAAAGGATGCTCGCGACCGCAATGGGCCCCATGGAACCACCAAACTTCTTGCGTCGACGCTCGGGCTGCCAATGCGTGAAGCATCGACATCATGGGCGTAACGCCCACTCCGGCGCTCAGCAGCACTATCGGGCGATCCTCGTCCCCGAGAATGAAATTGCCCCGTGGCGCGCTCACGTCCAGGAAATCTCCAACCTGGACGCTCTCGTCTATAAACGTGCTTGCCTCGCCATGCGGTTCCCGCTTTACGCTTACCCGATAGCACGGATCCCCGGGCGCACTCGACAAAGAGTAACTGCGCATAACAGCCGGCCCGTCGGCCGAAACCGCGAGGCGCAGCACGACGAATTGGCCGGGGATGGCGGCGTACAGATGAGAGTCATCCGTAGGCTCGAGGATCAATGAAACCACAGTCCCGCTTTCATGGACCTTGCGAGCCACCTTCAGCGGCCGGAACCCCGGCCATGCTGGTGGCCGTCCGGAGACAGGGTCCAGACCGGCATTTCCCGTCGTGGTTCCCTTCTCCCCTTGTCCGAGAAGTGCTCGGAAGGATCCTTGCCAACCAGGACTCAGCGCGGGAATGCGCAGTGCGCGCTCAAGCTGGCTCCGCGGATGGCTGGGCGTGTAAAGCAGCGCGTCCACCTCGGAGACCGTCATCGCCTCTGGGCCGATTTCCACCCGAGTGATTTCATCTCCCGCCTGAACCTGGCCTTCTTCCAGTACGCGCAGGTAAAAGCCAGGCCTGCCGCGCGCGACCAGCAGCGCGGCCATACGCGGCTCATTCATCCGGATGCCAACACGGTAACAGGTGACGCGCGGCTGCGTCACTTCCAACAGCGCGCCGCCGATGCGGTAGCGATCGCCAATGCAAACCTCACGATCCGGCAAGCCATCGACCGTGAAATTCTCGCCAAATTGCCCGTAAACGAAGTCGTTGCGACCTAGCTCGCTTTGCCAGAACCGATAAGAGTCGATTTGATAAACCAGCACGGCGCGTTGTTCCCCACCGTGCCCCGCGATATCTCCTTGCCGGTCGCCATCGATGTTGAGCCGACGCACCTGGCAGAGGCCCTCGACTGGCGCTTTCCAAACGGCGGTGTCGACGATCTTGCCTTGCCATGGAATGCCGCGCGGCAATCCCACATTGACCGATAGCAAGCGAGCCATGTTCCCTCTTCTCCGTCAGCGTCGCGGGCTGCACCGCTCGCCAACATTTCACCAGAATGCCTTCAGGGTTACCACCAAAAGTACCATCGCGGGCCCGCCGATGCGACCGAGACCAAAGTATTGGAGATACCATCGTGCAATATATTCTGCCTCGTGGCACTGCCACAGTTTGTTCTGCTGAAGTGGCGGACAGGTGTTTTCGTGGTCGCGATTTTACAGATGGTACTCTCGTGTCAGGGATAAATGTAGCTTTCGGCTTCCGCTTTGGTTCACAATTCGGAGAACATGATAATGTCTCATCACTATTCAGGCCCTGAGTTTGGCTTTCCTCGTGGAGACGCACGTTTGGACCTCACTGACATTTATGCCTTCCCCAAACCGGGAGACGCGAGCAAGTCGATCCTCATCATGAATGTGCATCCATCCTCGACGGTGATTGATCCACATTCCACAACCGCAGAGCCATTCGCCCCCGACGCGGTGTACGAGCTGAAGATCGACACAAACGGCGATGCAGTCGCCGATGTCGCGTATCGAGTGAATTTTGTGTCCTTATCGGAAGGAAGGCAGATCGCCTCTGTGAGTCGTGTGGAAGGCGCCTTAGCAGCTGGGGCCGACGACGGCGGGGAGGTCGTCGTCACGGCCGCACCAGTCTCGAGAGGAAGCGACGCCCAGGTAACGGAAGCAGGCGATTACCGTTTCTTCGCGGGTTGGCGAAGCGAGCCATTTTTCTTCGATACTCTCGGCGCAGTCGCTGATTTGCAATTCACGGGTGCTGATTTCTTTGCCGACAAGGATATCTGCAGCATCGTGCTGGAAGTAGCCAATTCCACGCTGGGCTCAAAGCCCATCGGTCTATGGGCTCGCATTTTGGACAGACAGGGCGACCGTTGGATACAGGTTGAACGTGGTGCTCGACCCCAGCAGGCAGTGTTCCTCCCCGGCGAGCAGAGAGAGGACTATCTCTCCGCCGAGCCGGCAGACGACAACCAGTTCATCAAGACGTTCGCGCACACCCTTGAGCACTCGGGAGGATACGGGCCTGCTGAAGCAGAGCGCGTGGCAAGAACGCTGCTTCCCGACATTCTCGTTTACGACCCGTCACGACCTGCGTCATTCCCGGAAAACGGCAGAAGCCTGACTGACGATGCCGCGGATGTCTTTATGGCCATTTTCACGAACGGCAGGGTTCCGGGGGATGGAGTGGGGCCGCACCGCGACCTGCTTGCCGAGTTCCCGTATCTGGGGTCGCCGCACAACCCGCACCTTTGAGGGTTGGAGATGTTCCCTGGGTGTTGTTCGATCCACTACCCGGCCGAACGACGCCCGTGTGCTTCACTGAGGAGACAGACATGCGATTGATCCTGATTTTGATAACTGTAACCCTCGCCTTGGCAACGCCAACCTTTGCCCACCCCGGCGTTGATTCCGTCGTTTCCTTTAACGCAGGGTTGGGTCATCCCCTCACGGGCCTCGATCACATCACAGCCATGGTGGCCGTCGGGATGTGGGCCGCCGCCAAGGGAAACCGTGCGCTCTGGGTGTGGCCGTTGACCTTCCTTGTGGTGATGCTGATTGGCGGCGCTCTTGGCCTGGCGCACATCACTGTGCCGTTGGTGGAGCCTGGCATCCTGGCTTCGGTGATCATCCTGGGGCTCATGGTGGCGTCGGCGGTAAATCCGCCGGTATGGATCGGAGCTGCCATCATTGCTCTTTTTGCGCTGCTGCATGGTCACGCCCATGGAACTGAGTTGCCTGAGACCGTGAATGGGCTTGAATTCGTTGCGGGATTTGCGTCTGCCACCGCGGTCTTGCAAGCAATCGGAATCGGATTGGCGCTCGCCTTGCAGCGCTCTGCGTCAGTTCCCCTCAGTCGCGCGAGCGGCGCGCTCTGCGTCGCGATCGGGGCGGGCCTGTACGCAGGAGTTCTTTGAAGCGGGGCCAAGCAAGAGCCGTTTCTGGCGTCAGATTCATTGCTGGATTGCAGCACAAGTGGCGCTGTGTGGCTGGGACTGACGCAAGAACTGTCGACCGGGCAAACGGAGGAATGGAATGTCAGGACCAGAGATGGATGATGACGTGTCTCTCAGCCCAGGCGTCGTTCCTGGGGGTCGCGTGCGTTCGCAGTTATCCACGGCGGGGGTGGTCCATGACCTGGGCAATCTCATCCAGGTGGCTTCCTCTGCGTTGAACCATCTGGCTCGCGAGCCCAGCATCTCAGCGGTTCCGGGAATTGATATTGTAATTGCCGGTGCCAGAACCGCGTTGGATCGAGCGGGCGGGCTTGTCAGGCAGACGATCAAGACGGCCCGGGAGATTCAGGGCAATGTCGAGCATGCGAACATAAGCGTGTGCCTGGTCGAGATTGAATCTCTTGTCCGAAGTGCTCGATATGAAAATGTTCGTTTTGAGTTTCGGGTAGATTCCAACCTCCCTTTGGTAAGGTGCGATCGGGCAGGCTTGCAGAACGCGGTCCTGAACCTTGTGTTCAACGCTCGTGACGCAATGCCTGACGGCGGTTTGATCTCAATCGACGCCTTTGCCCCGGAAAGCCTTCGTCAGGTCGCCATTCGCATTCGGGACAGCGGAATTGGAATGACCGGCGAGACAGTGGTCCGGGCATTTGATCCCTTCTTCACGACAAAGGGCGGTGGCTTTGGCGGTGTCGGCCTGCCGATGGTGAAACGTTTCGCCGAAGAGTCCGAAGGAAGCGTCCATATCGAGAGCGTACTCGGGATGGGCACAACCGTGACATTGCGATTGCCCGTAACAAGCTGACGAAGCACTGCGAGCGGTCCAATCGCGACTGCGGCCGGGCACCGGGTGTGCTGTGACAATCCCCTATCACCACGAGCCGGAAACCGTGAGGAGCAACAATGGAAAAGCCGTCCATATCTGAAGGCATCACACCACTGAGTGGGTTGGCGTTGGACGAAGCGGTGGCATCCGCGCACGAGGGGATGATCCCTCCGCCCATCGAAAAATCTCTGATAGCGCGGTTTCCCGCTTCGTTCTTTGCGATCGGCCTGGGGACAAGTTCCTTCGCTGGTTCGTGGCAGTTAGCGCATCAGCTCTGGGCGGCTCCGGAGGGGATTGTTATGGCATTGGTGTTGCTTGCGGCGTGTCTGTGGGCAGTCCTTCTGACGCTCTACATTCTGAAGTTGTCGCTGGCTCCAATGGCGTTGCGAGCAGAGCTCGCCAATCCCGTTCAGAATTGCTTCCCTGGTCTGGCGGGCGTCGGCATGATGCTCACTGCAGTGAGCATGTTGCCCTACAGCAAGATTGGGGCAGTCGTGCTGCTTTCTACGGGAGGTGTGCTCGCAGCAAGCTACGGCATCTGGCGGACCCAAATGATCTGGCGGGGGACGATTTCGATGTCCGACGCGACCCCTGCCCTATATTTGCCGGTTGCCGCGGCCTCTTTTGTCCTGAGTATTGGCTTGTCGACATTTGGCTGGTTTGACTGGGCCGAGCTGGCGTTAGGGGCGGGACTCTTCTCATGGCTGGCGACCGAATCGCTATTGTTTGGCCGGCTCTATTTTGGTGAGCCGCTAGCCAGCCAGATCCGATCGACGATGGGTGTCCAACTGGCGCCGCCGGCGGTGTGCTCACTGGCCTACGCTGATTTGTCGGGTACCGCTGGAGACGTGTTCGTCCACTCCCTCGTGGGTTACGCGCTTCTGCAAGCAATTGTCGTTGGCGCCATTCTCTCACGGATCCTACGACGCTTCTCCGCCGGACTTTGGAGTGTCAGCTTCGGGGCCACAGCATTGGCAACGTCAATTGAAAAGCTGGCTGTTCGAGGCGACACGAATGTTGCGACGGTCCTTGCTCTGCCGGTTTTTGTCGGCGTCAACCTGCTTATCCTGTGGCTAACCGTCAGAACGATCATTTCGGCTATCTCCGGTTCTCTACTGCCTGTCGCCCAGGAGGAGAAATGATCCCGTGTGCAAATTCCGCCCTGCAATAGCGGCCACGTATAGCCGTGCTTCGTGGGTCTGAAGGGCCGCGACTTGGCAGGTGCTTCGGTCGGCACTGCGACGTTCCCTTGCCACGGGCTGCTCACAACTGCCGATTTGCAAAGGAGACGCCCGCGCAGGATCGGCAGCCAAGGAAGGTCGCAAAGATTTGAACTTTGTCTCAATGGGAGTCCCGGATGACCCAAGCGATCGTAGCGGATCAAATCTATGCAATGCCCCCGCAAAAGGGCTTTACCGTCGCGCATTTTTTGACAGTGGCCGACATCGGTCGTTCGGCGCGGTTTTACGAGAAGGTCTTCGGAGGCCGCATTCTGAGCCTGGGAGATAGCAGTGGTGCGCCCGGCTACATTCAGATCGCGAATACTTGGCTGATCGTAAACGTCGGGGGTGGGCCTACCCCCGACAAACCGTCCGTCATGCTGGATGTTCCCGGCGATCCCAATTTAGTCAGCAGCTTTCTGAACATTCGCGTTGCCGATCCACGGCTGCCATGAACTATGGCAAGCCCGAGGTGCTGAATTCATTACCGAGCCGATGGAGAAGTACGGCGAGACGCGGTGCTACATTCGCAATCCGGACGGCTATATCATCGAAGTGGGTCAAAGTGAGCCAGGGTCGTATTTGGTTAGCCAGGGAGGCGCAAGGCCAGAACTGCACGACGAGGAGAGCAAGCATGCTGCCGAGTTGTTGGGTCAAAGCTTGTGACGAGCAGCCTATCGGTCCTGCGACTGATCTGCGGCCCGGGCGCTTCGATGGGAAATCGATGTCAAGTATCGGCGGCCTGGTTCTGATATTGGAGGAGCCAACGTCAAGAGCGTCATTGGCGAGACGTGGCCCGTACAGAACGCCGGCTGCCGCTTTTTCTCGCCTCCCGCGGCTCCCATGCCTAACTTTTTGAGCAGCGATGTCTGCTTACGGGCGGGGGCAAGCTGGCTCCAATGGCCGACATCAGGCGCGAAGCGGCCGTTCGCGTCATGCAGACGGGCGTCGGCTTCGAGTCAGATTTGCCCTCGCCCTTGCAACACCGATACAGTCATCACGCCCAACACCGTAGGAAATATCGCGGGGTTTCCGAGTGGGGGGAAAGGCGGTAGCGCTCTCCCGCTACCATTGCTCCCCCTGTACGGCCGAAATGCTTAGAGGAATGCTGATCGCGGTAGCGACCGTCGCAGC
>NZ_JAIUHJ010000031.1:0-50071 GCF_020165105.1 Mesorhizobium sp. CA5 | reverse complement strand
GCGTAGAAATGGCCGCTCTGCTTGCGGCATTGTGAACAATGGCAATAAATCACGCCGCGTCACGGCGACGTACCCGATCGCTTTGGCGCCTTAGCGGACGCTGGCGACCGCGTCGTCGCGGCCGTCGTTGATCGTCACCCAAACGCCCGAATTCTCCGTCGATTGACGCTTGAGGTAGGTGTAGACGGTGTCGTTCCAGGCGAGCACTTTCGGCTCGAGATTGTCGAGGATGAATTCGCCGAGGCTGGTGCGCACCGTCAGCACCGCATGGCCGTCGCCATTCGGCTGGCGCACCACCGTCATCAGCAGATTGCCGGCTGGCACGCCCACGGCCATCAGCTCACGGCGCTTCTCCAGCGCGTAGTCCTCGCAGTCGCCATAACCTTTGTCGGGATAGGCCCAGTATTCCTCGACACCGTAGATTTCCATGTCGGTGCGCGGCTTGACGCGGGTGTTGACCGTATTGTTGACGTTGACCATCGTCGCCCACAGCTTGCGCGTCAGCTCGACCGGCGGACCCTTCGGCGTCCGTTCATTGCATTCGACCGGAATGCGCTGGCAGAAATCGTAGTGACCGACCGGCTGGGTGGTGCGGCCACCCGTATGCATGAAAGCCGGTCCTGCGCTTGCCGTACCCCAGGCGGAAAGCTGCATCGCCATTGCCAAGAGCAACAGCTTGCCCCTCGTCATTTTCATTGTTGTAGTCTCCCCGTTTGAGGAGACTGTGCCACGTTGGGATTTATTTGACGCAAAAACCCGAAGTAGACATTGAGTAAAACGCCAGTAGAATAAACATAAAATTTGAACTACCGCGATTTCGGATTATTCAGATTTCGCCGGCTCGCGTGAGGTGTTGATAGCGCTGGCGATCCGCGTCCGACCCGCCAAAATCAGGCAACAAAAAACCGGCCGCTACCGGCCGGCTCGCTTCGCGCTTGCGGTGCGGGTTTGCGTCAGGACCGCGGCGCGTTGAATTCCTGATCCAGAGTTTCCGGCCGCTGGATGACGGCGAATTCTATGGCGACGCCGTCCTCGAAATGGCGCACGATCTGGCCGCGCATCGTGCCTAACGTGACCTGGACGCCGATTGCCGGCTTGACGTCGATCTCGATGGCGGCACCGGAGAGCGACAGGTCGATGATGCGGCACTGATACTGGCGCCCATCGGTGAGCTGCAGGACGCTCATCGGATTGCGCGGCGCCACGCGCTCGTGGCGGCGGTCCTCGGGCAGGTCGAGTTCATGCTTGTTGGCAAGCCAGGTGAGCTGCGCGGCAAGCTTGTCCTTCTTGCGCTCCGAGGCGATGACGGTCATGGCGAACCCGTCCTGCGACGTACGCGTCACGATGCCTTCGACACGACCGATATGGTCGATATAGGCGATCACCTTCTCGCCCGGCATGCCGATCCGGTCCGTGCGCAACGCAACGTTGCCGGGCGACATATCGATCACCTGGCAAGGATGCTCGGTGCGGTCTTCCAGCATGAAACGTCCGTAGATCTTGACACGGACACGCTGAAAGTTGCGCCGCTCAGCTCGTGACGGCGCATATTCTACCGCCGCTGACCTCATGACTGCCTACACCCGGTTGGCATTCCGCGCGACGATGCGAGGAATTTCGCCCGAAAAGCTACAGCAAAGCAGGTTAACAAACGGGAAAAGTCGGCCGCAAAAGCCTGGGCCTGGGGCACGCGCAGCGCTGAAAAATCTAGCGAGAGCGACGGGAAACCTCACACGGCGGGGCTCACTCGTGACGCCCGCCGTCGAGGACGACGAGATGGCGGATGCGACGCACGCGGCCGAGCGCCGAAATGGTCTCCGGAGCATCGAATTCGGTCGGAACGAGCGAGGGGACGTCGATCGCCGGACGGTTCTTCAGGAACATCGGCTCCTTCTCGGGGTCTATCACCCGAATCGAATCGATGAGTGCGTCGGCGAGCGGGTCGGCACCAAGCCAGAACGGCTTGTCGGCGGTGCTGATGATGCCGAGGCAGCGTGGGTTCTCGGCGCCGCCGTCCAACGGCAGCGCCAGGAGCTCGAATTTGTTGGAACGGCCGTTACGGCTGAATCCCTCATAGGTCATGAGCAGAACCGATTTCTGATCGAAAACGCCCTGCATGAGCCGCGACACCAGCCGTTGATCCTTCTCGCGCCAGAGCGAAGGGAAGGAGAAGCCTTTGAGCTCCCGGCCATAATAGGCGCAGAGCCGTGTGCCCGCGAGCCGAAACACCGCCTCGCCGCGCGTGTCGCGCTCGAGGATGAAGGTGTCGGCCAGAAGCGACTTGATGTCCGCCGGCTCCACCTCCGATCGCTTCGGGGCAAGGCGGCCATCACGCAGCTGGTTCCAATATTGGAACAGCGCGATCGATCCTTTTTCGTTCATGTCCATCCTGCTCCGCACAACCTGTCTTTTGATGTCCCATCGGCGAACAGACAGGGCGCCCTCCGATGACCTTCATGCGGTGCGGAGCAGGATGCGTGCCACTATCGTTAACGTTTGTTCACGCCTCGGGGTCGTTAAGGTTAACAAACGGTTTACATTGCGTGCCGCCGAGGCCTGTGGCACATCAGAACCACTCCAAAACGGTCGTTTCAGCAGCGATCGGCAGCACTTCAGTCACGAGTTTATGGGGAGCAGGGGGCTCGACCGGCCGTTCAGGGGGACACCTGAACGGCCTTCTTTTTGATTCGGCCCTTGCTCTGATTCGCCTTTTTCTGCGCGGGCGCTGTGGCGATTAGCTGTTTGTGATTCCAAAGCGCGTGATCTACATGCTCGTCGAAAACGCCGAGTCCCGGACCTGCAAGGGTGCATGAGCGAGCCCGTAAGCCCCACTGAAAACGAACCACAGCCAGACGAGGCGCTCGAGCCGCGGCGGCGCGAACCTGTGTTCAATCTGCCGCCGGTGGTGCTTGCCGTGATCGGCATTTGCGCGGTCGTCTATCTGCTGCAGCAATATGTGCTGAACGAAACGCAGCAAATGACGCTGCTCTATGACGGCGCCTTCATTCCGGTGCTGTACACCGGCCAATACGGCTTCGACTGGTTCTTGTTCACGCGTCCGTTCACCTATGCGTTCATGCATGGGGGCGTCGCCCATATCGCCATCAACATGATCTGGCTTGCAGCCTTCGGCTCGCCGCTCGCCAATCGTCTTGGCGCGCTACGTTTCGCAATGTTCTACGCTGTGACCGGACTGGCCTCGGTCGCTCTGTTCTGGGCACTGCATCCCTATGGCGAGATGCCGCTCGTCGGCGCATCGGGCGCGATCTCCGGGATGATGGGCGCGGCCGCGCGCTACGGCTTCCACGTCGACCGTTCGTCGGGCCGGGGTGCCTTCGCCGGCGAGCCGCTGCCGGTCGCATCGGTGTTGCGTTCGCGCGGCGTCATGACCTTTCTTGGCGTTTGGATGGTGATCAATCTGGCCACGGGCCTGCTCGGCTTCGCGCCGGGCATCGACGGCCAGATCGCCTGGGAAGCCCATATCGGCGGCTTCGTCGCCGGCTTTTTCGGATTGCGTTTCTTCGACCGTCCGCTGGCTGCCGCCTAGGGCATGATCCCGAAAAGTTGGAACCGGTTTCGGAGAAGATCATGCTCCAACAAGAGATAGATCAGGATGGCGATTCAACGAGACGCCTTCCTGATCTAGTCCTTAGGCGCACTTGAAATGCAACCAATCACGGCGCACGATGTTGCCCAAGCACCCAGTGTCTTCCTAAGGGCGCCGGGGGCGTCAAAGGCAGTGGAGGACGCCATGACGGTTAAGGCAATTCTTGAAAGCAAGGGCCATGACGTGTTCACGCTCGGGCCCAATGAAAAACTCAGCGAGGCCATTCGCATGCTGGCCGAGCACAGGATCGGCGCGCTCGTCATCACCAATGGCGACCGAAAGATCGTCGGCATTCTCTCTGAGCGTGATATCGTTAGGGTCGTGGCCAAGGAGGGCGCCGCCGCGCTCGACGTCCCCGTGCGCTCGGCGATGACGCCGAAGGTCAAGATCTGCAACGAAAACCACACCGTCAACGAGGTGATGGAGATCATGACGCGAGGCCGCTTCCGCCATCTGCCGGTGGAGAAAAATGGGCTGCTCGACGGCATCGTCTCCATCGGCGACGTGGTCAAGCGCCGCATCGAGGATGTCGAGCGCGAGGCCGAGGAGATCAGGGCCTATATCGCCACGGCCTGAAGCAAACGGAAGGTGCCGCCGGCGTTTCGTCCGGCGGCATTGGACATTAGCGATTGTCGAGCTCGGCGCGCACGAGCTCGAGCCCGCGTCGTGTGATGCGGTAAGGACCGCCGTTCGTCGAGGAAACCGCCTTCTTGCGCCTCAGCTTCCGAAAGAGTTTCAGGTCGAAACCCGGATAGCGCCAGCCGTCACGGGTCAGGCACTGGACCGAGGCGATCTTCCTGCTCTCGTTCTTTTCGATTTCGATACGCCCGCCCTGCGCCAGCAGGTGCAGGATGCGCTGTTCGTTGCGCGGAATGTCCATTGGAGAATTCCCGGGAAAAACAACAAGAGCCGCCGCCGCGAGACTTCGCGGCACGGGGTTTCAGGTTTTTCTGCCCTGCCTCGCTTAGGAGGTCAGGGCTTCACCGGGACTGAGCGTAAGTGGACATCCACTCTCCATTGGGAGTGGATGCTTTTAGGCGAAAGTGGCGGAAAAGGCCTGTACGCGGCTTTGCGCTTGTCTCGCCGGGCGGTTTGCACTAGCGAAGTTGCGCACCGAAATATGCGTTCTGCATATCGCGAATTCTAAGTACGCAGGCCATCCATGAGCATCATCGACACCCGCACCCCCGACGCAAAACGCCTGATCCCTGGCGCCACCGGCGACTGGGAGATCATCATCGGGCTCGAAGTGCATGCGCAAGTGATCTCGGAGGCAAAACTCTTTTCCGGCGCCTCGACGTCGTTCGGCGGGGCGCCCAATGCCAATGTCAGCCTTGTCGATGCGGCGATGCCGGGCATGCTGCCGGTCATCAACGAGGAATGCGTCAAGCAGGCGATCCGCACAGGGCTCGGCCTGAAGGCCGCGATCAATCATAAATCGGTCTTTGACCGGAAGAACTATTTCTATCCGGACCTGCCGCAGGGCTACCAGATCTCGCAGTTCAAGCAGCCGATCGTCGGCGAGGGCAAGGTGATCGTCTCCGTCGGGCCCGACCGCCAGGGCGAGTTCGAGGATATCGAGGTGGGCATCGAGCGCCTGCATCTGGAACAGGATGCCGGCAAGTCGATGCATGACCAGCATGCGACCATGTCCTATGTCGACCTCAACCGTTCCGGCGTGGCGCTGATGGAGATCGTCTCCAAGCCCGACATCCGCTCGGCCGACGAGGCCAAGGCATATGTGACGAAGCTGCGCACCATCATGCGCTATCTCGGCACATGCGACGGCAACATGGACGAAGGCTCGCTGCGCGCCGACGTCAACGTCTCGGTGCGCCGCCCGGGCGGCGCATTCGGCACACGCTGCGAAATCAAGAACGTCAACTCGATCCGTTTCATCGGCCAGGCGATCGAATCCGAGGCGCGCCGGCAGATTGCCATCCTCGAGGATGGCGGCAAAATCGACCAGGAGACCCGCCTGTTCGACCCGGTCAAGGGCGAGACGCGCTCATTGCGCTCCAAGGAGGAGGCGCATGACTATCGCTATTTCCCGGATCCCGATCTTCTGCCGCTGGAATTCGACCAGGCCTATGTCGACGCGTTGGCGCAACACCTGCCGGAACTGCCCGACGACAAGAAGGCGCGGCTGATTTCGTCGCTTGGCCTGTCGACCTATGACGCCTCGGTGCTGGTGTCGGAAAAGCCGATTGCCGACTATTTCGAGAAGGTGGCATCCGGCCGCGACGGCAAGCTCGCCGCCAACTGGGTCATCAACGACCTGCTCGGCGCTCTCAACAAAGCCGGCAAAGACATTGAAAATGCTCCGCTTTCGCCAGAGCAGCTAGGCGCCGTCATCGACCTGATCAAGGAAGGCACCATCTCCGGGAAGATCGCCAAGGACCTGTTCGAGATCGTCTGGAACGAAGGCGGCGATCCGCGCCAGCTCGTCGAGAGCCGCGGCATGAAGCAGGTCACCGACACCGGCGCCATCGAGAAGGCCGTCGACGAGGTGATCGCCGCCAACCCCGACAAGGCCGAGCAGGCGCGCGCCAAGCCGACCATGGCCGGCTGGTTCGTCGGCCAGGTGATGAAGGCGACCGGCGGCAAAGCCAACCCGCAGGCGGTCAACGACCTCGTCAAGGCCAAGCTCGGCATCGAGGGCTAGCGATGTTCGTGCGGACGGCCAGCGAACGCGATCTCGCAGCCGTCCGTGCGTTGCTGGTCGAGACTTGGCATGCCACTTACGACGCCGTCTATGGCACCAAGCGGGTAACTGAAATCACGGATGACTGGCATTCGATCGCCTCGCTCAAGGCGCGGCTGGCGCGGCCGAATTCCGAGTTCCTGGTGGCTGACGACGGCAAGCGGCTCGGCGGCATGGCGTTCGCTGCCGCCACCACCGACCCGAAGATCGTCCTTTTGAACCAGCTTTACGTCCATCCGGCCTGCCAACGGCAGGGGATTGGCCAGTCGCTGCTCGATGAAGTTGAAGCCAGCTTTCCGGAGATGCATACGCTGCGCCTCGAGGTCGAAGAAGCAAATGCCGCGGCGATCGCCTTCTACGAGGCGAACGGGTTCCGCCCGGCAGGCAGAACCGCCGATTGCGGCGGCAACTCGGGATTGCCCGCCCTCATCATGGAGAAGCGGCTTCGCTAGGTCGGCGGCGAGCCCCCATTCATCGCGCGGTTTTGATTTGATCGCGCCGACCCGCGTGGTCAAGGCTGCGCATCTCCGGTGTCCCGCTCCCACTAGCCAGAGGCGTCGCCGGCAAATGGGGGATTGCCATGCCGAGCTTGCCTGAACTGATGCCGACCGAGGTGTCGGACGAGACTTTTGGCGGCGTGACCTATCACGTCGCCGGAGAACTGGTGCCGGTGCTGTCGGTCGATGTGACCAACATGCCGGTTTATTTCGAGCACCATATCCTGCTCTGGAAGAACACCGCCATCACCATCGGCCTGAAATCGCTGAAGGGCGCGCTGAAGCGCATGATCGCCGGCATGCAGATATTCGTCACCGAGGCGTCGGGGCCGGGCATCATCGCCTTCAGCCGCGACGGACCGGGCCACATCGTGCCGATCCATCTTCGGCGCGGCGAGGAGATCCAGGTGCGCGAGCACCAGTTCCTCGCCGCGACCGCCAGCGTCGACTACACGTTCGAGCGCGTGCGCGGGTTGGGAACGATGCTGTTTGGCCAGAGCGGCTTCTTCATCGACCGCTTCCGCGGCGAGACAGGCGACGGCATCGTCTGGCTGCACGGTTACGGCAATGTCTTCGAGAAGGTGCTGGCGCCCGGCGAGACCATCGACATCGAGCCGGGCGGCTGGCTGTTCAAGGACGCCTCGGTGAAGATGGATACAAGGATCGACCGGCTTTCCAGCGGCTTCTTCGGCGCCGCCATGAATTTCATCGTCAATCGCTTCACCGGGCCAGGCCGCGTCGGCATCCAGTCGATGTATCTGCATATGCCGTCGGAAGAGTAGGCGGCGAGCCTGGTCGAACGAAGGTCCGATCAGGCGGAGGGAATTTCCACATTGTCGATCAGGCGTGTCGTGCCGAGCCAGGCGGCCGCCAGCAGGCGGCCGTCGCGGTCTTTCCGCCAGGGGCTGAGCGTCGCGGCTTCGCGCGCGGCGACATAGTCGACCTTCTGGAAGCCCGCGGAGACGAGGGCCTTCGCTGCGGCATCGGTGGCGCCGGTTTCATCCGCGCCGCCCGCAAGCGCCGCCGCGGTGCGGCGCAGGATCACGTTGAGCTCGCGTGCGATGTCGAGCTCGGCTTCGCCCAGATAGGCATTGCGCGACGACATGGCGAGGCCATGGACGTCGCGCACCGTCGGCGCGCCGACGATCTCGACCGGCAGGTCGAGGTCGCGGCAGAGCTGCCTGACGACGCAAAGCTGCTGGTAGTCCTTCTCGCCGAACACGGCGCAATCGGGCGCCGCCTGCAGGAAGAGTTTTGCTACCACGGTCGCGACGCCGTCGAAGAAACTCGGCCTGAAGTCGGTTTCCAGGCCGCGAGAGGGGCCGCCCACCGAGATCTTCGTGGCGAAGCCAGCGGGGTACATTTCGTTTACGCCCGGCGTGAAGGCGAGATGCGCACCCGCATCCCGCAGCCGGTCGAGATCGTGCGCCAGCTGGCGTGGGTATTTGTCGAGATCCTCCGTCGGCGCGAACTGGGCCGGGTTGACAAAGATCGAGACGACGCAGCGATCGGCCCGTTCGAGCGCGATCCTGACCAGTGAGATATGGCCGTCATGCAGCGCACCCATGGTCGGCACCATGGCGACCTTCAGGCCGGCCTGTCGCCAGTTCCTGACCTGTGTCCGAAGCGCGGCGACGCTGTCGACGACGATTGGCGCGTTCATGTGTCGTCCTTGCCGGATGCTGTCGTGAAGACGTGGTCGGGGCCAGGAAAGGCACGGCTGCGCACCTCGGCGGCATAACGGGCCGCCGCATTCGCAATCATGCTGCGCAAGTCGGCGTATTCCTTGACGAATTTCGGCACGCGGTCGACGGTCATGCCGACCATGTCGTCGATCACCAGGATCTGGCCGTCGCAGTCGGCGCTGGCGCCGATGCCGATGGTCGGTATGGAAATGTGACGGGTAAGCTTCGCAGCCACGGCCTCCATCGTGCCCTCGATGACCACCGAGAAGGCGCCGGCTTTTTCCACCGCCTCTGCATCGCGCAAGAGCGCTGCGATATTGTCGTCTGTCCGGCCCTTGATCTTGTAGCCGCCGTCCTTCTCCACCGATTGCGGCTGCAGGCCGATATGACCCATGACCGGTATTCCTTCGGCGACGATCGCCGCGATCTGGGCTGCCATGTCGACGCCGCCCTCGAGCTTCACGGCCTGGCAGCCTGTTTCCCCGACGATGCGCCGCGCCGAAGCGACGGCCTGGGCGGCCGACGTCTCGTAGCTGCCCGCAGGCATGTCGACCACCACGCAGGCCTTGGCCGAGCCGCGCATCACAGCCTGGCCGTGCGCGATCATCATCTCCAGCGAGGCGCCGAGCGTGGTGGCGTGGCCGTGCAGGACCATGGCGACGCTGTCGCCGACCAGCAGCAGGTCGACATGCGGATCGAGCAGGCGGGCGGCCGGATAGGTGTAGGCGGTAAGGCAAACGATCGGCACGCCGCCCTTGCGGCGGCGAATGTCTTCGGCGCTGATCCGGCTGTCGGCGGACGGATCCCGGCTCAATCGTCACCTCCTCAAGGCGTGCCCCGAAACGGGCGGGCCGAGCTTTAGAAAGACGGGCGGCGCTTGGCAAGCCGTACTGCCGCCGGCAGGACAACTGCATCGATTAATGCATGTCGCCCAGAGGTGTGGAGCGGTTCTGGGATGACGACATGCATCAAGATATGAACGCATGGAGCATTTCCTTTCGGCACATGGCAAAACCCTTGCCTTCGCGATGACGTGACGCCATAAGCAAAGGAAAGGCGCAGCCGCTGCCGCCGCGAGGATTTGGATGAAGACTTTCCTGCTGCAGTTTTTCACCTGGTGGAACAGCCAGACGCTCGGCACCCGCTTCCACACCTGGCGCTTCGGCAAGCGGGTCGGCGAGGACGAAGCCGGCAACGTCTATTACGAGGGCGGCATCGATTCGGAAGGCCGCACCCGCCGCTGGGTCATCTATCGCGATTATTCGGAAGCCTCGAAGATCCCGCCGGGCTGGCATGGCTGGATCCACCACCGGGTCGACACCGCTCCCTCGAGCGAGAACTACAAAGCGCGCGAGTGGCAGAAGGAGCATCGGCCGAACCTGACCGGAACGCCCGGCGCCTATCGTCCGCAGGGTTCCATCCTGACCAACCAGCATCGCCCGCAGGTGACCGGCGACTACGACGCCTGGACGCCCGGATCGTAATCCGCGTCCACGACGCCGCTTCGGTCCTTTGTCGCCACAATTGGCGTTTAGCTGCTTGCTGACTGCGCAGCCATGACTAGCCTTGGGCGTTGAGAGAATCACCCGGGCGCAACCACCGGTATTTTGCATGAGCTCTTTCGGCCACATCTCAAAGGCGCTGATCGCGGCGACGTCCGTTCTGCTTGCCTCGACTGCGGTATTCGCCGCCGCACAGGCGCCGGCCGCGGCACCTGCGGCCTCCGACCGCATCACCAATCCGGTGGCCGCGTTCGCCGGCATAGACAAGATCACCGGCCGCATCATCACCTTCGACGTCTATATCGACGAGACCGTTCAGTTCGGCGCTTTGCAGGTGACGCCTCGCGTCTGCTATTCGCGGCCGGACACGGAGCAGCCGAAGACCGATTCCTTCGTCGAGGTCGACGAGATCACGCTCGACCGCAAGATCCGCCGCATCTTCACCGGCTGGATGTTTGCCGAAAGCCCCGGCCTCAACGCCGTCGAGCACGCCGTCTATGACGTCTGGCTCAAGGGCTGCAAGCAGAAGTCGGACGTGCCGCCGCCGACCGCGGCCAAGGCCGACACAGGCAAGCCGAAGACCGAAGCCGCCAAGCCCAGGGCTGCGGCGCAGCCGGCGGACGCCGCCTCCGAACCGACTGACGCGGCGCCGGCACCGGACGACACGACCGACACGAACTGATCTCGGAACCTGCCCGTCTTTGAGCCGTTCCAGATCGGCGACAGGCGAGGAGGATTCTGCGATGACCACCAGATCGATCACGGCCAACAAGCAGGAGCTTCTCGATATCGAGAAGGGCTTTTGGACAGGCGATTCCGCTTACTATGAAGCCAATGCCGATGTGGATTGCCTGGTGGCGTTCCCGCAGATGGCGCAGGCGATGACCAATGCCGATCTCGCAAAGACCGCGGCCAAGCCCAACAGATGGCGCGACCTCGACATCAAGTTGAAGGGCATGGTCGAGCCCGGCAGCGACATCGTCATGCTGACTTACGAGGCGCGCGCGACGCGCGAGAACGGCGAATCCTATGCTGCCCTCGTCAGCACCGGCTATGTCCATCGCGCCGACGGCTGGAAGATGATGTTCCATTCGCAAACGCCGATCGAGGCGGCAGCGCGGGCTCAAGGATAGAAGACGGCCTCGCCCTTCAGCGCCTCTGCGAGCAGCTTCTCATACTGGCCGCGCGGCACGTCGACAGCGCCGAAGCGCTTCAAATGCTCGGTCGTGAACTGCGTGTCGAGCAGCGCGAAGCCGCGCGCCCTCAGCCGCTCGACGAGATGGTAGAGACAGGTCTTCGACGCGTCGGTCTCCCTGGCGAACATGCTTTCGCCGAAGAACACGCGTCCGAGCGAGACGCCATAGAGGCCGCCGACCAGCCGTTCCTCGCGCCATGCTTCGACCGAATGGCAGTGGCCCAGGCGATAGAGCTCGACATAGGCTTCGCGGATCGGCGCGTTGATCCAGGTCGAGCGGCGCTCCTCGCGCTTTTCGGCGCAGCCGTCGATCGTCGCCTCGAAATCGAAGTCGTAGCGGATCTCGAACGGATGCTTGCGGATCGTCTTCTTCAGGCTGCGCGGTGTGTGGAATCCGTCCAGCGGAATGATGCCGCGCGTTTCCGGCCGCACCCAGAACACTTCCGGGTCGTTGGCGCTCTCGGCCATCGGGAAGACACCGGAAGCGTAAGCCCGAAGCAGCAGGTCGGTCGGAATGCGATAGCCTGGTGCGTAGGGGCGGGTCATCGCATCCCCGTGCTATTCACCCTTGGCCAGGTATTTTTCCAGCCAGTGGATGTCGTAGTCGCCATTGGCGATGTCGGGATTGCCGACCAGGTCGCGGAACAGCGGCAGCGTCGTCTTGATGCCGTCGACGACGAATTCGTCGAGCGCGCGGCGCAGCCGCATCATGCATTCGACGCGGTTGCGGCCATGCACGATCAGCTTGCCGATCAGGCTGTCGTAATAGGGCGGGATTTTGTAGCCCGAATAGACGCCGGAATCGACACGGATGCCGAGGCCGCCGGGCGTATGGAAATGCGTGATCGTGCCGGGCGAGGGCGTGAAGGTGCGCGGATCCTCGGCGTTGATACGGCACTCGATGGCATGGCCGTTGAACTTGATGTCTTCCTGCCTGACCGACAGCCCGCCGCCCGAGGCGACGCGGATCTGCTCATGCACGAGGTCGATGCCGGTGATCGCTTCGGTCACTGGATGCTCGACCTGAAGACGCGTGTTCATCTCGATGAAATAGAACTCGCCATTCTCGTAGAGGAACTCGATCGTGCCGGCGCCCGAATAGCCGAGATCGGCGATAGCCCTGGCGCAGATGCCGCCGATGCGCGAACGCTCCTCGGCATTGAGCGCCGGCGAATTGGCTTCCTCCCAGACCTTCTGGTGGCGCCGCTGCAGCGAGCAGTCGCGCTCGCCGAAATGCACGCCTCGGCCGGCCCCGTCGCCGAACACCTGCACCTCGATATGGCGCGGCTTCTGCAGATATTTCTCGATGTAGACGGCGTCGTCGCCGAAGGCCGCCCCCGCTTCCGACTTGGCCGTCTGCAAGGCGACTTCGAGGTCCGCCTCGGTGTGCGCCACCTTCATGCCGCGGCCGCCGCCGCCGGCGGAGGCCTTGATGATCACCGGATAGCCGATCTCGGCGGCGACGCGCTTGGCTTCCTTCTCTTCGCTGATCGCGCCATCGGATCCAGGCACGACGGGGATGCCGAGACGCTTCGCCGTGCGCTTGGCCTCGATCTTGTCGCCCATGACGCGGATATGGTCGCCTGACGGGCCGATGAAGGTGATGTTGTGGGCCGCTAGGATGTCGGCGAACTTGGCGTTCTCCGACAGGAAGCCGTAGCCCGGATGCACGGCATCTGCGCCGGTGATCTCGCAGGCGGCGACGATCTGGTGGATGTTGAGATAGCTTTCGCGGGACGGCGGCGGGCCGATGCAGACGCTCTCGTCGGCAAGCCGCACATGCATGGCGTCGGAATCCGCGGTCGAGTGGACCACCACCGTCTGGATGCCGAGCTCCTTGCAGGCGCGCAGCACCCGGAGCGCGATTTCGCCGCGATTGGCGATGAGGATTTTCTGGAACATCTCCTGATTGTTCCCGGCTCTACTCAAGAACCACCAGCGGCATTCCGTATTCGACCGGCTGGGCATCTTCGATGAGGATCGCCGTCACCGTGCCGGCACGCGGCGAGGGGATCTGATTCATCGTCTTCATCGCTTCGATGATGAGCAGCGTCTGGCCTTCCTTGACCTTCTGGCCGACCTCGATGAACGCCTTGGCGTCGGGTGAGGGTGCCAGATAGGCGGTGCCGACCATCGGGGAGGGCACTGCGTTCTTGGACATATCGGCGGCCGCGGCTGCCGTTGCTGGCTGAGCCGCGGCGGTCGCAGGAGCCGCGGCGGGCGCCGGCAGCGCCGCTGCAACCGCATGGACGGCCTGCGCCTGGCGCGAGACGCGCACCTTGAGGTCGCCGAGCTCGACCTCGATCTCGGTCAGATTGGTGTCGTTCAGAATGCCCGCCAGATCGCGGATCAGCTGCTGGTCAACACCGTTCTTTTTTATCGACATTTTCGAGCCTTCTGTTTGGGGGTCGGTCACAGGCGTGCCGCCAGTGCCTGCAGCGCGAGCGTGTAGCCAAGAGGCCCGAACCCGCAGATCATGCCGACAGCGACCGGCGCGACCATGGAGACGTGGCGGAAGGGCTCCCGCGCGTGGATGTTGGAAAGATGGACTTCCGCGACGGGCAGCGGTGCTGCGGCGCGGATGGCGTCATGGATGGCGATCGATGTGTGGCTGTAGGCGCCTGGGTTGATGACGATGCCTGCCGCCTTCTCGCTGGCTTCCTGGATCCAGTCGACCAGATCGCCCTCATGGTTGGATTGGCGAAAATCGATCTCGAGCCCGAGCGCGGCGCCGGCCGCCTTGCAGTCCTCGGCGATGGCCGCAAGCGTCTTACCGCCATAAATCCCCGGCTCGCGCTTGCCGAGCGCATTGAGATTGGGACCGTTGAGGACGAAAATCGTTTTCAATATGCCGACCTTGTTCTGCGCCGACCCCAAGCCGGCGCACTGGGCCTCTATAATGGGCATAGCCGCCCGCGAAAAGAGCGCAAGTGCGTTCTTTCGCTGTCCACAGCGGCCGGCTTTTACACCGCGGGCGCGCCTAGAGCGCGCTTTTTGCCTCTTCGATCTTTTCCGCCAGAACCTGCTGGCCGAGCGCTCCGAAGATCACCTCGTTGCCGACGACATAGGACGGCGTGCCGGTGATCGACAGTTTCGTCGCAAGATCATAGGTGCGCGAGAGCGTTTCGGCGATGCGCGGGTCCTTCATCTTCTCGCGCAGCGCTGCCTCGTCGGCGCCGAGCGAAAGCGCCACCTTGATCGCGGTCGCCTCGGTGGCGCGACCCTGGCCGCCGAGCAGCGCGGTGTGGAACTCACGATACTTCTCCGGATGCATCAGGTGGAACGCCATGGAGACGACGCTGGCCTTCTGCGAATCCGGGCTGAGGATCGGGAACTCCTTGAGCACGAAGCGCAGATCCGGATCGGACTTGGTCAGCGCCTGCATGTCCTCGATGGCGCGTTTGCAGAAGCCGCAATTGTAATCGTAGAACTCGACGATCGTGACCTTGCCTTTCGGGTTGCCGACGACGCCGTCGAAGGTCGAGTTGAAGATCTCGTCCTTGGAGTTCTTGATGACGCCGAGCGCCGCGAGCCGCTGCTCTTCCTTCTGCTTGGCCTCGAGCGCGTCCTGCACCTCGAGTAGAACTTCCGGATTCTTCAAGAGATAGTCGCGGATGATGCCTTCGACCTCCTTGCGATCGATCTTGGTATCGGCGGAGGCCTTGGTATCGGTGGAAGACGTGACCTGGGCGACTTGCACGGTGTCGGCCCTCGCGGGCTGCGGGTTTCCCGCCATGAAACCGAAAGCCAGCATGCCGAGCGCCACCGCCAGACCGCCGGCGCTGCCAAGCAGGATTGCCTTGTTCATATCGTCGTTCCTTTTGCCGGTTCCGGTCCGCCTTGGTCGTCGCCAGGGCCCGGGAGGTTCATTTGAGTTTGTTCGATGGCGTGTAGTTTATAATATCCTGCGCACGGACCCAGCGGGGTTCGCCGCGCTTCAATTTCTGTTGAGCGCGCATGGCGAAGATCTTAGCGTTTTTGTAGTCGCCCGCATAATAGTGACCCTCGGCGGTGGCAAGATCGGCAGCCGGAATGTCGCCGAGCTCGCCATATGCCTGCGCCAGAAAACGATAGGCCTCGGAATTCTCCCTGTCCCGCGCGACGCCGTTGTTGAGCTGCGTGACAGCCTTTTTCAGCGAATCGGGCGTGCCGACCGCCATCAGCGACTGGCCGACCGAAACCAGCAGCAGGCCGGAGCGCGCGGGATCGAGGCTGGCCGCCTTGGCATAGGCGTCCGCCGCGTCCTTCGGCTTGTTGACCTTCATCAGGATGTCGCCGCGCAATTCGTGGAAATAGGGGTTCTTCGGTTGTTCCTTGATCAGCGCCGCCGTCTTGGCGAGCGCCGCGCCCGGATTGCCGTAAAGATAGGTCTGCTGCGCGTCGCCATAGCGCGAGGCGAGGCTGGTCGGGTTCTTGCGCATCAGCCGCGCGACGGCTGCCTGGCCCTGCATATAAGCCGCGATCTTGATGCGCATCATGTCGTGCCGCTGCTGCAGTGCCGGCGGGTCGACAGCGTTGACGAAGGGGCTTTGCTTGACGAGAACTTCGAGGTTGGCGATGCGCTCCTGCGGCATCGGATGGCTGATCCGGTAGGGATCGACCTGGGTGCCGGCGAGCGAGAGAGCGCTCTGGAAGCGGGCGAAGGTCTTCAGCATGCCCATGCCGGACTGGCCGGTGGCGTTCAGATAGGTGATCGCCGAACGGTCGGCGGTGATCTCTTCGGTGCGCTGATAAGCCAGGATCGAGCGCTGCGCCATCTCGCCACCGCCGGCGGCCACCCCCATGCCGGCGCCGGCAAGGCCGCGGCTGTTGGTGGTGGCGCCGGCCACCATGGCGCCGGCGCCGAGCAGCGTGGCGATGATGGCCATGGTCTTGGCGCGGTCGAGCTGGTCGCGCAATTTCTCCTGGTGGCCGCCGGCGATATGGCCGGCCTCGTGCGCGATGACGCCGATGATCTCGTTCGGCGTCTCGGCGGTCACCAGTGCGCCGGTGTTGATGAACAGCCGCCGCCCGGTGACGAAGGCGTTGAAACTCTGGTCGTTGACCAGAACGATGTCGATGCCGTCATTGGCAAGCCCCGCCGCCTTGAAGATCGGCCGGGCATAATCGCGCACCAGCGCCTCGATCTCGGCGTCGCGCACCACCGGAACGCCCTGCGCGAAGGCGCTGACCGAGCTCGATAAAGCAACCGTGGCGGCCAGCAGAAGCGTCGCGAAGCCGCGCGCGGTTCGGCTGAGTGAGATCGCTTTGCCAATTAACGGTCGGGGTCGGCTCAACATAGGTCCACTGGTAGACGAGCGGGCGAAAGATGAAAAGTCGGCGCCGGCAACTTCCTGCGCGCTTGTGATCCCCACATCAATCGGGCATTTGTGCGGCGCTGTCCCGCAACTAGGGCAGTTAGGGCAAGTCTGCTCTGGCTTGCGTCCAGAATTCGCCCAAATAGAGCAGTTGGAAGAGGTCAGATGGTCGTTTCGCTTTCGCGCCGCGGGGAAGTCGAGCCGTTCCACGCCATGGACATCCTGGCCGAAGCCAACCGGCTGAAGGCCACCGGCGTGCCCGTGGTGTCGATGGCGGTCGGCCAGCCGTCGGATCCCGCACCGGTCGGGGTCCGCGAGGCGGCGGCCGCGGCCCTGCGGCATGGCCGCATCGGCTACACCGACGCCTTGGGTCTGGCCGATCTGCGCAAGGCGATCGCGCGGCATTACGGCGAGCACTACGGTATCGACGTCGCGCCATCGCGCATTGCCGTCACGACCGGCTCATCTGCCGCCTTCAACCTGGCTTTCCTGGCCATGTTCGATCCGGGCGACCGTGTCGCCATCGCCGCGCCCGGCTATCCCGCCTACCGCAACATCATGGCCGCGCTCGGCATCGAGATCGTCGAGATAGAGCTCGGCTCGGATGCCTACCTGCATGCCGAGCACCTCAAGGCAGCCCATCGCGGGAGGCCGCTGAAGGGCGTGCTGTTCGCCAGTCCCGCCAATCCGACCGGCGCGGTGATTCCGGCCGATGAGCTTGCCGCGCTGGTGAAAACCGCCGAGGAGCTCGGCATCGCCGTGATCTCCGACGAAATCTATCACAGGCTGGCCTACGCGGCGCCGGATGTCACCGCCCTGGTGCATGGCGCCGGCGTGACCGCGATCAATTCCTTTTCGAAATACTATTGCATGACCGGCTGGCGGATCGGCTGGATGGTGCTGCCGGAAGAGCTTGTGCGGCCGGTCGAGCGTGTTGCCCAGAGCCTCTATATCTCGCCGCCTGAACTGTCGCAGGTCGCGGCGATCGAGGCATTCAAGGCAACGCAGGAACTGGAAAAGGTGAAGGCGCGCTACGCCTGGAACCGCGACCTTCTGATGAAGCGCCTGCCGGAACTCGGCTTTGCGCTCGCCGCGCCGATGGACGGCGCCTTCTATGCGTTCTGCGATGTCACGCGCCACACCAACGACAGCATGGCCTTTGCGCGCAAGATGCTGGCCGAGGCGCATGTCGCGGCAACGCCCGGCCGCGATTTCGACCCGCTGCAGGGCCATCGCACCATGCGCTTTTCATATGCCGGCAGCCATGACGACATGATCGAGGCGCTGGCGCGCATCGAACGCTGGCTGAAATAACCGCCATGCCGGAACTCGAGCAAGCACTGGCGGAAGTGGCCGCCGAAATGGCGGAGCGCAGCGATCGCGGCGAGGTGGCGAGCTATATCCCGCAGTTGGGCAAGGTCGATCCGAAGAAATTCGGCATTGCCGCCGTGACCAATGACGGCCGCGTCATACTGGCCGGCGATGCCGATCAGCCCTTTTCGATCCAGAGCGTCTCGAAAGTCTTCACGCTCACGCTGGCGCTGGGCAAGGTCGGCGATGCGTTATGGCATCGCGTCGGCCGCGAGCCATCCGGCAACCCGTTCAACTCGATCGTCCAGCTCGAGCATGAGAACGGCATCCCGCGCAATCCGTTCATCAATGCCGGGGCCATCGTGGTCTCCGACGTCCTGCTCGCCGGCCATCAGCCGCGCGAGGCGATCGGCGAAATCCTGCGTTTCATCCAGTTCCTTGCCGATGACGAGACGATCATCATCGATCGCGAGGTAGCGGCATCCGAGCGCGCCACCGGCCACCGCAACTTTGCCCTGGCCAACTACATGAAATCCTTCGGCAATCTCCATCATGCTCCCGAGCTCGCGCTGGGTGTCTATTTCCACCATTGCGCGGTTGCCATGAGCTGCCGTCAGCTCGCCATGGCCGGCCGGTTTCTAGCCCATGGCGGCAGGAACCCGGCGACCGGGCATTCGGTCGTCTCGGCCGAACGGGCACGCCGCATCGGCGCGCTGATGCTGACCTGCGGCCACTATGATGGTTCGGGCGATTTTGCCTTCCGCGTCGGCATCCCCGGCAAAAGCGGTGTCGGCGGCGGCATTCTCGGCATCGTGCCAGGGGTTGCTTCGCTGGCGGTGTGGTCGCCCGGCCTCAACGAGAACGGCAACTCCAAGCTCGGCTCCATCGCTATGGAGAAGCTCGCCCGGATGATGAACTGGTCGATCTTCGCGCCGTAAAACAGCAAAGCGCTGGCGGTTTGCCACCCGGAGCTGCGCTGAAAAGGCAGTCAGCGAAAATGAAAATCCCGCGCCTGATGGGGCGCGGGATTGTCTCAAAAGATCAGCCTAACGATATGAAGAGCTTAGAAAAAGCCCTTGCGCTGCCACCAGCCGGCGCGCTTCGGCTTCTCTTCGGTCTTGGCCTCGTCGGAGACGTTCGAAGACACGACGGGAACAACCGGCGCGTCGACTGACTGTGGCTTGCGCCGCGTCGGATGGGCGTTGGTGGCAGGCTCCGCCTCGGTGGCCGCGGGAGCGGCAGCGGCCGGCTCCGGCCCGGGCTGGACAGCCGGGGGCGCGACCTGAGCCTCGGCCACAGGCTCCGATACCGTCTCGGCCGCGGCTTCCTCAGCCACCTTCTTAGCCCTCGAACGGCGGGGCTTCTTCGGCTTTTCGACCGCCTCGGCATCGTCATTAGCCGCGGCGGGAGCAGCAGGTTCCTCCGCAGGAGCGGCCATCGCCGGCTCGCTTACGGCATCCTGGCCTTCAACCGGCTCACCCTCGATGTCGCCCACGGTTTCGCTGCCAACGGCCTCCGAAGCTTCGTCGTCACGTCGGTTGCGCTTACCGCCGCGCTTCCCGCGCCGGCGCTTCTTTCCGGAACCGTCGTCGGGAGTGGCCGCTACAGCCTCGCCGCCGGCGGTTGCCTCGTCGGCGGCCTCTTGCTTCATATCGTCGTCATCGGTTTCGCCGGCTTCCATCGGCGCCGCCGCGACGTCACCATTGTGCTCGCGGTCGCGATCCCTGCCGCCGCGCCGCCGCCGGCGCTTGCGCCGCTTGCGGTCACGGCCTTCGCCATCCTCGGACCGCTGCTGGTGCTGGCCCTGCTGCGCGTGGCGCGGCTGTTCGGGCTGGACCGAGACTTCCTCCTCCGCTTCCTCGACGACGATCTCGTCCTCGGGCTCTTCCGGCTCGACATAGGCCGGCAGGCTGCGCACCTCGACGAAGCCTTCCGGCTTCTCGGCAATGGCGCCGCGGAAAATCGCGTAGTGCTGGGTGCCGAGCGTCTCGTCAGCCTCGATCGTGATGGTCAGGCCGAAGCGGGCTTCGAGCTCCACCAGGTTGGCGCGCTTATGGTTGAGCACATAGAGCGCGGTCGCCGACGGTGTGCGCACGATGATGTGGCTGCGCGAATCCTTGAGCAGGAATTCTTCGATCGCCCGCACGACCATCAGCGCCACGGAGGAATCGGAGCGCACATGGCCCGTGCCGCCGCAATGCGGACAAGGCTTCATGGTCGATTCCAGCACGCTGGCGCGGATGCGCTGGCGCGACATTTCCATCAGGCCGAAGTGCGAGATGCGGCCGACCTGGATACGGGCACGGTCGTTCTTGAGGTGATCCTTCAGCCGCTTCTCGACGGAGCGGTTGTTGCGGTTCTCCTCCATGTCGATGAAGTCGATGACGATCAGACCGGCAAGGTCGCGCAACCGCAACTGCCGCGCGACTTCCTCTGCCGCTTCCAGATTGGTGTGGAGCGCCGTCTCCTCGATCGAATGCTCCTTGGTGGAGCGGCCGGAGTTGACGTCGATCGCAACCAGCGCCTCGGTCTGGTTGATGATGATGTAGCCGCCGCTCTTCAGCGTCACCTGCGGCTGCAGCATGCGGTCGAGCTGCGCTTCGATGCCGTTGCGCACGAAGATCGGCGTGGTGTCGCGGAATGGCTGAACCACCTTGGCGTGGCTCGGCATCAGCATGCGCATGAAATCCTTGGCCTCGCGGTAGCCGTCTTCGCCGGAGACAAGGATCTCGTCGATGTCCTTGTTGTAGAGGTCGCGCACCGAGCGCTTGATCAGGCTGCCTTCCTCATAGACCAGGGCTGGGGCCGAGGACTGCAGCGTCAGGTTGCGGACGTTTTCCCAAAGCCGCATCAGATATTCGTAGTCGCGCTTGATCTCGGCCTTGGTGCGGCTCTCGCCGGCGGTGCGCAGGATGACGCCCATGCCCTGCGGCACGTCGAGATCGGCCACGACCTCCTTCAGCCGCTTGCGGTCCTGGGCGTTGGTGATCTTGCGCGAGATGCCGCCGCCGCGCGCCGTGTTCGGCATCAGCACCGAATAGCGGCCGGCAAGCGACAGATAGGTGGTGAGCGCCGCGCCCTTGTTGCCGCGCTCTTCCTTGACCACCTGCACCAAAAGGATCTGCCGGCGCTTGATGACTTCCTGGATCTTGTACTGGCGACGCACCGGCTTGCGGCGATTGCGGATTTCCTCGAGCGCGTCCTCGGCGCCGACCGATTCGACCTCGTGCTCGTCCGAATGCGAGGCCGAGACGTCCTCCAGCATGCCGCGATCATCGTCGCTAACGGCTGCTTCGCCGCTCTGCTGATCCGCCTGCGGCATCGCCTCGGAAATCACGTCGGCATCGATGCTCGCGGCAATCGAAGTAGGACCGCCTTCGGAAGGCTTGCCATTGTCGTTGTCCGTGGCGTCATCTCCGCCAGCCTCGGCGGCGGGTCCTTCAGCCGCTTCCGATACGGCCTCGACGGCCTCGGAGGCTGTTCCGGCATTTTCTGCCGGGGTAGCGGCGGTCTCGCCGGCGGCTTCCTCGCCCTCGGCAACCGCAGCGGCGGTTTCGTCAACGGCTATTGCTTCGACCGGGCTTTCCTCGTTCTCGGAGGAAGCGTGCTTGTGCTCGCCGCGGTCGCGGTTCTTGCCGCCGCGCCGGCGGTTGCGCCGGCCGCCGCGGTCGCGGGCCTGCTGCTCTTCGCCGTTCTCGGCCTCCTCGTCGTCTTCGTCCTCGGCCTCCTGCGCCTCGGCGCGCAGCAGAGCCTGACGGTCGGCGACCGGGATCTGGTAATAATCGGGATGAATTTCGCTAAAGGCGAGAAAACCGTGACGGTTGCCGCCATATTCGACAAAGGCCGCCTGGAGGGACGGTTCGACGCGGGTTACGCGGGCGAGGTAGATGTTTCCTTTGAGCTGCTTTTTGTCCTGGGATTCAAAGTCGAATTCTTCGATGCGGTTACCGCGAACGACAACAACGCGTGTTTCCTCCGGGTGGGAGGCGTCTATCAGCATCTTGTTGGGCATTATTTTGTTTCCTGCCGGCAGCCGACGGCCGCAGCTGGCGTGGCAATGCCCGCCGCTGTGCGCCTGTATCTGTGTGCATGCCGGATAATTGAATGTCCGCCGGCCGCCGCTTGAGCGCAATGGCGGTGCCGCCCGCAGCCATTACGGCGCGGTTTGATGCGGACCTTTCCATGATTGCGCTTGAAGCCATCGGCACCCGGCAGAACCTTTTGAACCAAAGCCCGGGCTAAGCCGGACCAGCTTGTTTGCTCATAAAGAGCCGGCGCGGGACAATCCCGGCCGTTTTCCTCACGCAAGCGATTCCCCCGCCACGAGGGCACGCCTGCGAAAATCGTCGCGACCACCTGAGCCTGGAAGGGTAAAGGAGCCGCCTTTGCATCCAGCCTTTGGCAGGAAACTGCTGAGGCGAGCGGTTCCAGGATTGCAGTGATCCAATGTCGCTTTTATGATTTGGCGGGATGGAAGGCAACCCCGATTTCGGATGCCGGCAAAAAGCGCTTCCCCTGGGGAAGGCGCCTTCATCCCGCTCTATGAAAGGCTTGGTTAACCTTCTCTGAATACCAATCGTTAATCGAGTTGGCGGCCTGACAGGCATTCTGCGAGAAGACCGGGCGCAATGCGTCAAACCGGGAGCGACGGATAAGTGATGGGATCGGCGGGCGCCGCAAACAAGAGAGGTGGGGCCGCCGGGCATCTCCTGCGCGTGACCTGGACTGGCTTGCTGCTGGCGGTCCTGTCCTGTTTCGCCGCCGCCGTGCACGCCGAAACCTTGCTTGGCGCGACCGGCTACAAGATGGCCGGCGACGCCGCCAAGATGCGCATCGTCGTGAATTTCGACCACGAGCCGGACGTCAAATGGTTCCTGCTGCGCGGTCCCAATCGCCTGGTCGTCGATCTGCCGCGCACGCGATTCGCGCTCGACGCCAAGGATGTGAAGCCGCGGGGTCTTGTACGGGCAGTTCGCTACGGCGATCAGGGACATGGCTCGCGCCTGATCCTCACCGGCAAGGGCCCTTTCGTCATCGACAAGCTCGACGTGCTCAAGAATGACGACGGCAGCGGCTACCGCATCGCCATCGATATGTCGGCTGCCTCCGAGCGGGAGTTCGACGAAGCTCTCGCCAACCAGTCGCTGACCACTGGTTCGACGGTTTCGACCGAAAAAGGCGAACGGGTCGGCACCGGACCGGTCTCGGCGCCCGGCCATCGCTTCACGGTGGTTATCGATCCCGGTCATGGCGGCGTCGATGGCGGCGCCGAAAGCTCCGCCGGCACGGTCGAGAAGGACGTCACGCTCGCTTTTGCCAAGGAACTGCGCGACAAGCTGGCCGCGGTCGGCAAATACGATGTCTACATGACACGGGACAACGACGTGTACCTGGCGCTCGACGAACGCGTGCGCATCGCGCGCCAGCACGAGGCCGATCTTTTGATCTCCGTCCATGCTGATACCATCGCCGTCAAAGGTCTTCGCGGCGCCACGGTCTACACGCTTTCCGACAAGGCTTCCGACCCGGAAGCCCAGGCGCTCGCCGATCGCGAGAACCTGTCCGACCAGTTCGCCGGAATGAAGATCGAGGACGACAACAAGGAAGTTACTGACATTCTGATCGACCTGATCCGCCGTGAGACCCATGGTTTCTCGATGAGCTTCGCCCACACACTGGTCGGTCAGCTGTCGACCAGCGTCGGCATGATCAACAATCCGCAGCGCTCGGCCGGCTTCAGGGTGCTCAAGGCCCCGGACGTGCCGTCCGTCCTGGTCGAGCTCGGCTACCTCTCCAATAACAAGGACGAGGCGCAACTGCTGAACGCCGACTGGCGCGGCAAGGCGGCGCAAAGCATAACCAACGCGGTCGCCCTGTTTGCCGCCGCCAAGGCCGGAACCGCGACGGGCGGCTGACCCGCCGGAACCTGCCCGCAGCCGCCGGGCGCCTGCAACCGCAAGCAGCGTTGCATGACGACAACACCCGGCGTTATTATTCGGCAACCGAGTCCTCAAATTTCGCGCTGCCGTATTTTGTCCACATGGCCGCTACATGGGTTTTTCGATTGCGGATTGGGACCGCCCCGGGAAGCTTGCGCGACTGTCGGCTTCGTTTAGGAAATTCCCGAACCTCGGACTGGAGCGGGCATGATTCGTCTCATCGGCTATTTCTTTGGCATCGGCACGACGCTGGCGCTGCTGGTGGCGGCCGGTCTTGCCATCTATATCAGCCATCTGACCAAGGACCTGCCCGACTACGAGGTTCTGGCCAAATACGAACCGCCGGTGACGACGCGCATCCATGCCTCCGACGGCGCGCTGATGGCTGAATATGCGCGCGAGCGGCGTCTCTATCTGCCGATCCAGGCTATCCCGGACCGCGTCAAGGCCGCCTTCATGTCGGCCGAGGACAAGAACTTCTACAACCATCCCGGCATCGACATCACCGGCCTTGGCCGCGCCATCGTCGTCAACCTGCAGAATTTAGGTTCCGGCCGGCGCCAGGTCGGCGCCTCGACGATCACCCAGCAGGTGGCGAAGAACTTCCTGCTCTCTTCTGATCAGACCTATGAGCGCAAGATCAAGGAGATGATCCTGGCCTTCCGCATCGAGCAGGCCTATTCGAAGGACCGCATCCTCGAGCTCTATCTCAACGAAATCTTCTTCGGCTTTGGCGCCTATGGCGTCGCGGGCGCCGCGCTCACCTATTTCGACAAGTCCGTCAACGAGCTGACAGTCGCGGAAGCCGCTTATCTCGCCTCGTTGCCGAAGGGCCCGAACAACTATCACCCCTTCAAGCACGCCGACCGAGCCCTGGAGCGCCGCAACTGGGTCATCGACCAGATGGTCGAGAATGGCTACGTCACCCGCGAGGAGGGCGACAAGGCCAAGGCCGAACCGCTCGGCGTGACGCCGCGCCGCAACGGTTCCTACCTCTTTGCCGGCGAGTACTTCACCGAGGAAGTCCGCCGCCAGATCATCGCGCGCTACGGTGAGAATGCGCTTTACGAGGGCGGCCTGTCGGTGCGCACCACGCTCGATCCGAATGTCCAGCTTATCGCCCGCAAAGCGATGCAGAACGGCCTGCTCAAATACGACATGCTGCGCGGCTATCGCGGTCCGGTGACGCATATCGACGTCACCGGCGACTGGGGCGTGCCGCTCGGCAACGTGAAGGGTCTCGAGGATGTTCCGGAATGGACGCTGGCCGTCGTCCTCGACAGTTCGGCAACCGGGCTGACCATCGGCATCCAACCGACGCGGCAGATTTCCGGCGATCTGGTCAAGGAGCGCGTCCAGGGCACCGTCAGCAAGGAGGACATGGGCTTCGCCATGCGCCACTTCGTCAACGGCAAGTCCGTCAGGGCGAAGTCTCCGGCGGAAGTGCTGGAGCCCGGCGACGTGATCTTCGTGCAGAAGAACGACGGCTCCGACAACACCTACATGCTGCGCCAGGTGCCGGAGGTCGAAGGCGGCCTCGTCGCCATGGATCCGCATACCGGCCGCGTGTTGGCCATGGTCGGCGGCTTCTCCTACGCGCAGTCGGAATTCAACCGCGCCACCCAGGCGATGCGCCAGCCCGGTTCCTCGTTCAAGCCGATCGTTTATTCGGCGGCGCTCGACAACGGCTACACGCCGGCTTCGGTGATCATGGACGGCCCGATCACCATCCAGAGCGGCAACACCACCTGGACGCCGAAGAACTATGACGGCACGGTCGCGGGCCCGGCCACCTTGCGCTCGGGCATCGAAAAGTCGCGCAATCTGATGACCGTGCGGCTGGCCAACGACATGGGCATGAAGCTGGTCGTGGAATATGCCGAGCGCTTCGGCGTCTACGATCATCTGGCGCCCTATCTGCCGATGGCGCTGGGCTCCGGCGAGACGACCGTCATGCGCATGGTGTCGGCCTATTCGATCATGGCCAATGGCGGCAAATCGATCAAACCCTCGCTGATCGACCGCATTCAGGACCGTTACGGCAAGACGGTGTTCAAGCAGGACGAGCGCGGCTGCGAAGGCTGCAACGCCACTGAGTGGAAGAACCAGACCGAGCCGGAGCTGGTCGACAATTCCGAGCAGGTGCTCGACCCGATGACGGCATATCAGATCACCTCGATGATGGAGGGCGTCGTGCAGCGCGGCACCGGCGCCACCATCGGCGAGCTCGGCCGCCACATCGCCGGCAAGACCGGCACGACCAATGACGAGAAGGACGCCTGGTTCATCGGCTTCACCCCGAACCTCGTTGTCGGCCTCTATATGGGCTATGACACGCCGCGCGGCCTTGGCCACGGCGCCACCGGCGGCGGCTTGGCGGCCCCGATCTTCAAGGATTTCATGCGCGTTGCGCTCGACGGCAAGCCGAACACCGACTTCCAGGTTCCCGACGGCATGAAGCTGATCGCAATCAACCGCAAGACCGGCATGCGCGCCGCCGAAGGCGATCCGAACACCATCATCGAGGCTTTCAAGCCTGGCACCGGTCCGGCTGACAGCTACTGGGTGATCGGCATGGGCGCGGATGGCTCGAACGGTTCGGGCGGAGCGCTGTCGCCGCAGGCCAACCAGGCCATCCAGGACGGCGGCGGCGGCCTCTACTGACGTTGCCGGATTTGGCGATGGGCCGGCAGGGTGGTGCCGGCCCATTTCGCTTTACAGGCAGCGATGCCGTGCCTATGTATCGCGCCTATTCCGAAAAGACCGAAAAGAACAGGACCGAACCAAGAGCCATGCGCGCGGAAACGCTCAACATCGTCGACGAGATCAGGCAGGCGATAACCCTGCTGAGGAGGCATCTTTGACTGGGATCAGGCTGTAAAGCGACTTGAATACCTGAATTCGCGCGCCGAGGATTCCAGCCTCTGGAATGATCCCATCGAAGCGCAGAAGCTGATGCGGGAGCGCCAGGAGCTCGAGGACGGCATCGCTGCCGTCAAGGGGATGACGCAGGCGCTGGAAGACAATATCGGGCTGATTGAACTCGGCGAGGAAGAGGGCGACGACGGCATCATCGCGGAAGCGGAGGCGGCGCTGCGTTCGATGCAGGGCGAGGCGAAGGCGCGCCAGGTCGAAACGCTGCTGTCGGGCGAGGCCGACGCCAACGACACCTATCTCGAAATCCATGCCGGCGCCGGCGGCACCGAGAGCCAGGACTGGGCCTCGATGCTCCTGCGCATGTACACGCGCTGGGCCGAGCGCCGCCGGTTTAAGGTCGAGGTGCTGGAAGTCCATGACGGCGAAGAAGCGGGCATCAAGTCCGCCACCGTGATGATCAAGGGCCACAACGCCTATGGCTGGCTTAAGACGGAGTCCGGCGTCCATCGCCTGGTGCGCATTTCGCCTTACGACAGCAACGCGCGGCGCCACACCTCCTTCGCCAGCGTCTGGGTCTATCCGGTTATCGACGACTCGATCGAGATCAATGTTTCCGAATCCGACGTGCGCATCGACACCTATCGTTCCTCGGGTTCGGGCGGCCAGCACGTCAACACCACCGACTCGGCGGTGCGCATCACCCATCTGGCGACCGGCATAGCGGTCGCCTGCCAGGCCGAGCGCTCCCAGCACAAGAACCGCGCCAAGGCTTGGGAAATGCTGCGCTCGCGGCTTTACGAGGAAGAGCTGAAGAAGCGCGAGGCGGTCGCCAACGCCACCGAGGCGTCGAAGAGCGATATCGGCTGGGGCCACCAGATCCGCTCCTACGTGCTGCAGCCCTATCAGCTTGTGAAGGATCTGCGCACCGGCGTCGAAAGCACCTCGCCTTCGAGCGTGCTCGACGGCGACCTCGACGAATTCATGGAAGCCTCGCTCTCGCATCGCATCGAGGGCGGCGCAGGCGAAGCGGTGGCGGACCTCGACTAGTACGCACCCGTTGCAGGAGCGGAGGAAGCCGGTGTCTACGGTACTTGCGGGAAAATGCTTCTGCGGCGCCGTCCATTATGAGGTTGCGGACGAATTCGTTTACGCGGCGAACTGCCATTGCTCGAACTGCCGGCGCACGACGGGCTCCGCGTTCAAGCCGTTCGCCGGTATCGAGCGCGACAAGTTCCGTCTCATCGCGGGCGAGGGCGGGCTGCTGATCTTCGGCGACGAGAGCGGCCACGACGCGCATTGCGGGCGATGCGGCTCGCTCCTCTATTCATTGGTCCGCGACGGCGCCTATGTGCATGTCGCCATGGGCACGCTGGTCGATGAGCCGACGATACGGCCCAGCGCGCACATTTTTGTCGGGTCCAAGGCGAAGTGGTTCACAATCGCTGACGACCTGCCGCAGTATGATGAGCACGTTCCCGACTGAACGTCTGGAACCAGCTTGAGCCGAATCTCGTTGTCGGGCACCAGATCCGCGCGGCTAACCGCTCATTAACCAAGCCGACGCACGATTCTGGATGGCAGAGGTTGGCGTGAAGCGCGGCATTGCCGTTGCAAGCGGATGCTTGCGCCAGCCAGGGAATCAGCCCAGCCTTCGGGCTGGGTAAAAAGCATTTATGGCCGGATGCGGCATATCTGCGACCGACGATCCGGCCACTGGGAAGACACGTTCCGGGAACGGGCAAGCGAAAACGCTTGATGCTCGAAAGGAACGCTTCGATGTCTGCTGCCATATCAAGATCGGCCCAAGCCGTTCGACCGGCTGGCCGACTTTTGTTCTCCCTGTTCGCCGTTGGAGCGATCGCGGCGCTGGCGCCGCCGGCTGCTGCGCACGATGCCCAGCCCACCGCGGCCATGCCGCAAGGCTGGAAATACCCCTTTGCCTGTTGTGCCAACTACGATTGCAAGGAGGTGCCGCAGTCATCGATCAGCGAGCGGCCCGAGGGCTACGTCATAAAAGGTACGGGCGAGGTGGTGGCTTATGCCGACAAGCGGGTCAAGAATTCGCCCGACGGCGAGTACCACTGGTGTGCGCACCAGGCCGGGCTCGACGCCGGCAAGACCATCTGCCTGTTCGTGCCGCCTCCCTCTTACTAGGGCTCTGAACCTGCCGCGGAAGGCGAGGCGCTGGGGCTCGATCCACGGCAGGAGAAGGCTGCCGACTTTGCTGACAGACGGTTGTCAGGACGGTTTCTTTATGTTGCCTTGCATCAAGCAATTCCAGGAAAAGTGCGTAGCGGTTTTCCGTCCGGAATTGCGTGCACTCAGGACGAGCAATTCCAGGAAAAGTGCACAGCGGATTTCCGTCCGGAATTGCGTGAATCCAGAGTGCGCAATTCCAGGAAAAGTGCGTAGCGGTTTTCCGCCCGGAATTGCATGAAACTAAGGGCGCGGCGGACAACGGAGAGGTTGAGTCCATGACCATCAGGGGAAGCTGTCACTGCAAGGCGACAACCTTCGAGGTTGCCGAGGCGCCGCGGACGGTGACGCAATGCACATGCTCGTTCTGCTCGAAGCGGGGCTCGTTATGGGCCTACTATGTGCCGTCGCAATTCAAGCTGACGAGCCCGCCGGAGAATGTCTCCTTCTATCGCTGGGGCTCAAAGACGGTGAAGCATGGTTTCTGCGCCATTTGCGGCTGCGGCACCTTCACCGAGACGCCTGATTGGTCGACCGGAGAGCCGGATTTCGACAACCCGAAGATCAGCGTCAATTCGCGCCTGTTCGATGATTTCGATCTGGACAAGGTCGAGGTGGTGGTCATCGACGGCAAGAATTTGTGGTAGAGCCGACACGGGAGCCACCGCCGGACTTTACCGGCGGCATTCCCGTTCCGTTTTTCGCCGCATTTCATGCTACAAGGCTGCGGAAGGGCTGATTTGGCGCGGTCGCAAAGGCCGCGAATTGGAGAGGGACCAATCTCATGAAGAAGACTGTGCTCGTCGCCGTGGCGACGGCTCTATTGGTGAGCGCCTGCACCACCACCGATCCGTATACCGGCGACCAGAAGATCTCCAACACGGCGGCCGGTGCCGGCCTCGGCGCCCTGGCAGGTGCCAGCCTTGGCCTGCTGGCCGGTGGCAATGACCGCCGCAACGCGTTGATCGGCGCCGGCATCGGCGCGCTCGCCGGCGGCGCGATCGGCGCGACGATGGACCAGAACGAGGCCGAGCTTCGCCGCCAATTGCAGGGCACCGGCGTCAGCGTCACCCGCAGCGGCGACCAGATCATCCTCAACATGCCGTCCGACATCACCTTCAATGTCGACCAGGACGCGGTGAAGCCGGGCTTCTATCCGGTGCTGAATTCGGTCGCGCTGGTGCTGAAGAAATTCCGCCAGACCACTGTGGACGTGTTCGGCCACACCGATTCGACAGGCGGCGACGAGCACAATTTCGACCTGTCGCAGCGTCGCGCGCTTGCCGTCGCCAACTACCTGTCCGGCCAGGGCGTCGATCAGCGCCGCTTCGCCGTCACCGGCTTCGGCAAGACCCGCCCGATCGCATCCAATGCAACCGCCGCCGGCCGCGAGCAGAACCGTCGCGTCGAAATCCAGCTGTCGCCGCTCACCTGAGAAAACGGCGCGCAGAGGCGCAATTCCATCAAGACAAACGGCTCCGAAGGGGGCCGTTTTTGTTTGAAATGGTCCAAAGATGGGTCGAAGGCCTTAGGACATTAGTTCGTTCTAATTAATGCTTTTCCAGAGCCAGGGAAAGGACTAACATTCTGCTGTTCCAGAGGGGATGGGGCGGTCAATCGGCCGCGCAATCAACATCTACCGCCCCGGTCTTGCACGGCCAGATCAAGAGAATCTGGGAGGAATGCATGACAAGAACAGCTCGCTTGGGGCGCTGCAGCGTCGTCGTTTTGGCATGTCTTATCGGCACATCGTTCGGGCTCGCTTCGGCCCGGGCCGAGGACGCCAACAAGGCCGACATCGAAGCCTTGAAGAAATCGCTGGCCAAGTATGAAGATTACACCGCCGCTGTTCGTGACCTCTATTTGTCGACCGTCGGCTGCATCCACTATGGCGGCGAGAAGATAGACGGCGCTATGTACTATCAGAAGGGCGCGATGGGCATCCATTTCGTCAACGTTCCGAGCGTCGGCAAGCCGCTTGACCCGATGAAGCCCAACGTTCTGATCTATGAGCCGACCAAGAAAGGCTTGAAGCTGGTCGGGGTGGAATGGCTGGTGCCGCTGACGCCGGACACCAAGGAGGTGCCGACGCTGTTCGGGCAGAAATTCATGGGGCCGATGGAAGGCCACTACCCGCTCATTCCGAGGGAGTTCGTCCATTACGACCTGCATGCATGGCTGTTCAGGGACAATCCGAACGGCATGTTCAGCCCGACGAACCCGAACGTGAAATGCAGCAAGGCCGAGTTCCCGATGCTTGAGAAGCCGACCAAGATGATGCCGGGTCCGATGTAGGCATCGCTTTTGGCTGAATTGTTCCAGGCGAAGCCAAAAACGAAACGGCCCCATGTGGGGCCGTTTTCAATTCAGGCTACGCTGATATCGGCTTCAGACCTTCGCGACGATCCGCATGAAGGCCGGCACGTCGTCGCCGAAGCCGACGGTTGCGTCGTCTTCTTCCTGACGATGGCGGCTGGGACGGTCGCGCTGCGGACGGGCGTCGCCGCGCTGCTCGTGACGGCTGCCAGGACCCTTGCGCTCGTTCTCGGAACGGATCGCGTCCTTGCGGGCGCGGCGTTCGGCGATGTCGGCCACTTCGGCGACAGGCTGTTCCTCACGCGCGGGATCGGGCGTCTCGTCGCGCTTGGCGGGACGGTCCTTCTTGCGCTCGCCCCGGTCCTTGCGGTCCTCGTCCTTGCGGCCGGCGCGACGCGGGGCCCCGCGGCCGCGGCGCGGCTGCTCCTCGCCCTCGCTCTCGGTCACGGTCGACAGGTCGCCGTCATGCCACTCGATCTTGGTGCCGATCAGCCTCTCGATGGCGTCGACATATTTGGTGTCGGAGCGGGTGGTGATGGTGAAGGACTTGCCGGCGCGTCCGGCGCGGCCGGTGCGGCCGATGCGGTGGACGTAATCCTCGGCGTGGATGGGCACGTCATAATTGAAGACATGGCTGACATCGGGAATGTCGAGACCGCGCGCTGCGACGTCCGAGGCAACGAGGTAGCGCAGCTTGCCGTCGCGGAAATTGGCGAGCATCTGCATGCGGGCGCGCTGGTCCATGTCGCCATGCAGCGCGCCGGCATCGAAATCATGCTTCAACAGCGAGCGGAACAGCTCCGACACCTCAACCTTGCGGTTGCAGAAGATGATGGCGTTCTTCAGATCGGCGTCTTCGGCCTTTATCAGATTGCGCAGCGTCTCGCGCTTTTCCCAGGGTTTTGAGCCGGACTTGACCAGCCGCTGCGTGATGCTGGTCGCCGTGGAGGCGGCCTTCGAAACCTCGACGCGCACCGGCGCGTGCAGGAACTTCTCGGTGAGCTTGGTGATCTCCGGCGGCATCGTCGCCGAGAAGAACAGCGTTTGGCGCGTGAACGGGATCATCTCGCAGATGCGCTCGATATCGGGAATGAAGCCCATGTCGAGCATGCGGTCGGCCTCGTCGATGACGAGGATCTCGACGCCGTTGAGCAGAAGCTTGCCGCGCTCGCGGTGGTCGAGCAGGCGGCCGGGCGTCGCGATTAGCACGTCGGCGCCGCGCTCGAGCTTCTTGTCCTGTTCGTCGAAGGAGACGCCTCCGATCAGCAGCGCGATATTGAGCTTGTGGTTCTTGCCGTATTTGATGAAGTTTTCCTCGACCTGCGCGGCGAGCTCACGGGTCGGTTCGAGGATCAGCGTGCGCGGCATGCGGGCTCGCGCCCGGCCCTTTTCCAGGCGCGTCAGCATCGGCAGCACGAAGGAAGCGGTCTTGCCGGTGCCGGTCTGGGCGATACCCAGCACGTCCTTGCCGAGCAGCGCATGCGGGATGGCGCCGGCCTGGATCGGAGTCGGCGTGGTGTAGCCGGCATCGGTGACGGCGGAGAGAACCTTCGGCGACAAGCCGAGGTCTGAGAATGTCAACGCTTCTTGAGCGATCGTGGTGTCTGAGGACAAGTGTTTGTTGTCTTTGTTGGTTGGGAAAATCGCGACACAGTAGCCGCGGCAGGCGCCGCGCGCCTGCAAGATCGGTGTTGCAGTTAGGCGCAAGCCCTCGATTTGTCAACAGAAACGGACCGAAATACAGCGATTGTGAAGCCGTAACCTTAATCGCGATGCTTAAAGCGCGTCGCGCTGAAACGGTTTGAGGCTTCGCGCTTTATGTCTTTGCTTGATCACGCCGTATCGCCCAAAACCGCTGCGCGCTTTTGGGCGATATGCATTGATCGAAACAATATCCTTGCGCCGGCTCAGTAGCGGAACTGCTCGGCAAGGATACGCTCGTTCCAGGAATGGTTCGGATCGAACAGCAAAGTTGCCGTCGCCGTCGGCGATTCCCGCACGGTGACGGAGGCCACTGCCTTGACCTCGGTATGATCGGCCGCGGCATTCACCGGGCGCTTTTCGGCTTCCAGGATGTCGAAGCGCACGGTCGCCTTGTTGGACAGCAGCGCCCCGCGCCAGCGGCGCGGCCGGAAAGGACTGACCGGCGTCAGCGCCAGAAGCGGCGCATCGAGCGGCAGGATCGGCCCATGCGCCGACAGATTGTAGGCAGTGGAACCGGCGGGCGTCGCGATCATCACGCCGTCGCAGTTCAGCTCCTCCAGCCGCACCTGGCCGTCGACGGTGATGCGGATCTTCGCCGTCTGGTAGGATTGGCGCCACAGCGCCACCTCGTTGATGGCCGGCGCCGAAATCGTTTCGCCGTCATGCGTCACGGCCACCATTTCCAGTGGCCGGATCGTCTCGGAGACGGCGTTGGCGATGCGTTCCTCGAGGCCGCCGGCGCGATATTCGTTCATCAGGAAGCCGATGGTGCCACGGTTCATGCCGTAGACCTTCTTGCCCGTGCTCATCGTCTCGCGGAGCGTCTGCAGAAGAAAGCCGTCGCCGCCGAGCGCGATGATGATCTCGGCATCCGCGACAGGCACCTGTCCATAGCGCGCGGACAGGCTTTCCAACGCCGCGCGGGCGTCGTCGGTGTCGGAAGAAACGAAGGCGAAACGGCTGGCGGCTTTGCTCATGGCTCCCGGAGGGCGACCGTCTGCGGGGCCGCGCCGGCGACGGCGTAGCATGCGGCGCCCACATCTGTGAAGGGTGCGCCAGCTGGCGGTCACACCCGACAATCGCGCTTCGTGACAGCCGCGACATGAATGTGATGGCTGCTATGGTTAAGGCGAAGCTTAAACACTCGTAAAGCCGGATCGATCATGTTAGCCGACAGTGGATGGGTTGGCGGGGGCTAGCCAGTCGAGAGACCTGTCTATTGCCGGTAACGCGTCTGATCATAGTCTTCCTGATGATGGGAAGTTTCGCGCTGATGTTCGCCGAGCTGGTGCGTCATTCCGAAGAGATGAGCCAGCGGCCGCAGCCGACAGCTTCCCGCTGCGGCGACGCCACGGGAACACTTTGCCCGCAAAGGGCGCTGTAGGCTTCGCTTCCCTGATCGCTTAGCCGCTCTGCAAGTGGCACCCGGCCTTGCGTTTGCCGGCGACATACTCATCGATGAGTTGCCGGTAGCGCACCTTGCCGAAGCTCGGGAAATGGCCGCCATGCACGACCGAGACGTCGAGGTCGCGCATCGCAAGCAGCGTCTCGACATAGTCGTCGATGTCGGAGTGATAGACGTCGTCGATCAGCGGCCCGTCATAAACGATGTCGCCGGACAGCAGGATGCCGGTCTTTCTCTCATAAAGCGCGATCCCGCCGGGCGAGTGTCCAGGTGTGTGGATGACCTCGAAGGCGCGGTCGCCGAGGTCGACCACATCGCCATGCTCGAGCAGCCGGCCCGCCGGCGCGGGCAGGATGCGGTAGCGCGCCGTATCCCAGCCCACCGGCGCGCCGTCGAACATCTCCTCATTGGCGTAGCGGTCCGCCACCGTCCATTCATTGCGTGGATCGGCAAGGATTGCCGCTTCGGCGGAGTGCACGCAGCGGTCCGGGAATTCGTGATGGCAGCCGATATGGTCGAAATGCGTGTGGCTGGCGACGCAAGTCAGCTTGCGCTCGCTCACCAGCGGCACATGGTGTTTCAGGCTGAAATGGCCGAGGCCGGTATCGAACAACAGGTCGCGGTAGCGCCCGCGAACATGCCAGATGTTGCAGCGAAAGAACGGTTTTATCCACGGCTCATGGATGAGCGTGATGTCGTCGCCCATGCGGATGGTTTCGTACCAGTCCGGAGCCTCGATGACCGGGAGCGTGCCCATGGATCAGTCCGCCAGCAGGATGATGTCTTGAACGTTGCACGAAACCGGGATCGTGTCGCCTGCCCGGACGGTGGCGGAAGCGGGCACCTTGGCGATGAATTGTAGCGCGGTATCCTGCGTCGAGATGGCCAGCACACGCTTGAAGCTGCCCTGGAAGACGACATCGCCGACCTTGGCCGTGCCGAGCGCGACATCGCTCTTCGCTTCGCCGAGGGCGATATGCTCGGGCCTGATGGCGAGCGTGACCTTGGCGCCGGCAGGCGATGCACCTGGCAGTGAAATCGACCCCAACGCCGTCGAGGCCGTGACGATCCCGTTCCTCGCCTCAGTCACGGTGCAGGCAAGAATCGTGCTCTCGCCCATGAAAGTGGCGGAAAAGCGCGTCGCGGGCCGCGCATAGACGCGCTCGGGCGGACCTTCGTCCTCGATGCGGCCGTCATTCATCACCACGCAATGGTCGGCCAGCGCCATCGCTTCTTCCTGGTCGTGCGTGACATGGATGAAGGCGGTGCCGACGCGCTTCTGGATCGCCTTCAACTCGTCCTGCATCTGCCGGCGCAATTTGAGATCGAGCGCACCGAGCGGCTCGTCGAGCAAAAGCACCGCCGGTTCGATGACCAGCGCGCGGGCGAGCGCCACGCGCTGGCGCTGGCCGCCGGAGAGCTGATGCGGCTTCTTGTCGAAGGCGGCCGCCAGCCCGACGAGAGCGAGCGCCTCGCGCGCCTTGGTCGCTCTGGTCGCGCCGTCGACGCCTTGCATGCGCAGCCCGAAGCTGACATTGCCGCCGACGCTCATATGCGGAAACAGCGCGTAATCCTGGAAGACGGTTGTCGTCGGCCGCCTGGCGGGCGGCACGACGGTGCAATCCGCGCCGCGGATGAACACTTTGCCCTCGCTGGGCGTGACGAAGCCGCCGAGGATCGAAAGCAGCGTCGTCTTGCCGGAGCCGGACGGCCCGAGCAGGATCGTGTAGCTGCCCGGCTCGATCGCCAGCGAGACATTCTTCAGCACCAGTAGCTGGCCGAAGCGATGCGAGACGTTGCGAATGTCGACGAGGGGCGCGCTCATGCCGGCTTTCTCCGCAACAGCGTCAACTCGAAAAGCACCACCAGGACGATGGAGACGGCGAAGACCAGCGAGCCGACGGCATTGGTCTTGGGGTTGAGGCCGGAACGCAGCAGGTTCCAGATCTCCACGGGCAGCGTCGTCTCGAAGCGGGTGAGCAGGAAGGAGATGACGAACTCATCCCAGGAGAAGGTCATCGACAGGAAGAAGCCGGCGAAGATCGCCGGCGCCATGACCGGCACGGTGATCATGAGCAGCACCTTCCACTCGGCGGCGCCGAGGTCGCGTGCGGCGCGCTCGATGTTGATCTGGTGGTCGCCCATCTGGCTGTAGATGATGGCAAAGCAGAGCGGCAGGTTGATCACGACATGGCCGATGCCGGCCGCGAGCAGCGATTTCGGCACACCGGCCCAGTTGAACAGCACCAGCATGCCCATGCCGATGATGAGATAGCTCACAGTGAGCGGCAGCGTGATCAGGCCGCGCAGGATGGCCGAACCTGGCAGCACGAAGCGCGCGAACCCCCAGGCGGAAAGAAAGCCGAGCGTGACCGAAGCGAGCGAGGAGAGCACCGCCACCAGCAGCGAATTGAGGAGCGCCGAGGTGAGCCGCGCATCCGACAGCACCGCCTGGTACCAGCGCAGCGACGGGCCGGTGAAGGGCGGGATCGGGAAGGACGTGGCCTGCAGCGAGAACAGCACCAGCACGACCACCGGCAGGAAGATGAAGCCGTAGACGGCGATGGCGTAGGCCCAGGCGACAAGGCGAACGGCGGCGCGCATGGTCAGGCGCGCTCGATCTTCAGCCAGCGGGCGCAGGCGAGATAGGCGATGGTCACCACAGCCATCAGGATGATCGACAGCGCCGAAGCCAGCGGAAAATCGCCGCGGCGGCCGATCTGCATCATCACGAGCTGCGGCATGACCAGCTCGTTGTTGCCGCCGAGGATCTGCGGCGTGATGTAGTCGCCGATGCAAAGCACGAAGGTGAGGAAGGCGCCGACCATGATGCCGGGCAAGGTGAGCGGCAGCACGACATGCAGGAAGGTGCGCACCGGCCCCGCGCCGAGGTCGGCGGCAGCCTTGCGGTAGCTTGGGCTGAGCTGTTTCAGATTGGCGAAGATCGTCAGCGTCAACAGCATGACGAAAAAATGCACGAAGCCGGTGACGGTGGCGAAACGCGTGTTGGCAAGCTGCAGCGGCTCGGCGATCAGCCCTATGCCGGTCAGCGCCCGGTTGATGACGCCGTTCTGCGCCAGCACCAGCAGCCAGGAATAGGAGCGCACGACATAGGAGGTCCAGAACGGCAGCACGGCCAGCATCAGCGCCAGCCGCTGCCAGCGTTCCGGCACCATCTCGGCAAGAATCCAGGCAAAGGGATAGGCAAGCAGGATCGAGATGACGGTGACGATCGCCGTTACCTCCAGCGAGTTCATCATCGCCCGCCAGTAGGACGCGTCGGTGAAGAACTGGCTGTAGTTGGCCAGAGTGAAGCCGCCGCCTTCATGCGCCGTCAGGCTGAAAAACCCCATGGCGATGAAGGGCAGCACGAAGAAAGCACATGTCCATGCCAGCGCCGGCGTGACCAGCGCCCAGGGCAGGGCACGCGACCTGTTTCCCGCTGATGTCATCGGCCGGTTTACTGTGCCTGCAGCATCTCGGTCCACATATCCTGCATCTTCTTGTCGAGATCGGCGTTCGGCGCCGGATAGGCCTGGGCGCGGGCGAGGAAGCCGGGCTGCTCGTCGAAGCGCAGGATCTTCTTCTGATCATCGGTGAGCGCCGCCTTCTTGTTCGACGGCATGCCCCAGTAGCAGGAAGAGGTGGCAAGCCGCGCCTGGCCCTCGGGGCTCAGGATGTATTGGATGAATTTCAGCGCCATGTCCTTGTTCTTGGAATCCTTGAACATGGCGAGCGACTGTGACCAGAGCACAGCACCTTCCTTCGGGATCGAGAAATCGAGCGCCGGGTTTTCCTTGGCAAGGCCGGCCGTCACCCATTCGCCGCCGCCGACCAATATGTCGACTTCGCCGGTGGCTAGAGCGGTCTGGCTGGCGGTGACCTCGCCGACCAGCTTGGCGTTGGCCTTCATCTTGAGCAGTTCGGCCTTGAGGGCAGGAAGGTCGGCCTCGGTGAGGTCGGCGGTCTTCTTGCCGATGGCCAGAGCGGCCATGCCAATCACCGGCAGATAATAGTCGTAGATCGCGATCTTGCCCTTGTATTTGTCGCTGGTGAGCGAGGCCAGCGACTGCATGTCGGCCGGATCGACCTTGGTCTTGTTGAAGCCGATCGTGTTGTAGCCGAACTTTTCGGTGATGCCGTAGCGCTTGCCGTTAACGACGGTCGACTTATCCATCTTCACTTCCGGGAAGAGGTCGGCGAAGGGCAGCTTGTCCTCGGGCAGCGGCTCGAACAGGCCTTTCTCGACGCCGCGCGGCACGTCGATGCTATCGATCACCATCACGTCCCAGTCGCCCGGTTGCGACTGGTCGACGATGGCCAGCCCCGCGCCGGTGCCTTCGAATTCCTTGACGTTGACCTTGACGTTGTTGGCTTCCTCGAAGGGCTGCAGCAGCGCCGGGTCGGAATGATCGCACCAGATCAGCGCGTTGAGATCGGCCGCCTGGGCGCCTCCGGCCGCGAGGAGCAGCGCCGCAGCCGCGCAGGCCGCTGCGAGATAAGACTTCAGGGTGAAATGCGGAGTCCGGGCGGTGATGGTCATTGAGTGTTCTCCCTGCCTTGCTGGCTTGTTGGAAGAAAAGTTGAACCAATTCTAAAATTGAGTCAATTATGATTTTGTGGCAGAGAGGCCGATATGAGCGGATTGCGCGAACGGCAGAAGGCGGACCGGCACAGGCGCATCATCGATGCGGCGACGGAATTGTTCCGCGAGGCCGGCTACGAAGGCGCCAAGATCGAGGCGATCGCAGCGCAGGCCGAGGTCTCGATCGGCACGATCTACAATTACTACGAGAACAAGGGCGACATCCTCGGCGCCATCGTCTCCATGGAGGTCAACGAGGTGCTGAATGCCGGGCGAGGGGTTGTCGCCAGCCCGCCCGCCAATGTCGGCGACGCGCTGGACACGCTGATCGGCATCTATATCGAGCACTCGCTGAACTATCTGAGCAAAGAGATGTGGCGCCAGGCGATGGCGATCTCGACGCAACTGCCTGACAGCCCCTTCGGCCAGGCCTACACCGCCCTCGACCGGGAACTGACCAGGCAGATCAGCGCGCTAATAATCCGCCTGCAGGAGATCGGGCTTGTGCGCTCGGACATAGACGGGCCGGCGGTGGGCGAACTGATCTTCAACAACATGAACATGATGTTCATCGAGTTCGTGAAGCGCGACGAGGCGAAGATACCAGAGCTGCGCGCTGCGATACGAAGGCAAAACAGGGTGCTGGTGGTGGCGATTGGGGTGTGAAGCGAAATCGCTGCCGCCGAAGCGACCCTAACGGTTGATCAGCCACAGGATCGCCGAGACCACGACGCTGATCAGTATTCCCGTGGTGATGGGAACGTAGAGCCTGAAATGCTCGCGCTCGATCACGATATCGCCTGGTAGCCGGGCAAGGCCGATCCGGCCCACCCAAGGCCATAGCAGACCTACGGCAACCAAACAGAGACCAACGATGATCAGGGTTCGCGACATGCTTCCCCGCGTCTGCGTCACGCCACTAGCGATCATAACCGGCGTGCTCAGCCGCGTGCGCTCGCGAACAGCGTTTGTTCGAAGGGCATTGCGGGCGTCTCCGCTACAGGATGGTGCCCCCGGCAGGGATCGAACCCGCGACCTTCGGTTTACAAAACCGCTGCTCTACCAGCTGAGCTACAAGGGCACGGCGCTCCGGTAGCACATTTGGTGCGCCAGTAAAGACAAAACTCCGTTTTGGGTTCCCAATGGACCGCGCGGCTTGGCCGGCATGCTGAAAAACGCTGCGCCGCTTCCTACATCGTTCTCGGGTGCAATCGCATCGAACGGGTGCCGCATGATCAGATTCGTCATCATCCTGCCGCTCATCGTCGTGACCTGGCTTCTGCTGGTGAAGGTCATCAGCGATCTGAAGAAGGCCAACATCGACTGGACCGGCGTCGCCACCTTCATCGGCTTCATCGTGCTGGCCTTCTGGCTGAGGCATGTCACGGGGATGGGGTGAAAGAGAGCGAGTAGCGAATAGTGAATAGCGAATAGGGATTTGCATTCAGCATATCCCCGCTCTCCCCACTCGCTATTCGCTACTCCCTGTTCGCTCAGTCCCGGCGAAAAAAATCGCAAAAATACTTCGAACCTTTTTCCCGGCCGCAGCGACAGACGATCAAGAGGCGGATGGTTCGCCTCTCCAACGAAACAGGAGATCGTCATGTTCAAGCGCACCATCGTTTCCGGCCTCATCGCCGCCACCGTCGCCGCCGGCTCGCTCGTCGGCACCGTCCAGCCTTCGGCCGCCCACGACCATCATCACCGCCGCGAGCTCGGCATCGGCATCGCCGCCGGCGTCGGCGGTTTCGTTCTCGGCAGCCTGCTCGCCCAGCAGCAGCCTCGTACCGTCTATGTCGAGGACGACGGCTACGACTCGATCCACGTCCGCCGCTGCTACGCCCGCTACGCCAGCTACGACGAGCGCACCGACACCTATATGAGCTACGACGGCCCGCGCTATTGCAGGCTCTAGAGGAGAGCTGAACAAACGGCTGGAAAGAGGGGCTGCCCGCAGCCCCTTTTCTTGCGTTGAGCATCCGCCTGATTGGCTTGATTTGAAGCGGACGACGTTTCGGCCTCCAGCAATTCAGGAATTGGGCTTCAGCTCCGGCATTGCCAATCCCGCCGCCTTGCAGGCGCCGATGACCGAAACGTCATTTATCGCAACCAGTTCAAAGCTGTTTCCGGCATCAGGATAGATCTTGCCGATGAATGGCTCGTTGCCGCCGGGAGAGCCCTTGTCGTCGACATAGCCGCACGCCACCACTTCGTGTCGGCCGTTCAACGTGCGTTCTCCGGCGAGCATCGTTCCGAATCTGGCAGCGATGGGGTTCTTCAAATGCTGGCGGACGCCGGCGGTGATTATCTCCTCCAGGGCCAGCGAAATCGGAATAGGATCGACGCGTTGATTGCCGCTGGGCGAGGGCGGCGGCGCTGTCGCCGCCACGCATCCGCAAAGGGAAGCGGCGGATAGGAGGTAAAGGGTTTTCCGCATCCGTGCCCTTTGGCATGCATTCCGACGCCGCGGCAAGACCGGTCAAGTCCGGCGTCCGTCCTGGTATGGCCGGCCTGCCTTGCTGAGCAACCAACGATGTACAGCGATTTTGCAAGCGTTTAGTCTGGCTTTGACGGCAATCGAGGGGAGGGTCGCTTGGACAATCAGGATCCCAAAGAAGAACGGGTCGAACCGGTTTTCCGCAACGGCACCATCACCATCGTCGGCATCCTGCTGGCGTTCTCGCTAGGCTTCATCACCCATTGGGCGGCCAACCCCATCCCATGGCAGAGCTACCATCTGATTGCCGTCCTGCCGATCCTGGTCGGCATTGCGCTGCAGATCCGGGCGCTGGCCATTCTGCTCGACATCAAATCCCTGCAGCGAAGCATTCATGACCGCGCCAGTCGGATATTCCTCGCCGGCCTCATTTTCGCGGCCTGTGGCGTCGCCCTGGCGATCCTGCTCGATTTCTTCGACATATCGGCAAAGAGCGCATTGCCAGGCGCGTCCTAGAGCAATTCCAGGAAAAGTGTGTGCGGTTTTCCATTCGGAATTGCGTAAAAACAAGAGCTTGAGCGGTTCTCCGTTTCCATGAAACGGTGAAATGCTCTAGTAGGCTTTCACGCCGCCGATCATCTTCGTCACCTCGACCGCGGCGTCGCGCACCAGCGGACCGATCTCGGCCAGCCGCTCAGGCGTGACCCGCACCGTCGGTCCGGACACCGAAACGCCGCCGAGCGGCTCGCCGAACTCGTTGAAAATGGCGGCGGCCACGCAGCGCATGCCGGGGTGGCGCTCCTCGTCGTCGACCGACCAGCCGCGATGCTTGATAACGGCCAGATCATGGGCAAGCGCCGAGATGTCGGAAAGCGTCTTGTCGGTGTAGCGCTGCAGGCCCGCCTTGCGCAGGATGGCGGCGACCCGTTCGGGCTCGAGATGCGCCAGCACCGCCTTGCCGATGCCGGAAGCATGGAACGGGCTGCGCGTGCCCGGCCGGAAGAAGGCGCGGATCGCCTGATGCGTCTCGACCTGGCTGACGAAGACGACGCAGTCATCCTCAGCGACGCCGAGATTGGCGGTCTCGCCAGTCTTTTCCATCAGTTCCTGCATGACGATGCGGGCGCGGTCGACCAGCTTGCGGCGGCGCAGGAAGGCCGCCCCCATGCGGTAGGTCTCGACGCCGACCGACCAGAGCTGGTCGGTCGTATCGAACTCGACCATGCCGTGGTTCTCCAGCGTCGTCAGCATGCGATAGGCTGTCGAGGCGGCAATGCCGCTTTGCGCCGCGATCTCGCTGAGCGACAGCCCGCTGGCCTCGGCGACGATGGCCAGGATCCGCAGCGCCCGGTCGAGCGACTGCACCGAGGCCGCTTCGGATGGGCCGTTGAAGGCGCGCGGCCGGCCGCGCTGGCGTTTTTCCGTCGTTTCCATACCGGTCATTCTCGCCGATTTGACATCGGATGCAATGAAAAAGTTTTTCAGTAATGGCCTTGAGTGATTTTTTGGAAAAGGAAAAGTGAGGCGAAATCAGCCGATAACAGCGATTTTCTAGAAATGAAAAAATATTTTGAAAAAATTGAAAAATCGAACGCACACTGGCATTCTCAAGCCAACCAACGAAATGGAGGCTTGCCATGGCCAGGATGCGCGCTGTCGACGCTGCGGTTCTCGTTCTCGAAAAGGAAGGCATTACCAATGCCTTCGGCGTGCCGGGCGCGGCGATCAACCCGCTCTATTCGGCGCTGAAGGCGCGCGGCACCATCCGCCATGTGCTGGCGCGCCATGTCGAAGGCGCCTCGCACATGGCCGAAGGTTATACGCGAGCCAAGGCCGGCAATATCGGCCTTTGCATCGGCACCTCAGGTCCGGCCGGCACCGACATGATAACTGGCCTCTATTCGGCCTCGGCGGATTCGATTCCGATCTTATGTATAACTGGTCAAGCTCCCCGCGCGCGCCTCAACAAGGAGGATTTCCAGGCCGTCGACATCGCCTCGATCGCAGCACCGGTCGCCAAATGGGCCGTCACCGTCATGGAACCCTATCTGGTGCCGATGACGCTGCAGAAGGCCTTCCATCTGATGCGCTCCTCGCGGCCCGGGCCGGTTCTGGTCGACCTGCCGGTCGACGTGCAGCTTGCCGAGATCGAATTCGACATCGACGCCTATGAGCCGCTCGCTGCCTTCAAGCCGGCGATAACGCGTGCCCAGGCCGAGAAGGCCCTGGCGATGCTCAACGAGGCTGAAAAGCCGCTGATCGTCGCCGGCGGCGGCATCATCAACGCCGACGCTTCCGATCTTTTGATCGAGTTCGCGGAAGTCACCGGCGTGCCGGTCATCCCGACGCTGATGGGCTGGGGCGCGATCCCCGACGACCACCGGCTGATGGCCGGCATGTGCGGCCTGCAGACCTCACACCGCTACGGCAATGCGACGATGCTTGAGGCGGACTTCGTCTTCGGCATCGGCAACCGCTGGGCCAACCGCCACACCGGCTCGGTCGACGTCTACACCAAGGGGAAAAAATTCATCCACGTCGACATCGAGCCGACGCAGATCGGCCGTGTCTTCGCGCCGGATCTAGGCCTCGTCTCGGATGCGGGCGCCGCGCTGAAGATCCTGCTCGACGTCGCCACCGAATGGCGCACGGCCGGCAAGCTGCGCGACTGGTCGGGCTGGGCGAAGGAGTGCCAGCAGCGCAAGAAGACCATGAAGCGCAAGACGCATTTCGAGCAGGTGCCGCTGAAGCCGCAGCGCGTCTATGAGGAGATGAACAAGGCGTTTGCCCGCGACACCACCTATGTCACCACGATCGGCCTGTCGCAGATCGCCGGCGCGCAGTTCCTGCATGTCTATAAGCCGCGCAACTGGATCAATTGCGGCCAGGCCGGCCCGCTCGGCTGGACGCTGCCGGCAGCACTCGGCGTGCGCGCCGCCGATCCGGACCGCGACATCGTCGCGCTTTCCGGCGACTATGATTTCCAGTTCATGATCGAGGAACTGGCCGTCGGTGCCCAGCACAAGCTGCCTTACATCCACGTCGTCGTGAACAACGCCTATCTCGGCCTCATACGCCAGGCGCAGCGCGGCTTCTCGATGGATTATGAGGTGAGCCTCGCCTTCGAGAACGTCAACCGTGCAGGCGATCCGGAGGCGGGCTACGGCGTCGATCACGTCGCTGTGGCGGAGGCGATGGGCTGCAAAGCGGTCCGCGTCAAGAAGCCTGAGGAATTCGCCGGCGCGTTCAAGGAGGCGCAGCGGCTGATGAAGGAGCATCAGGTTCCGGTCGTCCTCGAATTCATCCTCGAGCGCGTCACCAACATTTCCATGGGCACGGAAATCGACAAGATCACCGAATTCGAGGAGCTTGCCGAACGCAACGAGGATGCGCCGACGGCCATCATGATGCTCGATTGAGGCTTGGCGGAGAGAAGGAGAAAAAGGAATGCCGCGTTTTTCAGCCAATCTTTCGATGCTCTTCGGCGAGCACGAGTTCCTTGACCGTTTCGATGCCGCTGCCCGCGCGGGCTTCAAGGGCGTCGAATATATCGGCCCGTATGAGCATGCCCCGGATGTCGTGGCGGCGCGACTGAAGAAGAACGGCCTGACACAGGTTCTGTTCAATCTGCCGGCCGGCGACTGGGCGAAGGGCGAACGCGGGATTGCCGTGCTGCCGGACCGCGTGCCGGAATTCCGCCAGGGGGTCGCCAAGGCGATCACCTACGCCCATGCGCTGGGCTGCGAACAGATCAACTGCCTTGCAGGCATCGCGCCGCAGGGCGCCGACCGCACGGTGCTGGAGAACGTCTTTGCCGAAAACCTCGCCTTCGCGGCCGAGAAGCTGGAGCAGGCCGGCATCAGGCTCTTGATCGAGCCGATCAACACCCGTGATATCCCCGGCTTCTTCCTGAACTATTCCAACCAGGCGCTGGCGCTGATCGACCGCGTCGGCTCGAAGAATATCTTCCTGCAATACGACATCTACCACATGCAGATCATGGAGGGGGATCTCGCCCGTACAATCGAGGCCAACCTCGGCCGCATCGCGCATATCCAGCTTGCGGACAATCCCGGCCGTCACGAGCCGGGGACGGGCGAGATCAATTATCCCTTCCTCTACGACCACATCGACCGCCTCGGCTATTCCGGCTGGATCGGTGCCGAATACAAGCCGAAGGCAGGCACCGAGGCCGGGCTCGGCTGGTTCAAGGAATTCGCCGGGCAGGGGAGCGCGGCGGCTTAAGAGCCTGCGGCGAAGCTGCCAATCTCCCCACCTGTGGGGGAGATGGCCGGCAGGCCAGAGGGGGGCGCGAAGGAACGCGACCTCGACATTACGACGGAGAACAACATGGACACCATCGGCTTCATCGGCCTCGGCATCATGGGCGCGCCGATGGCGGGCCATCTTCTCGATGCCGGCTACACGGTCGTCGCCAGCGACCATCGCTCCAAGCCGTCTGCTGACCTGATTGCCAAAGGGCTGAAGACCGTTTCCGGCCACGACGCTGTTGCCGGGGTTGCCGACATCATCATCACCATGGTGCCCGACACGCCCCAGGTCGCCGACGTTCTCTTCGGCGAGAACGGCGTCGCCTCCGGCTTGACCGAGGGCAAGCTCGTCATCGACATGAGCTCGATCTCGCCGATCGCCACCAAGGAATTCGCCAAGAAGATCAACGATCTCGGCTGCGACTATCTCGACGCGCCGGTGTCGGGCGGCGAGGTTGGCGCCAAGGCGGCCTCGCTCACCATCATGGTCGGCGGTGAGGAGAAGTCGTTCGAACGCGCCAGGCCGGTGTTCGAGAAGATCGGCAAGAACATCACGCTGGTCGGCCCGAACGGGGTCGGCCAGACCACCAAGGTCGCCAACCAGATCGTCGTGGCGCTCACCATCGAAGCCGTCGGCGAAGCGCTGGTCTTCGCCTCGAAGGCCGGCGCCGATCCGGCCAAGGTCAGGCAGGCGCTGATGGGCGGGCTCGCCGCCTCGCGCATCCTCGAAGTGCATGGCGAGCGCATGATCAAGCGCACCTTCGCGCCCGGTTTCCGCATCGAGCTGCACCAGAAGGACCTCAACCTGGCGCTGGAAGGCGCCAAGGCGCTCGGCGTCTCGCTGCCCAACACCTCGACCACGCAGCAGCTCTTCAATTCCTGCGCCGCCAATGGCGGCGCCAAGGAGGATCACTCCGCGCTGGTCAGGGCACTGGAGCGGATGGCGGGGCATGAGGTAGGAGTGAGTAGGAATTAGTGAGTAGGAATTAGTGAGTAGTCAGTAGGGAATTCGTGTCCAAGCCTACTCACTACTCACTACTCACTACTCACTACTCACTACTCACTACTCGCTAGGAACTTCCTCGCCGCATAAAGACTCACCGCCGCCGCGTTCGAGACGTTGAGCGAGTGGATGGCGCCGGGCATGTCGAGGCGGGCCAGTGCCGTCACCGTCTCGCGGGTTTTCTGGCGCAGGCCCTTGCCTTCCGCGCCCAGCACCAGCGCGATTTTGTCGCCGTCGAAGGTCTTTTCGAGCTCGGCCGGCCCTTCGGAATCGAGCCCGATGGTCTGGAAACCGGCCTCGTGCAGCTGTCCCAGCGCATCGGCGAGGTTCTTCACCTCGATCTGGTCGATATGCTCGAGCGCGCCGGAAGCGGATTTCGCCAGCACGCCGGATTCCTGCGGGCTGTGGCGGGCGGTCGTGATCAGCGCGCCGGCGCCGAAGGCAACCGCGGAGCGCAGTATGGCGCCGACATTGTGCGGGTCCGTCACCTGGTCGAGCACCAGCACCAGCCTGGTGTCGCCAAGCGCGTCGAGACGCTTCGGCTTAAGCGGCTCGGCCTCGATCAGCACGCCTTGATGCACCGCATCAGACCCGGTGATCCTGTCGATGTCCTTCGGCTCGACAAGCTCGGCCTTGAAGGGCAGGGCGGCAAGATCGCCGATCGAAAGCCGCTCGGCGGCGTTGCGCGTCACCAGCATCGTCCTGATCTTGCGCCGCGGATTGTCGAGCGCGGCCCGCACCGTATGCAGGCCGTAAAGCCGCACCAGCCCGTCGCCGGGCACTTCGCCCGGCGGCACCGGCTGGCGCGGCCGGAATACCAGCGCGCCGCCTGCCTTCTGGTCGCGATGCGCGCGCCTCAGCTTGGCGTAGTGGGTGTCCTTGCGCGAGCCGGACTTGTTGCTTTTATCGTCGCTCATGGCGGCCTCTATAGCCGTCCCGTCCGGCTAAGGATATGGGCTGGCCAAATGAATGCCGAACATCCTCGAAAAACCCTGGCCGCGCCGGTTGACACCCACCGGCCTTGCCGCCATAAGGCGCTTCGCTGATTTCGGAGAAGATCTTACTCGGGCTCCGGATCGGCGGAAATGCCTCGTTGCATGGCTCCGGCGGCAGACTGGAGAGGTGCCCGAGTGGTTAAAGGGGACGGACTGTAAATCCGTTGGCTTAGCCTACGTTGGTTCGAATCCAACCCTCTCCACCACTGCCGGCCCGGAAGCCCTGAAACGAAAAGTCTCGGACCCGAAAGTGCATGGCGCTTTTCGGATGAATCCGGTACCTCAGTGCAAGGCGCGGGTATAGCTCAGTGGTAGAGCAGCAGCCTTCCAAGCTGAATATGCGGGTTCGATTCCCGCTACCCGCTCCAGATTTCTTCCCGCGAAACCTCAAATGAAACGCCGCGCGCCGTGGCACGCGGCGTGCTAGCAGGCCGCTCCCTAGCTGTTGAAAGCGGAAGCGACCTGATGGTGCTGCGGGATCTGACCGTTTGGCGTCAGCTTGTCGACGATGCCGGGTAGCGCCGTGGAGAGCTGCTGCAGCAATTCCTGCTCGTTCATCCCGGTGCGCTGCGCGATCTCGCGGATCACCGAGGGCCCGAGCGCCGAGCCGAGATCACCCGGGTTGATCGGTTGGTTCTGGCCGGTGCCGACCCAGGAGTCGGCGACATTGCCGTGGCCAGCGTTCTTGAGCTTGTCGAGCAGGCCGCCGAGACCGCCGAGCAGGCCGCCATCGGCGGACACGTCCGTTCCCGCAGGCGTCGGCGCCGGCGCTTGCGGCGCGGCCGCCTCTTCGCTTCTGCCGCTCAGCATCTTGCCGACCAAAAGCGCGCCGAGCGCGATCATCAGGGGTTTGGTGATGTTGCCGCCCGGAACGGCATTGTCGAAAAGGCCCATAATGGATCTCCTTGTCCAGCCAAGTCCGCCCGGCCCCAGAATGGCGCAAACAGGCGGAATTTCAAGCTGACTTGAGCTTTTGACAATCATGTGACCATGATGGCGCGGCGGGGGAATTTTGGAGGGAATTATGGGCATTATTAGTTGGATCATTCTCGGCCTTATCGCCGGGTTCATCGGCAGCAAGATCGTCAACAAGACAGGCCAGGGCATGATCATGGATATCGTGCTCGGCATTGTCGGCGCCATCGTCGGCGGGCTGATCTTCAGCGCCTTCGGCTCGGCGGGTGTCACCGGTCTCAACATCTGGAGCCTGATCGTGGCCGTCATCGGCTCGGTCGTCGTGCTCTGGGCCTATCACCAGTTTTCGGGCAAGCGCACGCTGTAGAAGGCCAGGGAACAGCCAGTAGGCTGCTGGAGATCGACCCGGTCGGGTCGACCCAGGCTGGATTCGCGCCGTCAGGCGACCATGGCCAGCCGCCGTTTTCTTTCGTCGAGCGAGACGATGGCGAGACCGCTGGCTAGCACCAGCAGGATGCCGCAGACCGCGAGCGCGTTAGGAAATTGTCCGAACACCAGCAGGCCCGAAATGACCGCCCAGACGGTGAAGCAGTAATAAAAGGGCGCGACCGCGCTTGTCGGCCCGACCCGGTAGGCCATGAAGATGAAGAAATGGCCGAAGATCAGGAACAGGCCGGCGCCGGCGATCAGGAGCAGATGATGTCCTTCGGGCATTACCCATTGCTCGGAGACGAGATGCGCCGCGCCTGAGCCGGCCAGCACCACGACGACCGCGGAGATGGCGACGATCATGCCCGGTACCTCGGCGCCCACCTTGCGCCCGGCAAGGTCGCGCACCGCCGCGAAGGCGGCGTTGCCGAGCGCCAGCAGCGCATAAACCGAAATGCCCTGCATGGTCGGCTGCGCCACCATGAGCGCCCCGACAAAGCCAAGGCCGATCAGCGCCATGCGCGTGGCGCCGATCTTTTCGCCGAACAGCATCGAGGAGCCGACCAGCACGATGAGCGGCGTGACTTGCCCGAGCGCGGTGGAATCCGCGATCTGCATGTTGGCTAAAGCGACGACGTAACACAGGATCGCCAGCAGCTCGAACAAGTTGCGGCGCAGCACCTTGCGCTCGAAGAGCAGCGGGATCTGCCTGGCATAGCCCAGCATCAGAAGCAGCGGCACGCCCCACAGCGTGGCGGCAGCACCCCGCAACAGGAGAACTTCATAGGGCGGCAATCCGACGGTGGCGAGCTTCATCATCGTGTCGTTGACGAGGTAGGACCCCGTCGAGACGATCATGAACAGCGGGCCGCGGATATTGGATGGAATGAACTGCATCGGCGAACAAGATCAGAGCGGCGTCGTGGCGGCAATGGGCCAGCCCGGAGCCTTTGATTTTACACGCGGCAGCCCTATATCCGCGCCATATCCCACCGAAATCGACCATTGGTTCGGGTCGAGCAAGAATCCGCTCAGCCACAAGGTACTTGTGTTTTTCAGCCGTTGTCGCTAATCGCCCCGCATTCGACTGAACTGAAGGTCAAGGCCGTCCAAGGAAAGAGACTATGGCAAAAGGTAAATTCGAGCGCACCAAGCCGCATGTGAACATTGGCACGATCGGTCACGTCGATCATGGCAAGAC
>NZ_JAIUHJ010000030.1:0-63947 GCF_020165105.1 Mesorhizobium sp. CA5 | reverse complement strand
AGGCAGTAGGCAGTAGGCAGTAGGCAGTAGGCAGTAGGCAGTAGGCAGTAGGCAGTAGGCAGTAGGCAGTAGGTGTCCTGTTTCCCTACTGCCTACTGCCTAAGCCCTACTCCCTTGCTGCTGTTAAGCAGCGAGATCCCGCAGCACGTACTGCAAGATGCCGCCATTCTTGAAGTAGTCGAGCTCGTCCAGCGTATCGATGCGGCAGACGATCGGCACGTTCTTCACCGTGCCGTCGCCGAAGGTCACCTTGGCGACCATCTTCTGGCGCGGCTTGATCGTGTCCAGGCCGTCGATCTCGACCAGCTCGTCGCCCTTCAAATTGAGCGAGGCCCATGAGGTGCCGTCCTCGAAGACAAAGGGGATGACGCCCATGCCGACCAGATTGGAGCGGTGGATGCGCTCGAAGGACTGGGCGATGACGGCGCGGACACCAAGGAGATTCGTTCCCTTGGCCGCCCAGTCGCGCGAGGAGCCGTTGCCGTATTCGACGCCGGCGAAGATCACCAGCGGCACGCCTTCCTGCTTGTATTTCATGGCGGCGTCGTAGATCGACATCTCCTCCTTCGAAGGATAGTGGATCGTGTAGCCGCCTTCGCGGCCGTTCTCGCCCAGCATGTGGTTGCGGATGCGGATGTTGGCGAAGGTGCCGCGCATCATCACCTCATGATTGCCGCGCCGCGTGCCGTACTGGTTGAAGTCGGCGACGCCGACGCCATGCTCGGTGAGATACTTGCCGGCCGGCGAAGCGGCCTTGATCGAACCGGCCGGCGAGATGTGGTCGGTGGTGATCTTGTCACCGAAGAGACCGAGCACCCGCGCGCCCTTGATGTCGCCGATCTTGCCGAAGGCGCGGCCCATGCCGGCGAAATAGGGCGGGTTCTGCACATAGGTCGAGTGGTCGTCCCAGGCGTAAGTCTGGCCTTCCGGTACCTTGACCTTCTGCCAATAGGCGTCGCCCTTGAAGACGTCGGCATATTTGCGGGCGAACAGCTCGCGGGTGACGTTCTTCTCGATGAACTCCTGGATCTCGGACGATGTCGGCCAGATGTCCTTGAGATAGACCGGCCTGCCGTCGCTGCCCTCGCCGAGCGGCTCGGTCGTCAGATCCCTGGTCACCGTGCCGGCCAGCGCATGCGCGACCACGAGCGGCGGCGAAGCGAGGTAGTTCGCCTGCACGTCCGGAGAGACGCGGCCTTCGAAGTTGCGGTTGCCGGAAAGCACGGCCGCGGCGATCAGGCCCTTGTCGTTGATGGTCTTCGAGATCGGCGCCGGCAGCGGGCCGGAATTGCCGATGCAGGTGGTGCAGCCGAAGCCGACCAGGTTGAAGCCGATCTGGTCAAGCTCCTTCTGCAGGCCGGACTTTTCGAGATATTCGGCCACCACCTGGCTGCCGGGAGCGAGCGAGGTTTTCACCCACGGCTTCTGCTTCAGGCCGCGGCGGTTGGCGTTGCGGGCCAAGAGGCCTGCGCCGATCAGCACGCTCGGGTTAGAGGTGTTGGTGCAGGAGGTGATGGCTGCGATGACGACGTCGCCATGGCCAAGATCGTGATCGGTGCCTTCGACGGCGTAGCGCTTGGAAATCTCGGCGGCCTTCTTGTATTCGGTCTCCATCGCCTTGGCGAAGCCGGCGGGGATGTCCTGCAGGGCGACGCGGCCTTCCGGGCGCTTCGGGCCGGCCATCGACGGCACGACGTCGCCGAGGTCGAGCTCGAGCAGGTCGGTGAAGATCGGATCGGCCGAGCCGACGTCGCGCCACATGCCTTGCGCCTTGGAATAGGCTTCGACCAGCGCGATGCGGTTCTCGTCGCGGCCGGACATGGTCAGATAGCGGATGGTCTCCGAATCGACCGGGAAGAAGCCGCAGGTCGCCCCATATTCCGGCGCCATGTTGCCGATGGTGGCCCGATCGGCCAGCGTCATGTTGGAAAGGCCGGGGCCGAAGAACTCGACGAACTTGCCGACGACGCCCTTCTTGCGCAGCATCTGGGTGACGGTGAGCACCAGGTCGGTGGCGGTGACGCCTTCCTTGAGCCTGCCGGTGAGGCGGAAGCCGATGACCTCGGGCAAAAGCATGGAGACCGGCTGGCCGAGCATCGCGGCCTCGGCCTCGATGCCGCCGACGCCCCAGCCCAACACGCCGAGACCGTTGATCATGGTGGTGTGCGAATCGGTGCCGACGCAGGTGTCGGGATAGGCGACGGTTTCGCCGTCCTCCGAATTGGTCCACACGACCTGGCCGAGATATTCGAGGTTGACCTGGTGGCAGATGCCGGTGCCGGGCGGCACGACCCGGAAATTGCGGAAGGCCTGCTGGCCCCATTTGAGGAATCTGTATCGCTCTTCGTTGCGCTCATATTCGAGCTCGACATTGCGCGCGAAGGCCATCGGCGTGCCGAACTCGTCGACGATGACGGAGTGGTCGATGACGAGATCGACCGGCACCAGTGGATTGATCTTTTCCGGGTCGCCGCCGAGCGCCTTGATGCCGTCGCGCATGGCGGCGAGGTCGACGACGGCCGGAACGCCGGTGAAATCCTGCATCAGCACGCGGGCCGGGCGATAGGCGATCTCGACGCCGGCGGTGCCCTTGTCGGTCAGCCAGGCGGCGACCGCCTGGATTGATTCCCTGGTAACCGAGCGGCCATCCTCGTTGCGCAGCAGGTTCTCCAGCAGCACCTTCATCGAATAAGGCAGCCGGGCGATGCCGGTGAGGCCGTTCTTCTCGGCCTCAACGAGGTCGAAATAAACATAGTCCGCGCCACCTGCGGTCAGGGTGCGGCGGCAATTGAAACTGTCGAGGGATTTCGTCACGGCGATCCGTCCTTGTCTGTTCAGCCTGAAAGGGAACGGACGCCGTTGGCATGCAATCACGCGCAAAGGTGCGGGTACGGCCATTTCCGCTGTCCGCTCCCAAGCAACCCGAGCCGTTCAAGGCGGCGCGTGCGCTGGTTCGGCGCTAATTCTGATCCCGCGCCGACCGCTGGCACGGATGAACCGCATATAGAGAATTTCCCGGAATAGTTCTAGACAGTCGAAAGACGAATTTGCGTGAGGCGGCAAGCGCCGCGAAACGGTGCTTTCGGGACGGGCAAGAATGCGGCTGATCGCCGAAAATCTGGGCGGCGAGCGCGGCGGCGAGACGGTTTTCTCCAATATCGGCTTCGCGCTGGAAAAAGGCGAGGCGCTCATCGTCACCGGGCCGAACGGCGCGGGCAAATCGACGCTGCTGAGAATCGTCGCCGGGCTGCTGCCGGCCGCCGGAGGCAAGGTGCTTGTCGAGGGCGGCGGCGAGGCTTTCCCGACGGTCGCCTCGGCTTCGCATTATCTCGGCCATCTCAACGCAATGAAGACGGCGCTCAGCGTCCAGGAGAATCTCGGCTTCTGGTGCGCCTTCCAGGGCGAGCCGGGGCTGGACGTCGAAGAGGCGCTGGAGACGGTGGCGCTCGGCGGTCTCGGGCATCTGCCCTTCGGCTATCTATCGACGGGGCAGAGGCGACGCGCGTCGATCGCCAAGCTTTTGGTCAGCCGTCGGCCCGTCTGGCTCTTGGACGAGCCGACGGCGGGGTTGGACAAAGCTTCGGAGGAACGGTTCGCGGGGCTGATGCGGGGCCATCTTGACGATGGGGGGATCGTGGTTGCGGCGACGCATCTGCCGCTGGGGCTGGAAGGGGCGAAGGTGTTGAGGATGGGCGATTGATGTCGGCGCGAGGCACCCCCCTCTGCCCTGCCGGGCATCTCCCCCTCAAGGGGGGAGATCAGCAGCTCAGGCGCCCCATTTGCCTTGCTACGCTGGAGATTGGCGAAAGCCGAGGCGACATCCAATCTCCCCCCTTGAGGGGGAGATGGCCGGCAGGCCAGAGAGGGGGGCCTGGGCGCGGGCATCTCAAATCATGCTAGCCCTCTTCCTCCGCGACATGCGCCTTTCCATCCGTGCCGGCGGCGGGGCACTGATCGGCGTGATTTTTTTCCTCGCCGTCATCGTCACCATCCCGTTCGGCGTCGGTCCCGATCTCAACCTCCTGTCGCGCATCGGCCCGGCCATCCTGTGGATCGCCGCCCTGCTTGCCTGCCTGCTCGGGCTCGACCGCCTCTTCCAGGCCGACCGTGAGGACGGCTCGCTGGATCTCCTGGTGCTGAACGGCGACCGCCATATGCTGGCGCTGACGGTGCTGACGAAATGCCTGGCGCACTGGACGGGCAGCGTGCTGCCGCTGGTGGTCGCGGCACCTCTGCTCGGCCTGTTCATGAATATGGCGCCGCTGGGCATCGGCGCCACGGCGCTCACGCTTCTCGTCGGCACGCCGGCCATCACCTTCATCGGCGCGGCAGGCGCCGCGGTGGCGGTGGCGCTGCCGCGCGGCGGATTGCTTATTTCGGTGCTGGTGCTGCCTTTGACCATTCCGGTGCTGATCTTCGGCGTTTCGGCAAGCTATGGCGCGGTGGCCGCTCCGGCGCCGTTCCTGCAGCCTTTCCTCATTCTTGCCGCGCTGACGCTGTTTCTTGCGGTGCTCGGTCCACTGGCGGCAGCGCTGGCGTTGCGGCACGGGACGGATTGAGGCGACGAAGACGTTGCCTCACTGCGGCACCGCGGCAAATTGCGGACCGGCCGACGCGGGGTTATGGAAAGACATGATCGGAACGGTTGACATGGCTACGAGCAGGGAGCGGTCGCTATGAGCGCGCACGCCCTGTTCGTCACTGCCGCCTATGCCATCACCGCCGTTGTGCTGGCCGGACTGATCGGCTGGATCCTGCTCGACCAGCGGGCGCGCAGGCGTGAGCTTGCGGCACTTGAAGCGGCCGGGGTGCGGCGGCGTTCCGACAAGGCCGTCAAGCCGTGAGCCTCGAAACCGAAGCGCCGCACCGCCGCCTGTTTGTGCTTCTGCCGCTCTTGGTGTTCCTGGGGTTGGCGGGGCTGTTCCTGTCGCAACTTCTCTCGGGCCGCGACACCTCGGAAATCCCCTCGGCGCTGATCGGCCTGCCGGCGCCGCAGACCGACTTGCCGCCGCTCGAAGGGAAGAGCCTGCCGGGACTCGCGTCAAAAGACTTTACCGGCAAGGTGACGCTGGTCAACGTGTTCGCGTCCTGGTGCGCGCCGTGCCGCGAGGAGCATCCGGTGCTGCTGGGCCTGTCGCAGGACAAGCGCTTCACGCTCGCCGCGCTGAACTACAAGGACCAGCCGGAAAACGCCCGCCGCTTCCTTGGCGAGCTCGGCAATCCGTATCAGGCGATCGGCGTCGATCCGGCCGGACGCGCGGCGATCGACTGGGGCGTCTACGGCGTGCCGGAAACCTTCGTTATTGGCAAGGACGGCAAAATCGCCTACAAGCATGTCGGGCCGCTGACGCCGGAGTCGGCGCGGGACCTGCTGCTGCCGCAGATCGAGAAAGCGCTGTCGGCGCCGGGCTGAGGCGCCTCCCGTCCGTCGTCATTCTAGGGTTCTTGACCGCGGGGTTCTACGATCAACGTAACGGAATGGATTCTAGGGTCTGCGCTGCGTCGCTTCGACTGGCGCTTGTGGGCGCGCGTGCCTGCACCGCTGCGGCGCTCGAAGGTCACGGCATGGATCCTCGGGTCAAGCCCGAGGATGACGAAAGCGTCGAAGCTCAGCCGTAGATCTGCTTGTGGATCTGGTAGAGCATTTCCGAACGGTCGGCGCGCAGATCGGCGAGATCGCGGCTGGACAGGTTCTCGATTTCGGCGACGAGGCGGTTGTAGTGACGGCGCTTGGCGATGCTGGCGCGGGCGCGGGAGACAAGATTGTCGAACATGACAGGGTTCCTTTCATGCCGCATTGGCGCGGCCGGTTGTTCCTCCCTGACGATTGCGAGCATGACATAGGAATGGTGCGTTGCAAAAGAAAGATGTTGCAATGCACCATTGCAACCAGCGCATAGCCGGTTAACCGCAAGCTAACGGGCCATGCGTCCAGCGTGGCATACAAGACCGGTCCGCTTCACGCAGTTCTCATCCGTTTTGTCATACAAATTGCTGGCGTGCCGTCTTGCCAGAACGGCTGCGGGCTGGCTTGATCCGCGCGTCACGTGATGCTGGGAGGAAATTGATGGCGGCCGCAGACTATTACGAAGTTCTCGATCCGCGCTTCGCGCGCCTGTTCAACGGCAACGCACAGGTGGAGAAGCTGTTCACCGGCTGCCGCTGGGCGGAAGGACCGGCCTGGTTCGCCGCCGGCCGCTATGTCGTCTGGTCCGACATCCCGAACAACCGCATGTTGCGCTATGACGAGACCGACGGGAGCGTCAGCGTGTTCCGCCAGCCGTCCGGCAATTCCAACGGCAACACGGTCGACCGGCAGGGCCGGCTTGTGACCTGCGAGCATTCCGGCCGCCGCGTCAGCCGGACGCAGTTCGACGGCTCGGTCACTACCATCGCCGACAAATGGAAAGGCAAGCGGCTGAACTCGCCCAACGACGTGGTGGTGCGCTCCGACGGCTCGATCTGGTTCACCGATCCGAGCTACGGCATCGACACCGACTATGAGGGCGACAAGGCCGAAAGCGAGATCGGCGCCTGCAATGTCTATCGCGTCGATCCCGAGACCGGCGATGTCGAGGCGGTTATCACCGACATGGTGCGGCCGAACGGGCTCGCCTTCTCGCTCGACGAAAGCCTGCTCTATGTCGTCGACACCGGCCGCACGCATGGCGAGAAGAATCCGGCGCATATGCGCGTCTTCAATGTCGGCAAGCACGGCAAGAAGGTTTCCGGCGGCAAGGTGTTCGCCGACTGCACCGCCGGCCTGTTCGACGGCTTCCGGCTCGACGCGGACGGACGCATCTGGACAAGTGCCGCCGACGGCATCCATTGCTACGACCCCGACGGCACGCTGATCGGCAAAGTGAAGGTGCCGGAGGTGACCGCCAACTGCGTGTTCGGCGGCAACAAACTCAACTGCCTCTACATCGCCGGCACCACCTCGCTCTACATGGTGCGGCTCATGGTGAACGGGGCCAAGACGTACTGACAGCGAGGCATATCAGCGGGAGAGAAAAATGCCGTTCGTCAACATCCGCATCGTCAAGGAAGTGATCGCCGCCGATCCGGCCGGCAAGAAGGCTGACATCGCCAAGAAGGTGACTGCGGCCATCATGGACGCCACCGGGCTCGGCAACGACGACGTCTGGGTGGTGTTCGAGGAGGTCAATGCCCGCGACTGGTATGTCGGCAAGACCGATGTCGAGACGCGGCGGAAGGGGTAGCTTCCTCCTTCTCCCCTTGTGGGAGAAGGTGGCCTCGCGAAGCGAGGTCGGATGAGGGGTGTTCCAGCTTGGCGATACGTCAATAGTTCCCAGATCGAAGCAGAAGACACCAGCGCCTCACTCCGCTGGAACACCCCTCATCCGTCTCGGCGCTGCGCGCCGATCCACCTTCTCCCACAAGGGGAGAAGGGAAAGCGGCGCCACTCACCGCCCGCGTATAAATTCCACAAAATCCCGCACCGCACCGCGCATCGCCTCCCGGTTCGCATCCTCGCTGAGGATCGCCTCCACCTCCGCCGGCTTCTTGCCCAGCAGCGCGATCTCCAACGTCCTCTCCTCATCCATCGCGAAGGACATCGTCCGCATGATCTCGGCAAGCGCTGCCCGCGCATAGAGCGAGCGGGGCGAGGCGTGGACCAGCATCGCCGGCTTGCCGACGGCGGCGTCGCGCGAGACCAGCCAGTCGAGCGCATTCTTCATGCCGCCCGGCACGCCATGCGCATATTCCGGGCAGGAGACGATGACGCCGTCGGCGCGGGTGATCATCTCGATCAACTGAGCCGCTTCGGGCGGCGTGCGCTCGCCCTCGTCGTCGGGGTTGAAGATCGGCAAGCGGCCGAGGCCATCATAGACCTGGACACGGCAGGCCGCGGGGGCATTGGTGGCCAATGCGGCAACCAGGGCCGAGTTGGTCGAGGCGGCGCGCAGGCTGCCCGATATGGCGATGATCTCGATCAAGGGAGAGCCGGACGAAGGGTTGAGTCGTCCGGCAAGCCTACCACATGGTCTGGCGGTAATCGTCGTCCAGCTCGCGGTCGATCTCGCCGGCGCTTTCGCTGAGCGCCAGCTGGTCGCGGATGATCTGGCCGAGGGTCGGCAGGGTCGCGCGGTCGTACCAGGTCTCCGGCTTCCACAGATCGGAGCGCATGAAGGCCTTGGCGCAGTGCATATAGGCGGCCTTGACCGTCACCAGGATCACGCTCTGCGGCTCCTTGCCGTCGACGGCCAGCCGTTCGCGCAAGGTCGGGTCGACAGTGATGCGGGCGTCGCCATTGACGCGTAGCGTCTCGTTCATGCCGGGAATGAGGAAGAGCAGTCCGACCGATGGGTTGCGGATGATGTTATCCAGCGTGTCCAGCCGGTTATTGCCTGGACGGTCGGGGATGGCGATGGTGGCGTTGTCGAGGATGGCGGTGAAGCCGGGCTTGTCGCCTTTCGGCGTCACGTCGGCATTGCCGGCGCCGTCGGAGGAGCCGATCAGCACGAAGGGGCTCTTGCCGATGAAGGATCGGCAATGGCCGTCGAGGACTTTGAGCTCCTTGCGGATAGAGCCGTCGGTCGGCCGGGGCGTCTTGTAGATCGTCCTCAGCTCGTCATGCGTGGTGAGGAATTCCATGCTGCCCCTCATTCTGGCGCAATTCCGGACGGAAACCGCTGCACTCTTTCCTGGAATTGCTTTAATTCCCGGCCTTCTCTTCCTTGGCTTTTTCCTCCAGCGAGTGGCGCATGATCAGCGGCATCTGGCTGAAGGTGAACAGCAAAGTGATCGGGATCGTGCCCCAGACCTTAAAATAAAGCCAGGTCGCCTCGGAAAAGTTGCGCCACACGACCTCATTGAGCACGGCGAGGAACAGGAAGAACAGGCCCCAGCGGAAGGTCAGCTTGCGCCAGCCCTCGGCATCGAGCTGGAAGGCGGAATCGAAGACGTAGCCGAGCAGCGAGCGGCCGAACAGCAGCCCGCCGAGCAACGTGACGCCGAACAGCGAATTGATGATCGTCGGCTTCATGAAGGCGAAGGTCTTGTCCTGCAGGTAAAGCGCCAGCGCGCCGAAGACGAAGACGACGATCGCCGAGACCAGCGGCATCAGCGGCAGGCTGCGCGTGAGCAGCCAGGAGACGCCGAGCGAGAGCGCCGTCGCGACCATGAAGAAGGCGGTGGCGATCAGGATCGGCTCGCCGAGATGGGCGAGCACCGGGAATTTCTCGGCCAGCCACTCGCCGCGAATGGTGGTGAAGAAGAACACCAGGCCAGGGCCAAGCTCGAGCAGGAACTTCAAGCCGGGGTTGACCGGCTTGCGGCGTGGATCGGACGGGTCGCGCTCGATGATGTTCATAAAAGTCCTTCTTACGCACGATCTGGCCGAAAAGCAGGCGGCCTTGCAGGATCGCGCCTTGTTCAAGCCACGCCGGCGATGGCTCTCGCGAACTCGCTGGCGGAAAAGGGTTCAAGGTCGTCGACCTGCTCGCCGACGCCGATGAAATAGACCGGCAGCCGGTGCTTGGCGGCGATCGCCACCAGAATACCGCCGCGCGCCGTGCCGTCCAGCTTGGTCATCACCAGGCCGTTGACGCCGGCGACGTTGCGGAAGATCTCGACCTGGTTCAGCGCGTTCTGGCCGGTGGTGGCATCGACCGTCTGCAGCACCGTGTGCGGCGCTTCGGGATCGAGCTTGCCCAGCACGCGCACGATCTTCTCCAGCTCGGCCATCAACTCGGTCTTGTTCTGCAGGCGCCCGGCCGTGTCGATGATCAGCACGTCGGAGCCGGCCTCCTTCGCCTTCTCGAAGGCGTCATAGGCGAGGCCCGCCGCATCGGCGCCGAGCTTGGAGGCGATGACCGGCGATTTCGTGCGCTCGCCCCAGATCTTGAGCTGCTCGATCGCGGCGGCGCGGAACGTGTCGCCGGCGGCCAGCATCACCTTGAGGCCGCCATCGGTGAGCTTGGCGGCCAGCTTGCCGATGGTGGTGGTCTTGCCGGTGCCGTTGACGCCGACGACCAGGACGACATGCGGCTTGTGGCTGAGGTCGAGCTCGAGCGGCCTGGCGACCGGCGCCAGCACCTTCTCCACCTCCGCCGCCATCACGGCGCGGACTTCGACGTCGGAGACGTCGCGGCCGTAGCGGCTGGAGGCAAGCGAATCGGTGACGCGCAGCGCGGTTTCCAGGCCAAGATCGGCGCGGATCAGCACGTCCTCCAGGTCCTGCAGCGTGTCCTCGTCCAATTTGCGCTTGGTGAAGACGCCGGCGATGTTGCCGGTAAGCTCGCGCGATGAGCGGGCAAGCCCTTCGCGCATGCGCTGGAACCAGGAGCGCCGCGGCGCCGGCTCCGGCGCCTTCACCGGCTCGGCCTTCTGCTCGACCTTTTTTGAGACCGTTACCTTGCCGGCAGAGGGCGCGGGTGTCGGCGGCGACGGCAAAGCCTCCGGCTCCGGTGCGACCTCGGCATGGATCGGCTGCAGCTCGACGGGCGCGGGCTGTCGAATAGGAGGCGCGATTTCCGCTACGGCTTCGGCGGATGGTTCCACAGAGGGCGGCGCCGCTGGTGGCACCTCGATGGGCACTGGCGTTTCGACCGGGACTTCGGCAGGCGGCGTCGGCACTTCGACCGGTGGCTGCTCAGGCAGCGGTTCTGGACGCGAAGGCTCGATGTCAGGTTGCGTCGGCGCAGGTGCGGGCACTTCCTGCGGAGCAGGTTCGGGCGTCGGCGCAGGTTGAGGCTCGGGTTTTGCCGGCGGCACTTCCTCGGGGGCCGGCGGCTCCGGCTTCTCGGGCGCCGGCTGCGGCTCTTCTTCCGGCTCAGGCTGCGGCAGCGGTTCCGGCTCGGCGGGAATGGTGGGCTCTGGCACCGGCGGGATGGATGGAGCAGGCTCGGGCTTCGGCTCTTCGGGAACCTGTTGAGGCCCAGTCTCCGGCTTCAGCGCGTCCAGCGCGTCCCACTTGATCGGCGGCAGCGCTTCGTCGACGCGCTCCTCGACGACCTCTTTCCTGCCGAACGAAAATATCTTCTTGAAGAAACCAGCCATACGTCTCGCAGTTCTCAGGCGGCTTGCGCGGCAAGCGGGGCCGCAATCACCCGGGTGCCGTCATGGCCGGCGACCATGGCATCGACGATCTCGCCGGGCGCGCCGGCGTCGATCGCGGCCAGCGTAAAACCTTCGGTGCGGCCGAGCCCGTCGCGCTCGACCAGGATCGATTGCCGTGTGCCGGAGAGCGACGACAAATGATGGCGATAGGCGGCCTCGCCGGCGGCGCGCAGCCTGGCGGCGCGCGCCTTCACCACTTCACGGCGGACCTGCGGCATGCGCGCGGCCGGCGTGCTTTCGCGTGGCGAGAACGGAAAGACGTGGAGATGCGTCAGGCCGCATTCCTCGACGATTTTCTCCGAATTCTCGAACATCGCCTCGGTCTCGGTCGGAAAGCCGGCGATGATGTCGGCGCCGAAGACGATGCCGGGACGCAGCTTGCGCACATCCTCGCAGAAGCGGATCGACTGGTCGCGCAAATGCCGGCGCTTCATGCGCTTCAGGATCATGTCGTCGCCCGATTGCAGCGACAGATGCAGATGCGGCATCAGCCTCTGTTCAGTGGCGATGGCGTCAAGCAGGTCGTCGTCGGCCTCGATGGAATCGATGGAGGACAATCTTAGCCGCTTCACGTCGGGCACCTGGCGCAGGATCGTCTTCACCAGCTTTCCCAGCTTTGGCGCGCCCGGCAGGTCGGCGCCGAAGCTGGTCATGTCGACGCCGGTCAGCACGATCTCGGCATAGCCGTTGCCGGCGAGGCGCTTGACCTGCTCGACCACCGCGCCCATCGGCACGGAGCGCGAGTTGCCGCGGCCGTAAGGGATGATGCAGAAGGTGCAGCGATGGTCGCAGCCATTCTGCACCTGCACGAAGGCGCGCGCGCGGCCCTCGATGGCGTCGACCATGTGGCTTGCCGTCTCGCGCACCGAAAAAATGTCGTTGACGCGCGCCTTCTCGGTGTCGTTGACGCCGAAATCGGGCAGCGCGCGGTAGGAGTTGGCCTTGAGCTTCTCCTCATTGCCGAGCACCAGGTCCACCTCGTCCATTGCGGCGAAATTCTGCGGCTCGGTCTGGGCCGCGCAGCCGGTGACGATGATGCGGGCTGAAGGGTTCTCGCGGCGGGCCTTGCGGATCGCCTGCTTGGCCTGGCGCACCGCTTCGGCGGTGACGGCGCAGGTGTTGAAGATGAAGGCGCCGCCATTGAGCTCGCCCAGGCCGGCGCTTTCGGCCTCGCGGCGCATCACTTCGGATTCATAGGTGTTCAGCCGGCAGCCGAAGGTGACGACGTCGATACCTGTCGTGGTGGAGGCTTGGGATACCACGCCTTTTTGAAGGGCGGACATCAGGCGGCGCTTTCGGTGTCGCGGGCCCAGGCGCCGGTCGAGGGATCGAAGCTGCCGGAAAATTCCCATTCGGCGGCACCTGTCAGGATGACGTGATCGTCGTCGCGCCATTCGACATTGAGCTCGCCGCCGCCGGGCGCGAGCAGCGAGACGCTGCGGCCGGTGCGCCTGGTGCGGGCCGCCGCGACCGCGGCGGCGCAAGCCGCCGAGCCGCAGGCCTTGGTGAGGCCGGCGCCGCGCTCCCAGGTACGGATGATCATGGTTTCGGGCGAAGTCACCTGGGCAATGGTGATGTTGGCGCGCTCGGGGAAGATCGGATGATTCTCAAGCAGCGGGCCGAAGCGGTCCAGCTCATAAGACCAGACGTCGTTGTCGACCCAGAAGATCGCGTGCGGGTTGCCCATCGACACCGCCGAGGGCGAATGCAGCACCGGGGCGTCGATCGGCCCGATCTGCAGCTCGATCATGCGGGTGTCGCGGAATTCTTCCGCCAGCGGGATCTCCTGCCAGCCGAAACGCGGCTTGCCCATGTCGACCGAAATAAGACCGTCCGCATGCTCCTGCGCATTCAGGACGCCGGCGCGGGTCTCGAAGGTGAAGCTCTTGTTGCCCGTCTCGGCGGCCAAAGCCTGCACGACGCAGCGCATGCCGTTGCCGCAGGCCTGCGCGCTGGTACCGTCGGAGTTCAGGATGTCGATATAATAGGCCGTGCCCGGCGTCTTCGCGTCGTGGATCGCCATGATCTGGTCGAACTTCGTCGCCGCGTCGCCATTGAGGGCGATCGCGGCCGCCGCCGTCACCTTATCGGCGCGGCCGCGCATATCGGCAACGATGATCTCGTTGCCGATGCCGTTCATCTTGGCGAAGGGGGCGCTGCTTGCCATCTAACCGGTCGTTCCAATCCGTTGGGCGCTATATGGCGGAAACGGGCGGGAATTACCAGTCCGGCGTGGCTCTGGCGGCGACGAAGAAGAGGCCGCGCAGCGACCGGTCGTGCAGCGACGACCAAGTGGTCGCGCCAGCGACGACCAAGTGGTCGCGCCAGCGACGACCAAGTGGTCGCGCTTATGTTACCGCGAAGACGCCGAGCACGATCAGCAGGAAGATGATCAGCACGATGCCGATGAGGATGCGCGCGCCGGTAGCGGCCGCGCCTGCCAAAGCCGGCATGCCGAGCAGGCTCGCGGCGGCGGCGATGATGAGAAGGATGATGATCCACCTGATCATGGGGAAGCTCCAGCGGTTTGCGTCGTCCGATCAACGCGTTTGGCCGGTTTGGGTTCCTTTGTAGATGGCCGGCACGTCCCACAGCTCTCCCGGTCGCATGGCACGGAAACGCTCCGGCGGCAGGTCTTCGGCGGCCAAAGCCTCGGCCAGTTTCCGGGCCGGCTCATCGACCGGCTCGTCCGTGAGGTGGAAGGTGCCCCAGTGGCAGCCGGCGGCGAAGGCGGCGTTGCACAGCTTCATGCCCTGAACGGCCTCCTGCGGATTCTGGTGCTGCGGCGCCATGAACCAGTGCGGCTCATAGGCTCCGATCGGCAGGATGGCGAGGCGGAAGCCGCCATGCTTTTGCGCCATCAGCCGGTAGTTGATGCCGTCATGGAAGCCGGTGTCGCCGGCGAAATAGATATTGCCGGCCATCGTCTCGATGACGAAGCCCGCCCACAGCGCCATGCGGCGGTCGCTCCCGCCGCGCGCCGACCAGTGATGCGCCGGTTCGACATGGATGGCGGCCGTGCCGGCATCGAGCCTGTCGCCCCAATCATGCACGCTGAGCCGCATGCCGGGCGCCGCGCGGCCGATGATGGCGTCATTGCCGAGCGGCGCGATCACCAGCGGATCGTGTCTCTCCCTCAGCCGCTTCAGCGTGGCGAGGTCGAGATGGTCGTAGTGATTGTGGCTGATCAGGACCAGGTCGATCGGCGGCAGGTCAGCAAAGGCAATCCCCGGCGCATTGACCCTCTTCGGCCCGGCGAAGGCGAAAGGCGAGGCGCGCTCCGACCAGACCGGGTCGGTCAGGATATTCAACCCCGCCGTCTGGATGAGAAGCGAAGCATGGCCGACCATGGTGAGTCTCAGCGCGCTGCCTTCCACCCGTCTATCCGGCTTCGCCGGGGGAAACGGGCTCGGAACCGAAGCCGGCCATTTCGCCCGCCTGCCGCCGAATTGCCATTTGAGAAGATCGGTGAAGCTCCCGGGCGGCTTGCCGCCGGGATTGAAGAACAGGGCGCCGTCGAAATGATCGCTGGGCGGCCCGCTGTAGTAGCGGTTGGCGGTTCCTTTCCTTGCGGCCATTCTGTCTCCCGCCCGCTTGTGTCGTCTCCTGAGATAAGGACGCGCCGGCCTGGCGCAAGCATTTTGCCGCCGAATGCCAATGGCCGAAGCCGGGCTCGTCTAGGATCGGCAGACAGGGGTGATCGTCATGGTAATGAAGCGAACCAAGACACCGTGGATGAAGGCGGAGGATTTCGGCCGCTCGCTGCCGCCTGGAGTCGGCATCAACCTGTTGGTTACCGACCTGACGGCGATGGAGGCTTTCTGCCGCGACGTGCTTGGCGCCCGGATCATCTATGGCGACGAGGATTTCGCGGCGATCGAGCTGTTGGGCTCGATCTTCATGCTGCACGCCGATCATTCCTATCTGGACAATCCGATGATCGGCGTCACCGCAGGCGCCGAGACTCGCGGGGCCGGTATCGAACTGCGCCTTTACGGCGCCGATCCGGACTCGGTCGAGAAAAAGGCGGCCGCGCTCGGCCACATCGTGCTGGCCGGCTCGATCGACAAGCCGCATGGCTTGCGCGAATGCTACATCGTCGGCCCGGATGGTTATGTGTTCGTGCCGAGCACCAGAATTTAATATTGATATTTCAATAGATTACAAGGTTTTCAGCGGCGGCTTCCCGACTGTGGCCCTCCGCTGCGATAAATTTGCAACAGCCATTTCGAAAACCCTATTTTAACCATATCGGGTTGAAATTCTGCCACCTTCGCCGTCTTGGTGAAGCGGAGATTACGCGGATGGCTCCCCCCGGCCAGATCCGACGGAGGTGGTAAATGCATTTTTCAAGGACCGGCCTTGTGGCCGTATCGCTGGCCGCGCTCGTTGCGAGCGGCTGCTCGACTTCGCGCTTCTCGTCGATGGACGACCAGCAGCCGACACCGCTGACCCCGGCACCCTCCGGCACGGTGACGCAGAATCAGCTGCCGCCGCCGGCTTCCCCCGGCGCCGCCGATCCCTCGCAATTTCCGACCGCTCCGAAGAACACTCAGGTCGCGTCGCTGCCGCCGGACGGCACGGCGCCCGCCGGCGCCACCGATCTCACCGCGGCCAGCGTCGCCGGCGTCTGGAACGTCAATGTCTCCGGGCAGAGCTGCAAGGTGGCGACGCCGCAGACCAAGTTCGGCGCCGGCTACCGCGCCGGTCCGCTGCACTGCCCGGCGCCGATCGACGGCATCAAGTCGTGGAATGTGGCCGGCAAGCAGCTGACGCTTTACGACGAGAACGGCGGCACGCTGGCCAGGCTCTATTCCTCCGGCGGCGAAAAGTTCGACGGCCAGACTTCCAACGGGCAACCTATCTCGCTTACAAGATAACGCGAGGGTGTGCTGATGTTCAGGTGAGGCCGGCCTGCAAATGCCGGTTTCCTGCGCTTCCGGCCTTCGCCGGCCGAAGCACTTAGGAGTGGCGTGGTAGTTGAATTAAGGCTATGGCCGGCGTAGACCGGTGCTCACGTACTTCAAGTACGCTCCGCTCCGGTTCTTGGAACCCGCCATTTTCGACTCGGCCTGACCTGAAGCTCAACACACCCTGGCCTTTCCTCAGGCGTTCCGCGCAAAAGAATGCAAAAGACCGGACCCATGCACCTGCGCGACGGTATCCAGACCCACGCCACCGTCAGGCAGCGCTACGAGCATCTCGTCCAAAGCGGCGCGGCCGAGCGCGACCCGGCGCAGGAGCGGATCGTCGCTGCGCTCGACCGGTTGATAGACGAGATCTCGGCCAAAAGGCTGGCGCATAAATCGAGCGCACTGGGCTGGCTGTTCGCGGCCAAGCGTCAGCCGCGCGAGCCGGTCAAGGGCCTCTACATCCATGGCGGCGTCGGTCGCGGCAAGACCATGCTGATGGACATGTTCTTCGAGCTGTTGCCGGTCCGGCGCAAGCGCCGCGTGCATTTCAACGACTTCATGGCCGATGTGCAGGATCGTATCCAGAAGCACCGGCAGGCGCGCAAGAATGGCGACGTCAAGGAAGACGACCCGATCCCGCCGGTGGCGCGGGCGCTCGCCGATGAAGCCTGGGTGCTGTGCTTCGACGAATTCTCCGTCACCGACATCGCCGACGCGATGATCCTGTCGCGCCTGTTCTCGGCGCTGTTCGCCAACGGCGTGGTGCTGGTCGCCACCTCCAATGTAGCGCCGGAGAACCTTTATCGCGACGGGCTGAACCGCCAGCTCTTCCTGCCGTTCATCTCGCTGCTCGAGCGCAATGCACATGTGATGACGCTGAATGCCGAGAAGGATTACCGGCAGGAAAAGCTCAACCGCCAGCCGGTCTATGTCACGCCGGACGACGCCGCAGCCGAGCGCGCGCTCGACGAGGCCTGGAAGGCGATGACGCATGGCCAGCCGATCGGCGAGGTGACGCTGACGCTGAAAGGCCGCCAGCTCGTCGTGCCGCGCGCCGCCGGCGACGCGGCGCGCTTTTCCTTTGCCGACCTCTGCGAAAAGCCGCTCGGCGCGCGCGACTATCTGGCGATCGCCGGCCGCTTCTCGACCGTTTTCATCGACCATGTGCCGGTGCTGGGCGAAGGCAAGCGCAACGAGGCCAAGCGCTTCATCCTTTTGATCGACACGCTCTACGACCACCGCATGCGGCTGGTGATGAGCGCGGCGGCGCCGCCCGAACGGCTTTATACGGCCAAGCGCGGCACGGAAGTGTTCGAATTCGAGCGTACAGCCTCGCGCCTGGTCGAGATGCAGAGCCGCGACTGGCTGGACGGCTGGGCGGAACGGCGAAAAAAGGAGGTGGCGGCTGCAGAGGTGAGGCAGGCGTAAGCCTGAATTTCGTTCAGCGGTGCCCTGCTTAAGTCACAACCGCGTCATCGCCCGGATGAAGCCTTCTGATTTCGACGTTCATTGTGTAAATTCTCCTCAGTCGGCTCATAAACTTTGACGTTTACGTAATTCCCAGTGCATCTAACCGATTGAAAACGTTAGGCTCAAAATAATCGTTTGAATTTCTTGCGCGCCGGAGTTATTCGGTGCGGCCAAATCTCGCGGTTTCCCGCATCCTTTCGGCCCCTCCGGCCCGTCACGACTTCGTCACAGACAAAGGAAAACATCCTCACATGGCACGCAACAAGATAGCGCTCATCGGCTCGGGCATGATCGGCGGCACGCTCGCCCATATGATCGGCCTCAAGGATCTCGGCGACGTGGTGCTGTTCGATATCGCCGAGGGCATTCCGCAGGGCAAGGGTCTCGACATCGCGCAGTCTTCGCCGGTCGACGGCTTCGATTCCCGGCTGACCGGCGTCAACGACTATGCCGGCATCGAGGGCGCGGATGTCTGCATCGTCACCGCCGGCGTGCCGCGCAAGCCCGGCATGAGCCGCGACGACCTTCTTGGCATCAACCTGAAGGTGATGGAACAGGTTGGCGCCGGCCTCAAGAAATATGCGCCGAAGGCCTTCGTCATCTGCATCACCAACCCGCTCGACGCCATGGTGTGGGCGCTGCAGAAGTTCTCCGGCCTGCCGACCAGCCATGTCGTCGGCATGGCCGGTGTGCTCGACAGCGCGCGTTTCCGCTATTTCCTGGCCGAAGAGTTCAAAGTCTCGGTCGAGGACGTCACCGCCTTTGTGCTCGGCGGCCACGGCGATTCCATGGTGCCGATGATCCGCTATTCGACCGTCTCGGGCATCCCGCTGCCCGACCTCGTCAAGATGGGCTGGACCTCAAAGGAGAAGCTCGACCAGATCGTGCAGCGCACCCGCGATGGCGGCGCCGAAATCGTCGGCCTGTTGAAGACCGGCTCGGCCTATTACGCGCCGGCGGCTTCCGCGATCGCGATGGCCGAATCCTATCTCAAGGACAAGAAGCGCGTGCTGCCCTGCGCCGCGCATCTCTCGGGCCAGTATGGCGTGAAGAATACCTATGTCGGCGTCCCGGTGGTGATCGGCGCCGGCGGCGTCGAGCGCGTCATCGAGATCGATCTCTCCAAGGCTGAGCAGAAGATGTTCGACAATTCGGTGGCGGCCGTGCAGGGCCTCACCGAGGCCTGCACCAAGATCGCCCCGCACCTCGCCGGCAAATAAAACGTCCTTCCCCCGGAGACCACGCGCATGAACATCCATGAGTATCAGGCCAAGGCGCTGCTGAAGACGTTTGGCGCGCCGGTCGCAAGCGGCGTTCCGGTGTTCAAAGCCGGCGAGGCGGAAGCGGCGGCAGAAGCGCTGCCCGGTCCACTCTATGTCGTGAAGAGCCAGATCCATGCCGGCGGCCGCGGCAAGGGCAAGTTCAAGGAGCTCGGCCCCGACGCCAAGGGCGGCGTGCGGCTGGCGAAGTCGGCGGCGGAAGTCGTCGCCAATGCCAACGAGATGCTCGGCCACACGCTGGTCACCAAGCAGACGGGACCTGCCGGCAAGCAGGTCAACCGCCTCTATATCGAGGACGGCGCCGACATCGAGCGCGAGCTCTATCTGTCGATCCTGGTCGACCGCTCGGTCGGCCGCATCGCCTTCGTCGTCTCGACCGAGGGCGGCATGGACATCGAGACGGTCGCGCACGACACGCCGGAAAAGATCGTCACCGTTGCCATCGATCCGGAAAAGGGCGTGAGCGCCGACGACGTGAAGAAGCTCAATGCCGCGCTGAAGCTCGACGGCGATGCGGCGAAGGACGGCGGCACGCTGTTCCCGATCCTCTACAAGGCCTTTGTCGAGAAGGACATGAGCCTGCTCGAGGTCAACCCGCTGATCGTCATGAAGGACGGGCATCTGCGTGTGCTCGACGCCAAGGTGTCGTTCGACAACAACGCGCTGTTCCGCCATCCGGACGTGATGGAATTGCGCGACACCACCGAAGAGGACGAGAAGGAGATCGAGGCGTCGAAATACGACCTCGCCTATGTCGCGCTCGACGGCAATATCGGCTGCATGGTCAACGGCGCCGGCCTTGCCATGGCGACGACGGACATCATCAAGCTCTATGGTGCTGAGCCGGCTAACTTCCTCGACGTCGGCGGCGGCGCCTCCAAGGAAAAGGTCACGGCGGCGTTCAAGATCATCACCAAGGACCCTGCGGTCGAAGGCATCCTGATCAACATCTTCGGCGGCATCATGAAATGCGACGTCATCGCCGAGGGCGTGATCGCCGCGGTCAAGGAAGTGGGCCTCAAGGTGCCGCTGGTGGTGCGCCTGGAAGGCACCAACGCCGAGCTCGGCAAGAAGATCATCAACGACAGCGGCCTCAACGTCGTCTCGGCCGACGACCTCGACGACGCGGCCAAGAAGATCGTGGCGGCGGTGAAGGGCTAAGCGGATGCCTCCGCGCAAGATAAACCTGGTCGAGGCGGCAGATCGGACGATCACCAAGGTCTTCGATCCGCATATCGCCGGCGACGTCAACGATGCCCAGGCCAAGGTCGCCAAGTTCGGCGAGGTTTTCGACTGGCATGCGCATGACAATGAGGACGAGGCCTTCCTGGTGCTGCGCGGCAGGATCGCCATCGATTTCCGCGACGGGCCGGTCGAGCTTGGCGAGGGCGATTTCATCGTCGTGCCGCGCGGCGTCGAGCACCGGCCGCGTTCGCTGACGAAGGAGCCGGTGGTGCTGATGTTCGAGCCGGCGACGACCTTGAACACCGGCAACGCCCGGAGTGACCTCACCGTCACCGACCTGAAGCGGCTCTGAGCCATGAACGCGTCACCCTTCTCTTCCCTCTCTGACGGTCACCAACGCCTGCAGGCGCTGGTCGGCGCGTGGCGCGGCGAGGAAGAGGTCGCGGCCACGCAATGGACCGATGCCGGCACGGCAACGTCAGAACTGCAGGCCGAGGCTGAGTTCGGCGGCTTGTTCGTGGTGCAGCGCTATCGCCAGCGCCGCGACGGCACCGTCTCGTTCGGCGCGCATAATGTGTTCGGCTTCGACCAGCAGAGCGGCCTCGTCACCATGCATCAGTTCGACTCGATGGGGTTCGTGCCGATGTCGCCGGCTACCGGCAGGTGGAACGGCAACGAGCTGATGCTGGAACGGTCGTCGCCGCGCGGCGCCGCGCGCATGGCGTACAGCTTTGACGGCGCTGACGCCTACCGCATGAAACTTCAGTTCAAGCCCGCCGGCAGCGATGCATGGCAAGACATGGTGAGCGGCCTCTACCGGCGCGTTCCGCCTTCCGAGATGAAGGAAGGCTGAGCGATGGAGATCAGGACGGTTGAAGGGCCACACATAATCACACATATTGTACCTGTGTATTTATGTGGAGACGGACAATGAAGAACGTCACCTTGGCCATTGACGAGGCCCTCCTTGAAAAGGCGCGCAGCCTCGCTGGGCGTCGCCAGACGACGCTCAATGCCCTTATTCGCACGCTGCTCGCGCATGAGGTCGAGCAGGAAGACCGGATCGCCTGGGCGCGGGAAGGCATGCGCAGGTTGATGAAAGAATCGCCGCTCGATCTAGGCCCTGCATACAAATGGAACCGGGACGAGATCTATGCCGAACGAGAGGATAGAATGCTTTCTCGACTCGAACGTCCTCCTGTACGCGGCTTCGGAGAGGACGAGTGATCCTCGCCGCCACGATATCGCGCAAGGCCTTGTCCTCGGGACCGTGTTCGGCGTCTCTGGCCAGACCTTGGCAGAGTTCGCCAATGTGGCAAGGCGGAAGTCGGTCTCGGCCGATGCTGTGGTCGACCAATGGCTGGTCTTTCTCGGTACGCTTCCTTTTGTCCCGGTCGATCAGGCCTATGTCATCGCGGGGCTTCATCTCGCGCGTCGCTATCAACTCAAATATTACGACGCGGCATTGCTTGCAGCCGCGGAACGGGCCGGCGCGCCGATTTTCTACACCGAGGATCTCAACCACAACCAGGTCTATGGCTCGGTCCGGGCCGTCAATCCTTTCTTGTAATCGCTGAATTCAGAGGCGTTCCCACCCATGTCCATTCTCGTCGACAAGAACACCAAGGTGCTGGTCCAAGGCCTGACCGGCAAGACCGGCACGTTCCACACCGAGCAGGCGCTGGCCTATCACGGCACCAAGATGGTGGGCGGCATCCATCCGAAGAAGGGCGGCGAGACCTGGACCGGTTCCAAGGGCGAGACCCTGCCGATCTTCGCCACCGTCGCCGAAGGCAAGGCAAAGACCGGCGCCAACGCTTCCGTCATCTACGTGCCGCCTGCGGGAGCCGGCGAAGCCATCATCGAGGCGATCGAGGCCGAGATCCCGCTCATCGTCTGCATCACCGAAGGCATTCCTGTGATGGACATGGTCAAGGTCAAGGCGCGGCTCGACCGCTCCACCTCGCGGCTGATCGGCCCGAACTGCCCGGGCGTGCTGACGCCCGACGAATGCAAGATCGGCATCATGCCCGGCAACATCTTCCGCAAGGGCTCGGTCGGCGTTGTTTCGCGCTCGGGAACGCTTACCTATGAGGCAGTCTTCCAGACCACCAATGTCGGCCTCGGCCAGACCACAGCGGTGGGCATCGGCGGCGACCCGGTCAAGGGCACCGAATTCATCGACGTGCTGGAGATGTTCCTCGCCGACGACGAGACCAAGTCGATCATCATGATCGGCGAGATCGGCGGCTCGGCCGAGGAAGACGCCGCGCAGTTCCTCAAGGACGAAGCCAAGCGCGGCCGCAAGAAACCGATGGCGGGCTTCATCGCCGGGCGCACGGCGCCGGCCGGCCGCACCATGGGCCACGCGGGCGCGGTGATCTCCGGCGGCAAGGGCGGCGCGGAAGACAAGATCGCGGCGATGGAATCGGCCGGCATCAAGGTGTCACCGTCGCCGGCGCGGCTCGGCACGACGCTGGTCGAGGCGATCAAGGGTTAAGTGAGTAGCGAATAGTGAGTAGCGAATAGCGAATAGGAAAAACAGAGTAGCAGCGCGATCCGGGCAGTCCCTACTCGCTATTCGCTACTCACTATTCGCTCCAAAAAGGAGACGGAGCCAGGCTCCGCAGACGAAAATGGCAAGACAAGATCAGGCCAACGACCAATTCTCGCTCACCTCATTCCTCTATGGCGGCAATGCCGATTACATCGACGCGCTCTATGCGGCCTATGAGGACAATCCCGCCTCCGTCGATCCGGAGTGGCAGGATTTCTTCGCGGCGCTGAAGGATGACGCGGGCGATGTCCGCAAGAACGCCAAGGGCGCGTCCTGGGCGAAGCCTTCCTGGCCGCTGCAGGCCAATGGCGAGCTGGTCTCGGCGCTCGACGGCAATTGGGGTCTGGTCGAAAAGGCGATCGAAAAGAAGGTCAAGGAAAAAGCCGTCGTCAACGGCGCGGTGCTTTCCGACGCCGACGTGCACCAGGCGACGCGCGATTCCGTGCGCGCCATCATGATGATCCGCGCCTACCGCATGCGCGGCCACCTGCACGCCAATCTCGACCCGCTCGGCATCGCCAAGCCGCTCGAGGACTATAACGAGCTGTCGCCGGAGAATTATGGCTTCACCGAAGCCGATTACGACCGACCGATCTTTCTCGACAACGTGCTTGGGCTCGAATTCGGCACCATCCGGCAGATGCTGGATATCCTGACCCGCACCTATTGCTCGACGCTCGGCGTCGAGTTCATGCACATCTCCGACCCGGAAGAGAAGGCCTGGATCCAGGCGCGCATCGAAGGCGCCGACAAGGAGATCACCTTCACCGCCACCGGCAAGAAGGCGATCCTGTCGAAGCTGGTCGAGGCCGAGGGCTTCGAGCAATATATCGACGTCAAGTACAAGGGCACCAAGCGTTTCGGCCTCGATGGCAGCGAGTCGCTGATCCCGGCGCTGGAACAGATCGTCAAGCGCGGCGGCCAGCTCGGCCTGAAGGAAATCGTGCTCGGCATGGCGCATCGCGGCCGCCTCAACGTGCTCTCCCAGGTAATGGCCAAGCCGCACCGCGCCATCTTCCACGAATTCAAGGGCGGCTCGGCGGCTCCCGACGAAGTCGAAGGCTCGGGCGACGTCAAGTATCACCTCGGCGCCTCGTCGGACCGCGAGTTCGACGGCAACAAGGTGCACCTGTCGCTGACGGCCAATCCCTCGCATCTGGAAATCGTCGACCCTGTCGTGATGGGCAAGGCGCGCGCCAAGCAGGATCAGTTGTCCGGCCGTGAGCGCGGCGAGATCGTGCCGCTGTCTGAGCGCGCCAAGGTCATGCCGCTGCTTTTGCACGGCGACGCCGCCTTTGCCGGCCAGGGCGTGATCGCGGAAATCCTCGGCCTGTCGGGCCTGCGCGGGCATCGCGTCGCCGGCACGTTGCATTTCATCATCAACAACCAGATCGGTTTCACCACCAATCCGCGCTTCTCGCGCTCCTCGCCCTATCCGTCCGATGTGGCCAAGATGATCGAGGCGCCGATCTTCCACGTCAATGGCGACGATCCGGAAGCGGTGGTGCATGCCGCGAAGGTTGCGACCGAATTCCGCATGAAGTTCCACAAGCCGGTGGTGGTGGACATGTTCTGCTACCGCCGCTTCGGCCACAATGAGGGCGATGAACCGTCCTTCACCCAGCCGATCATGTACCGCAACATCCGCAGCCATAAGACGGTGGTGCAGATCTATGCCGACCGGCTGATCGCCGAAGGCCACGTCACCCAGGCCGAAGTCGACAAGATGCGGGCCGACTGGCGCGCGCATCTGGAAGCCGAATGGGAAGTCGGCCAGCACTACAAGCCCAACAAGGCCGACTGGCTGGACGGCGCGTGGTCGGGCCTTCGCACCGCCGACAACCAGGACGAACAGCGGCGCGGCAAGACCGCCGTGCCGGTGCGCACGCTGAAGGAGATCGGCAAGAAGCTGACCGAGGTGCCGAAGGACTTCGAGGCGCACAAGACCATCCTGCGCTTCCTCGAAAACCGCCGCCAGGCGATCGAGTCGGGCGAAGGCATCGATTGGTCGACGGCCGAGGCGCTGGCTTTCGGCGCCATCCTGCTCGACGGCAATCCGATCCGGCTTTCCGGCCAGGATTCGGAACGCGGCACCTTCTCGCAGCGCCATTCGGTGCTTTACGACCAGCGCGACGAGACCCGCTACATTCCGCTCAACAATCTCTCGGCGGCGCAGGCCGGCTACGAGGTCATCAACTCGATGCTCTCGGAAGAGGCGGTGCTCGGCTTCGAATACGGCTACAGCCTGGCCGAGCCCAAGGCGCTGACGCTCTGGGAGGCGCAGTTCGGCGACTTCGCCAACGGCGCCCAGGTCGTGTTCGACCAGTTCATCTCGTCGGGCGAGCGCAAGTGGCTCCGCATGTCGGGTCTCGTATGCCTGCTGCCGCATGGCTATGAGGGCCAGGGGCCGGAGCACTCGTCGGCGCGGCTGGAGCGCTTCCTGCAGCTCTGCGCGGAAGACAATATGCAGGTCGCCAACGTCACCACGCCGGCCAACTATTTCCATATCCTGCGCCGGCAGCTGAAGCGCGACTTCCGCAAGCCGCTGATCCTGATGACACCGAAGTCGCTGCTGCGCCACAAGCGGGCGGTGTCGACGCTGCCGGAGATGTCGGGCGAAAGCTCGTTCCACCGACTGCTTTGGGACGATGCGCAGCTCTTGGCCGACCAGCCGATCAAGCTGGTGAAGGACTCCAAGATCCGCCGCGTCGTGCTGTGCTCGGGCAAGGTCTATTACGACCTCTACGAGGAGCGCGAGAAGCGCGGCATCAATGACATCTACCTGCTGCGCGTCGAACAGCTCTATCCATTCCCGGCCAAGGCACTGATCACCGAGCTGTCACGCTTCCGCAACGCCGAGATGGTGTGGTGCCAGGAAGAGCCCAAGAACATGGGCGCCTGGTCGTTCATCGATCCCTATCTCGAATGGGTGCTGGCGCATATCGACGCCAAGCATCAACGGGTGCGCTACACCGGAAGGCCGGCCTCGGCTTCGCCGGCGACAGGGTTGATGTCGAAGCATCTCAGCCAGCTGGCCGCGCTGCTCGACGACGCTCTCGGCGAATAAGGGCGCTGGGCGGGTAAGCAGACCGGACGAAACAGACCTCAAGAAGACAACGGACAGGCACAATGGCTACCGAAATCCGCGTCCCCACTCTCGGCGAATCCGTCACCGAGGCGACTGTCGGCAAGTGGTTCAAGAAGGTCGGCGACGCGATCGCCGCCGACGAGCCCCTGGTCGAGCTCGAAACCGACAAGGTAACGGTGGAAGTGCCCGCCGCGGGTGCCGGAACGCTGGCCGAGATCAGCGTCAAGGAAGGCGAGACGGTCAATGTCGGGGCGCTGCTCGGCTCGATTTCGGCCGGCGGCGCGGCTGCCGCGCCCGCGACCAAGCCGCAGGCGGTGGCGCAGGCTTCCAGCCCGGACGCCGCGTCCACCACCAAGCAGGCCGCGGCCGAAACCGCCAAGATGGCCGGCGACGCCGGTCCGGTCGAGCCGCGCACCATGCCGCCGGCGCCGGCCGCGGCCAAACTGATCGCGGAACACAATCTCTCGGTCGACCAGCTGTCCGGTTCCGGCAAGCGCGGCCAGGTGCTGAAGGGCGATGTGCTCGACGCCATCGCCAAGGGCGCCCCTTCCCAGCCGGCCGAGACGCCGAAGGCCGCTCCGGCGCCCGTCGCGGCCCGCGCGCCGTCCACCGCCGAGGATGCGCTGCGCGAGGAGCGCGTGCGCATGACCAAGCTGCGCCAGACCATCGCGCGCCGCCTGAAGGAGGCGCAGTCGACCGCCGCCATGCTCACCACCTTCAACGAGGTGGATATGAGCGCGGTGATGGCGCTGAGGGCCAAATACAAGGACGTGTTCGAGAAGAAGCATGGCGTGAAGCTCGGCTTCATGGGCTTCTTCACCAAGGCTGTGACGCATGCGCTGAAGGAGATCCCGGCGGTCAATGCCGAGATCGACGGCACCGACATCATCTACAAGAACTTCGCCCATGTCGGCGTTGCCGTCGGCACCGACAAGGGGCTGGTGGTGCCGGTGGTGCGCGATGCCGACCAGATGTCCATCGCCGAGATCGAGAAGGAGATCGGCCGCCTGGGCCTCGCAGCGCGCGACGGCAAGCTGTCGGTGGCGGATATGCAAGGCGGGACGTTTACGATTTCCAACGGTGGTGTTTACGGGTCGCTGATGTCGACGCCGATCCTGAATGCGCCGCAGTCGGGCATTCTCGGCATGCATAAGATCCAGGAGCGGCCGGTGGTAGTCGGCGGGCAGATCGTCATCCGCCCGATGATGTATCTGGCGCTCAGCTACGACCACCGCATCGTCGACGGCAAGGAAGCCGTGACCTTCCTGGTGCGTGTCAAGGAAAGCCTGGAGGATCCCGAGCGGCTGGTGCTCGATCTGTGATCGGAGCTGATCCGCAATGAGCGGCTGGTCAGATGCCTTACGCCGATTCCTTCGGCGTGGACGCGTCTGGCTTTTCTCCGACTTGCCCGTGGTCGCTTCGCCCGCCGATTGGGAGGCCTCCGAGATCAGCAGCAACCTCGGCGTCTTCGCTCTCAGCTCTGCCGAGATGGCGGAACGGAAGATCACCGTCACCACGATCGGTGAGCTTGAATTGCCCACCGGCGAAATCGTTGCCTGCGACCCGCTCATCACCGGACTGGGACGGCCGCCATTTAGCCGCAAGGTAAAGCCGGGGCGCTACCCGGTCATATTGCTTCAGGTTCGGACCAAGATTGCCGTGGCGGCATTGCGTTTCGGCTCTGGCTTGCCGGTGCGTTGGGAATTGGCCACCTTTGCTCGAGACCGCCCATCGGGCTATGAGTTTGAATTTATCGTTGATGACGCGGTTGCGTCGTTTATGGACAAGTCGTTCCTGACGATAATGTCTGACCAAGAGGAACTTGACGACTATCTCGCCGACGTCGCGTGCACTATCGACAGGTTTTGTATCGACAGTCCGATTGAAGGCAACCCGATCAATGTAGCCATGTTCGACACTGGCTATGGCGACGGCGCGTATCGGTCTTTCTGGGGGTTGGACGCATCCGGCGAACCACTGCTCCTGATGACCGACTTCGAAGTGCTCGAAAACGCCGATGGCCGTAACGAGGCCGATCGATGAGGATACTTGCCTCACCCATAATCCGGTGGATGGCTAGATCGGCGGTTTTGTTGTCGGCTTCCAGCGCCCATGCCGCCTGCCCGATCCAGCTTGCCGTCTATGGCGAGGCGCAGAGCGGCGCTGAGATCGACTTCACCCCGGCCGGCAGCTCGGCGACGATCACCAACGCTTTCCGCATGATCCTCGACAACAATGTCGTGCTCGACGGCATCGCGATGTGGACTGAAGGCAGCGCCGCGCGGCCGCATGGCTCGCTGATGTACAAATGCCCGACCGGCGACGTCACCGGCGAGGAGCTTGCCGCCTGCACGGTCTGGGAAGGCGTGATCTACAGCGCCGATGAAAGGGGCGGCGTCGGCCTCTTGCCGGCCGAAGGCGCCGACGCGCCGAAAAGCCTGATCTTTCCCGATCTCGGAGCGTCGCTGGAGATGTCGGCCGCCTATGGCCCGGCCGGCTTCTCCAAGGTGCCATGGGACATTTTCGTGCTGAAAGGCTGCCAGGAATGAGCGCGCACAGAAAGACGCTGCTGGTCACTGGCGGCAGCCGCGGCATCGGCGCCGCCATCTGCCGGCAGGCGAGCCAGGCCGGCTACCGCGTGGCGGTCAATTACGTCTCCAATCAGTCGGCGGCGGACACGCTGGTCGCCGGGCTTAAAGCCGGTGGCGGCGATGCTTTCGCGGTCAGAGGCGATGTCGGGAACGAGGCCGATGTCCTGGCGATGTTTGAAGCCGTCGACCGGGCCTTCGGCCGGCTCGACGCCTTCGTCAACAATGCCGGCATCGTCGACGTCAAGGCGCGGGTCGACGAGATGAGCGCGGCGCGGCTGGAGCGCATGATGCACATCAATGTCGTCGGCTCCTTTCTCTGCGCCCGCGAAGCGGTCAAGCGCATGTCGACGCGACATGGCGGCCAGGGCGGCGCCATCGTCAACTTGTCCTCGGCGGCGGCTAGGCTGGGCTCGCCCGGCGAATATGTCGACTATGCCGCCTCCAAGGGCGCGATCGACACCATGACCATCGGTCTGGCGCGTGAGGTGGTGCTCGAAGGCATTCGCGTCAACGCGGTCAGCCCCGGCATCACCGAGACCGAAATCCATGCCTCGGGCGGCCAGCCCGATCGCGTGGCGCGGCTGCAGGATTTGCTGCCGATGAAACGCGCGGGAACGGCCGACGAAGTCGCCAGCGCGGTTCTCTATCTTTTGTCGGATGCTGCCTCCTATATAACGGGCGCGATCCTGAATGTGAGCGGCGGCCGCTAAGGGCCAGACCAGAAGGAACCATCATGGCTTATGACGTCGTAATCATCGGATCGGGACCGGGCGGCTATGTCTGCGCCATCAAGGCGGCGCAGCTCGGGCTGAAGACGGCGGTGGTCGAGAAGAACGCCACCTTCGGCGGCACCTGCCTCAACATCGGCTGCATTCCCTCGAAGGCATTGCTCTATGCTTCCGAGATGTTCGCCGAGGCCGGCCATGCTTTCGATACGCTCGGCATCGAGCTGCCGTCGCCGAAGCTCAATCTGAAGAAGATGATGGCGCATAAGGACGCGACGGTCGCGTCCAACGTCAACGGCGTTGCCTTTCTGTTCAAGAAGAACAAGATCGATTCCTTTCGCGGCACCGGCAAGGTGGTTTCCGCCGGCAAGGTTTCGGTGACCGGCGAGGACGGCAAGGTCGAGGAAATCGAGACCAAGAACATCGTCATCGCCACCGGCTCGGATGTCGCCGGCATTCCGGGCGTCAAGGTCGATTTCGACGAGAAGGCGATCGTCTCCTCCACCGGCGCGCTGTCGCTGGCCAAGGTGCCCGCCAGCCTCGTCGTCGTCGGCGGCGGCGTCATCGGGCTGGAGCTCGGCTCGGTGTGGGCCAGGCTCGGCGCCAAGGTCACGGTCGTCGAGTTCCTCGACAACATTCTCGGCGGCATGGACGGCGAGGTGTCGAAGCAGTTCCAGCGGCTGCTCTCCAAGCAGGGTTTCGAGTTCAAGCTCGGCGCCAAGGTCACCGGCGTCGCCAAGGTCAAGAAGGGCGCCAGCGTCACCTTCGAGCCGGTCAAGGGCGGCGCGGCCGAAACCATCGAGGCGGATGTCGTGCTGGTCGCCACCGGGCGGCGCCCCTATGCCGACAGCCTGGGGCTGAAGGAAGCCGGCGTCGAGGTCGACGAGCGCGGCCGCGTCAAGACCGACGGGCATCTCAGGACCAATGTACCCGGCATTTATGCCATCGGCGACGTCATTGCCGGGCCGATGCTGGCGCACAAGGCCGAGGACGAAGGCGTCGCGGTGGCCGAGACGATCGCCGGCCAGGCCGGCCATGTGAACTACGACGTCATCCCGAGCGTCGTCTACACCAGCCCGGAAATCGCTTCGGTCGGCAAGACCGAGGAAGAGCTGAAGAAGGCCGGCATCGACTACAAGGCCGGGAAATTCCCGTTCAGCGCCAATGGCCGCGCGCGCGCCATGCTGCACACTGACGGCTTCGTGAAGATCCTGGCCGACCAACAAAGCGACCGCGTGCTCGGCGTCCACATCGTCGGCTTCGGCGCCGGCGAGATGATCCACGAGGCGGCGGTGCTGATGGAGTTCGGCGGCTCCTCGGAAGACCTGGCGCGGACCTGCCACGCGCATCCGACGATGTCGGAAGCGGTGAAGGAAGCGGCGCTGGCGACGTTCCTCAAGCCGATTCATATTTAGCTGCGCACCAGCGCCATCGCTTCGGCCCTAGGGCGAAGCAAGGAGCGAAGCGACGCGCGTAGACCCCAGGATCATGCCGTGACGCTAAGGCATTGCGACAGTTGCAGAATTTTGCGCTGTTGCGCTAGTCGCGGCATGGATACCCGGGTCAAGCCCGGGTATGACGAAGGCCGCCGTAGTTGCCCCCAACCAAAACGGCCCGCCCATCGGCGGGCCGTTTGTCGTCAAGCTGCAGCCCGGTTACTGAGCCGGCGCAGGTGCCGGAGCCGGCGCAGGGGTCGGCGCGGGCGCAGGCGCCGGAGTTGGCGCGGGAGCCGGGGTAGGCGCCGGAGTTGGCTCAGGGGCTGGGGCAGGCGTTGCAGGCGCCGGAGCCGGCGTGCTGGCCGCCGGCGGCTCAGCCGGGGCGGGCGCATGCTCGCCGCCGCTTCTGCCAAAGACATAATACGCAACCACGGCCAGGATAATGACGACAAGGGCGATCAGCCACCCGCTGCCGCCACCACCGCCGCGCGTTGGGGGAGGCGTGCTCGAAGGGGTGTAGGGATCGTTAGGGTTCGCCATGAAACGTGTCCTCCTTGGATGAAAGTCATCAAAATAACAGCCATCAACGCGCTGAGCCCGCATCGGGTTTCACGCGAACGGACGGAAAGCGCTGAAAAACCGGCGTTTTCAGGTCCGCCAGCCGCCAGACGACTCAGTTGACGGCGGTAACACTATACCCTGCCTTGCGAAAATCCTCGACCAGTCCTTCCGGACCGGGCAGATGCATGGCGCCGACGGCCATGAAGACGTTGCCCTTGGCCAGAATCGGCCCGGCATGCGCCGCCATCACCTTGTTGCGGCTGGTGATCATGGTCTGCTCGAAGGCGGCATAGCCGGCCTTGTCGTCCGCCGTCTCCGGCAGCACGGCGCGGAACAGCGGCCAGAACATGCCGACCTCGCCACGCTGGTAGAGCACGATCATCGTCTCGTTGACGTCGTTCACCTTGTCGCCGAGCTTCATCGTCTCGACCAGGCTCTTCATGTGGAATTCGATCGGCAGCGAAGCCATGGCGCGCAATTGATCAACGGCGGTTTCGAGCCCTTCGACGTCCTTTCCCGAAGCCTTGGCGTCCGAGGCAAGCTTGACGTCCAGCACGGGTTCGCCGGCGCTCTGGCGCGCCACCTCGCAGGCCGGCAACGCCATCATCGCCGACAGGATCCACGGCTTCATCTTGGCGACCGTCGCCGGCGGGATGCCGCGCGCGTCGAGCCCCTTGTCCAGCGCCGCCGCGTCGTCCGGCGACAAGAGCGACGACAGGGTGGTGTTGTCGGTGAACATCATCAGGCCGGGTTCGCTGGCCATCGCGGCCATCATCTTGGCCTTGTCCATTGCGTCGGTGGTTTCAATGACGATTGTGCCGGCGCCGTCATAGGCTTTCTGCGCTGCGGCCGGCAGCGTCGTGACGCGCGTATCGGTCATGTGCATGGTGCCGAACAGATAGGACGGTTTTTCTCCGGGCTTCTCCAGCTTCCACAGCAGGCCCTTGCCGTTGGGTACGGCCGCGGCCTCGGTCTCGACCTTCTTGAAGGCGGCGGGATCGTTCTTCTCCAGCGCCGTCAACAGATCGGCGCCGGCGCAATTGGGCGCTGCGGCAAGCGCCCGGCCGGCAAGCAGCAGGACGGCCAGGAAAGACAAGAAGAACAGCAGGTTGAGCGCTGCAAGCAGCTTCAACGAGACCAGGGCCGCGCGGTCGGCGATGGCGATGACGCGTTTCATGAAGAAGCATCTTAGCGCCGAAAAGCGGCAAAACGGTTAATCGGATCGGGGAAATTGTCTTCGGTCGGTTCTGGTTTGCGGCGTAGACGTTCTGCGGGTTGGCGACGCGTATGGACATGGCGCGCCTTGGTGGTTAGCGGAAACGCCCATCACGTCGTCATCCACGGGCGGAGCAAGGAGCGAAGCGACGCGCGCAGACCCGAGGATCCATGCCGTGCCTTCAAAGCGCCGCTGCGGCCCAGAATTCTGCACCGTTGCACCCCACGGCCTAGTGCACGGCATGGGATTCCAGGGTCTGCGCGCGTCGCTCCGCTCCTTGCTTCGCCCTAGAATGACGAGTTCGGAGGGCTCCGAATGGCCTCAGAAGCGATCACGCCCTTGGATGCGCCTTCTCGTAGATGTCGAGCAGCCTCGCGGTGTCGACGCCGGTGTAGATCTGGGTGGTCGACAGGCTGGCGTGGCCGAGCAGTTCCTGGATGGTGCGCAGGTCGCCGCCGCGGCCGAGCAGATGAGTGGCGAAGGAATGCCGCAAGGCATGCGGCGTCGCGGTGTCGGGCAGGTTGAGCGCCGAGCGCAGCTTCGCCATCTCGCGCTGGACGATGGCTGGGTTGAGCGGGCCGCCACGGGCGCCACGGAACAGCGGGCCGTCGGGACCAATATGGAAAGGGCAGAGCCGGCGGTATTCGGCAACCGCCTTGCGGGCCACCGGCAGCACCGGCACCAGCCGCGTCTTGCCGCCCTTGCCGGTGACGCGCAGCACACTGTCGGCTTCCGTTGCGAGGTCGGCGCCGGTCAGGCCCAGCGCCTCGGAGATGCGCAGGCCGGAGCCGTAGAGCAGCGTCAGCACGGCGGCGTTGCGTGCGGCGATCCACGGCTCTTCCGCCAGTTGGCCCTCCATCGCCACGACCTGCCTGGCGTCGCTTGCCGTCAGCGGCTTGGGCAGCGATTTCGGCTGGCGCGGCGCGCGCAGGGCTGCGGCGCCTGCCGCGTTGACCATCCCGCGTTTTTCGAGAAAGCGCAGCAGCGAGCGGATGCCGGCAAGGCCGCGCCCCAGCGTGCGGGCGCCAGCGCCTTCATTGCGCCGCGCAGCGAGGAAGCCGCGCAGATCGGCCGGCCGCAGGTCCGCGATGTCGGAGATACCCGGCGCGCCGCCGCAATGGCCGGTCAAGAAGTGCAGGAACTGGCGGGTGTCGCGCTCATAGGCCTCGACCGTCTCCGGCGACAGGCGGCGCTCATGCGCCAGCGTTTTCAGCCAGGTCTCGCGGGCCGCCTGAAGGTCGGGTTTTGCCGGGATGAGGAATTCCTGCATGGGCTTTTTCCGTTTTTGGCAGTTTCGGACGTGCGGGTTAGGAAGCGGTGAAGAGGCCGTCATTGAAATGACGGCTTGAGGGGATTAGAGCAGGGCAAAGGAAGCGCCACCGATGCCGAAGCTCGAAAACCCCGTACAGATGGCCGTGATCGGTGCCGCGCACGGCATCAAGGGCGAATTGCGGGTGAAAACCTTCACCGGAGACCCGCTGGCGCTGGCCGATTACGGCCCGCTTTATGCCAGGGACGGCCGCGCCTTCCAGATCACCGATATCAGACCTGCCGGGACTGTGGTGGTCGTGCGCTTCAAGGGCGTCGGTGACCGCAACGCCGCCGAGGCGCTGGCCGGCACCGAGCTTTTCGTCGACCGCTCGGTGCTGCCCGACGACGGCGAGGAGGACGAGTTCTATCACGCCGATCTCATCGGCCTCGATGTCAGGGATGATACGGGCGTCATCGGCAGGGTCGTCGCCGTGCATAATTTTGGTGGCGGCGACATACTCGACGTCACGCTTGCCGGTCGCAAGGGCGTGCTGATCCCGTTCACGCAGGCCGCGGTGCCGCATGTCTCGATCGCCGACGGTTTCGTCGAGGTCAACCCTCAGGCGGCGGGGCTGGTCGAAGACGAAGAAGGCGACGAAGCGCCCAGGGATGTCGGATTCGATCCAAAGGGTCGGCCGCGCGGACCGAAGGATGCCGGGGGCAATCGGTGAGCTTTGCCGCCTCGGTGCTGACGCTCTATCCGGAGATGTTTCCGGGCGCACTCGGCCTGTCGCTGGCCGGCCGCGCGCTGGAAGTCGGAACTTGGTCGCTCGAAGCGATCCAGATCCGCGATTTCGCCACCGACAAGCACCGCACCGTCGACGACACGCCGGCCGGCGGCGGCGCCGGCATGGTGATGCGCGCCGACGTGCTGGCCAAGGCCATCGACCATGCCTCGCCGCCGGGCGACGAGCGCCCAAGGCTGCTGATGAGCCCGCGCGGCAAACCGCTGACCCAGGCGCGTGTGCGCGAGCTCGCCGCCGGGCCGGGCGTGGTCGTCCTGTGCGGCCGCTTCGAAGGTGTCGACCAGCGGCTGATCGAGGCGCGAGAACTGGAAGAGGTCTCGATCGGCGATTTCATCCTGTCGGGCGGCGAGCCGGCAGCACTTGTGCTGCTCGATGCCGTGGTGCGGCTACTGCCGGGCGTCATGGGCAATGCGGTGTCCGGCGAGGAAGAAAGTTTCGAGAACGGGCTGCTAGAGCATCCGCACTACACGCGGCCGCAGGAGTTCGAAGGCAGGTCGATTCCCGACGTGCTGATTTCCGGCAACCACAAGAAGATTGCCGAATGGCGGCGCGCGGAGGCCGAGAAGCTGACACGGGAGCGGCGGCCAGATTTGCTGCGCGCTCAGCCCTTGGTGAAATAATAAAAGGCCAGGAACAGGCCGACGGCGACGACGAAGCCGCGCACGAGATTTTGCGGCACGCGCTTGGCGATCCAGACGCCGGCATAGCCGCCGAGCGCGCCGCCCGGGATCATGACGATCGCCTGCGGCCAGGCGACGACGCCGCCCGAAACGAAGACCAGGATGGCGATGGCCGCGATGACCACGGCCAGCATGTTCTTCAGCGCGTTGAGCCGGTGGTAGTCGCCGGCCTGCGTCAGGCCGAGCGTCGCCAGCATCATGACGCCCATGCCGGCGCCGAAGAAGCCGCCATAGACGGAGGTCGCGAACTGAGCGAGCGATCCGGCGAATGAGCCGACCTTGGCTTCGGCGCCGGGCTTGGGCGCCGGTTTCAGCCACGGCCCGGCGGCGAACAGCGCGGTGGCGGCGATCAGCAGCCAGGGCACCAGGGCGCGGAAAGATGGATTGGAGAGCGCAAGCAGGATGAGCGAGCCGGCCAGTGCGCCCAAGGCGGAGATGACGCAGAGCAACAGCGCCTGGCGCCAGAAATGCCTGATGTCGTCGAGATAGGCTAGCGTCGAGGTGATATAGCCGGGAAACTGCGTCACCGAGGAGGTGGCATTGGCGACAATCGGCGGCAGGCCGACCAGCGTCATGGCGCCGAAGGTGACGAAGGTGCCGCCGCCGGCGACGGCATTGACCGCGCCGGAGACAAAGCCTGAGAGAAAGAGCAAGGCGGCATCGAAGAAAGTCATTTTCCCCGCTTAGGAAGCTTGCGAGCCGCGCGCAACCCGGCACGGCCGCAGTAAGTGTGGGCCATGGGCGCAAAAATATGCCTCAAAGCCCTTGTCTTGGTGCATGTCGTGGTGCCGGAACCGCGCACACTTCCGGGCGACATGCATTAGGGCGTGACAAAGCGGCAAAATGGCTGTATGTGCCCGCCCGAACCGGAAGAACGATCTTTCGGGCCCGTCAACAAGTGCGGTGTAGCCGTCCCTGCCCGATGTTTCGACAAAGGGCATAGCCGAGCGGTCATTGGAACTGCAAGGCGAGTTGAGGACGCTCTGACTGTCGGAAGAACAAGAAGTGGATATTTGAGATGGATCTCATCCGTCAGCTCGAGGCCGAACAGGCCGCCAAGATCGAAGCCAAGCGCAAGCTGCCCGAATTCCAGCCGGGCGACACCGTGCGCGTCCAGGTGCGCGTCACCGAAGGCACCCGCACCCGCGTCCAGGCCTATGAGGGCGTCGTCATCGCCCGCGCCGGCTCGGGCTTCCAGGAGAATTTCACCGTACGCAAGATTTCCTACGGCGAAGGCGTGGAGCGCGTTTTCCCGGTCTACTCGCCGATGGTCGAGGGTGTCGAGATCGTGCGCCGCGGCAAGGTTCGCCGCGCCAAGCTCTATTATCTGCGCGACCGTCGCGGCAAGTCGGCCCGCATTTCGGAAAATACCGGCGTGCGCGCCCGCAAGCTGAACGATGAAGAGCGCGACGCGCTGAACGCCGAGCGCGCCCGCATCGAGGCCGAAAAGGTCGCCGCCGCCCAGGCGCTGGCCGCTGAGACGGCCGCCAAGGAAGCCGCCGAGAAGAAGGCTGCCGCCGAGGCCGCTTCGGCCGAATAAGGTTTTTGCGAGACAGGTTTCGGAAAGGCGGCTTCGGCCGCCTTTTTCGTTGTGCAGCTGTCGCAAGCGTGCGGAATTTGATCGAAGCCTTCGCGTTTCGAAACCATCCTTGAAGAGCACTGGATTGCGCGTTCACGCGCCGCGGCAGTGCGGAGCGGCTTGCAAGGCGCATGCGGCAAGCTAAAGTCGGCGCCGGATTTTCTCTTGGCGCGTGAACATCGCGCGGCCAATCATCTTCGGGGAGTTTGTCATGACCAAGTCGAAACTGCTGCTGGCCGCCATGGTGGCCTGGCTTCTCGCGCCTGTCGCGGCGCTCGCCGATACCCTACCCGATCTCGGCGGCAGGAAGGTCGTGGTGGTGACGGAAAACGCCTATCCGCCGCTGCAGTTCATCGACAAGAAGACCGGCAAGCAGATCGGCTGGGAATATGACGCGATGGACGAGATCGCCAAGCGGCTGAACTTCAAGGTCGAATACCAGAGCACCTCCTGGGACGCGATGATCCAGGCGGTCTCCGACAACCAGTACAACATCGGCATGACCGGCATCACCATCAAGGACGACCGCAAGGAGAAGGTCGACTTTTCCGATCCCTATATGCGCTCGGAGCAGTTCATGCTGGTGCGCGGCGACGAAAGCCGCTTCACCGACGCCAAGAGCTTCGCCGCCTTCAAGGACGGGCTGATCGGCGCCCAGCCCGGTACCACGCCCTTCTACACCGCCGTCTACAGCGTGCTCGACGGCAATGAGCAGAACCCGCGCATAAAGCTGTTCGAGACCTTTGGGGCAACCGTGCAGGCGCTGAAATCGGGCGACGTCGACATGGTGCTCACCGACGGCACCGCCGGCCAGGGCTATGTCGATGCCTCCGAAGGCAAGCTCAAGCTGATCGGCGGACCGCTCGGCACCGAGGATTTCGGGTTCATCTTCCCGAAGGGCTCGGACCTGGTGAAGCCAGTCAATGCCGCCATCGCCGCGCTCAAGGCCGACGGCACGTTCGACAAGCTCAACAAGAAGTGGTTCCTCGATTACAAGATGGGGCAGTGAACTCGTCTTGTTGCGCGCAGTGAGTTTGCAGGAAATTGCGCTCACCTTGCGCCAAGTCCCCCCTCTCTGCCCTGCCGGCCATCTCCCCCTCAAGGGGGGAGATTGGATGTCGCGCCGGCTTTCGCTAATCTCCAACGCTGTAGGCTGGGCGGTGAGGCCGAAGCTGCCAATCTCCCCCCTTGAGGGGGAGATGTCCGGCAGGACAGAGAGGGGTCTCGTAGAGCGCTGCCATCGCAAAAATAGCTGCGATGGCATCGCCTGATGCCACCCGCGTCCACCTCCAAAGCCGAATTCCCCTGGTGGCTGGCGGCCGCCCTCGTTCTGGCACTGGCCGCCGCTGTCGCCATCGCCTCCAGCGACCTCTATGCGCAAGTCTTCGCCACCGTCGCCAAGGGCATCGGCATCACCATCTTCGTCACTGCGGTCGCTTTCGCTTTAGCCTCCGCCTTCGGGCTCGGCATCGCGCTGATGGCGCTGTCGGGATCGCAGTGGCTGCGCCAGACCGCGCGCTTCTATGTCGAGATCATCCGCGGCGTGCCGATCCTGGTGCTGTTGTTCTGGATCGCCTTTGCTGGCGCGCCGGCCTTCGTCGCCGCCTGGAATGCGCTGACCGCGCCGCTGCAGGGCGCCGGCCTGATCGGCGAGCTGCTGGTGCGCGACGTCTCGCTGCTCTGGCGCGCCATCATGGCTTTGACCATCGGCTACTCGGCCTTCATCTCGGAAGTGTTCCGCGCCGGCATCCAATCGGTCGAGAAGGGCCAGATCGAGGCGGCCAAGGCGCTCGGGCTCAGCCGAGTCCAGCGCTTCCGGCTGATCGTCTTCCCGCAGGCGATCCGCACCATCCTGCCGCCGCTCGGCAACGACTTCGTCGCCATGGTCAAGGATTCCTCGCTGGTCTCGGTGCTCGGCGTCGCCGACATCACCCAGATGGGCAAGGTCTATGCCGCGGGCTCCTTCCGCTTCTTCGAGACCTATTCGATCGTCGCCTATATCTACCTGATCCTCACCGTCGGCCTGTCGCTGGCACTGCGGGCGCTGGAACAGCGGCTACGTCGCCAGTATCAGGAATAGCCGGCTGGAAAGTCCGCTACCTCTTTGTTTGACGCAATTCCGGACGGAAAACCGGTTCCCACTTTTCCTGGAGTTGCTCTAGCTTGGGTCATGTGCATCCGGCGGAGGAGACGCCCATGAATTTCGACAAGGCCAATGCGGCGCTGGATTCCGTCTATTCGGCCGACTCGCCGGAAGGGCTCGCAAAGGCCTATGCCGACTGGGCGGCGACCTACGACAGCGAGACCGCCTCGCTGGGCTACCTTCTGCCTTTCCTCATCGCCGCCTGGGTGGCGCGGCACGTGCCGGCGGGCGAAGGTCCGCTGCTCGACGCCGGCTGCGGCACGGGCCTGTCGGGGCCGTCGCTGAAGGCTCTGGGCTACGGCGACATCGCCGGGCTCGACCTCTCCGACGACATGCTGAAGATCGCCGGCAGCCGCCAGGCCGGAAGCAAACCGGCCTATAGCGAGCTGAAGAAGGCGATGCTCGGGGGCCCGCTGCCCTGGCCCGACCGGCATTTCCGCGCCTTCTTCTCGACCGGCGTCTTCACCATCGGCCACGCGCCGGCTTCCGGCCTGCATGAGCTGGTGCGCATCACCAAGAGCGGCGGCCACGCCATCTTCACCGTGCGCGACCAGGTTTTCGAGAGCGGTGGCTTCCAGGCAGTGTTCGACGAGCTGGCAGAGGCGAGGAAATGGCGCCTGGTCGAGGAAAGTCCGTGGTTCCGCTGCTATGCCATCGGCGATCCGGACGCGCTGGTGAAGACGTTTGTGTTCGAGGTGCTGTGAGCGCAGCCTTCCCCTTCTCCCCTTGTGGGAGAAGTGGCCGCGAAGCGGCCGGATGAGCGGTGCTCCAGGGAACGCCGACGCCCCAATTCGCTGGAACACCCCTCATCCGTCTCGGCGCTACGCGCCGATCCACCTTCTCCCACAAGGGGAGAAGGGGAAGTCGTGCTGATTGCCGAAAAGCCAAAACATTGCTATCTACCGCGCCATGGAAAAGCTTTTCAGCGATCCGGCCTATAAAGGTTTCGTGCTGCAGGACAGAAAGCGCCTGCCGTCGCGATTTTCCGCGCGGGTCTGTGGCGCGCTCACCAGCCGACTTCGCTGAACCGACCGATCGCAGTCGTCGCGCCGGATTGCCGGCGTCCTTTTCCCATTCTCATATCGACGGATTTACGCACATGAGCGCACCGCGCACCCTCTACGACAAGATCTTCGACGACCACACGGTCGACCGCCAGGACGACGGCACCTGCCTGCTCTATATCGACCGCCACCTCGTGCACGAGGTCACCAGCCCGCAGGCCTTCGAAGGCCTGCGCATGAGCGGCAGAAAAGTCCGGCATCCGGAAAAGACGCTGGCCGTGGTCGACCACAACGTGCCGACCTCGCCCGAGCGCAAGTTCGGCATCAAGAACGAGGAAAGCCGCATCCAGGTCGAGGCGCTCGCCAGGAATGCCAAGGATTTCGGCATCGATTATTATTCCGAGAACGATATCCGCCAGGGCATCGTCCACATCATCGGGCCCGAGCAAGGCTTCACGCTGCCCGGCATGACCATCGTCTGCGGCGACAGCCATACCTCCACGCATGGCGCGTTCGGCGCGCTTGCGCATGGCATCGGCACGTCCGAGGTCGAGCATGTGCTGGCGACGCAAACGCTGATCCAGCGCAAGGCCAAGAACATGCTGGTGCGCGTCGACGGCCAGCTGCCGGAAGGCGTCACCGCCAAGGACATCATCCTCGCCATCATCGGCGAGATCGGCACCGCCGGCGGCACCGGCTACGTCATTGAATATGCCGGCGAAGCGATCCGCTCGCTGTCGATGGAAGGCCGCATGACGATCTGCAACATGTCGATCGAAGGCGGCGCCCGCGCCGGCCTGATCGCGCCGGACGAGACGACCTTCGCCTATGTCAAGGACAAGCCGCGCGCCCCGAAGGGCGCCGCCTGGGATGCGGCGCTCGCCTATTGGAAGACCCTGCAGTCCGACGAAGGCGCGCATTTCGACAAGGTCGTGGTGCTCGACGCGCAGAAGCTGCCGCCGATCGTCTCCTGGGGTTCTTCGCCCGAGGACGTCGTCTCGGTGCAGGGCACTGTGCCCGATCCGCAAGAGATTGCGGACGAGAACAAGCGCACGTCGAAGATCCGCGCGCTCGACTATATGGGGCTGACGCCCGGAACCAAGATCACCGACATCGAGCTCGACCGCGTCTTCATCGGCTCCTGCACCAACGGCCGCATCGAGGACTTGCGCGCCGCAGCCAAAGTGGTCGAGGGCAAGAAGGTCAACCCGCGCGTCAATGCCATGATCGTGCCGGGTTCGGGCCTGGTCAAGGAACAGGCGGAGGCCGAGGGCCTCGACAAGATCTTCGTCGCCGCCGGCTTCGACTGGCGCGAACCGGGCTGCTCGATGTGCCTGGCCATGAACGACGACCGGCTGAAGCCGCATGAACGCTGCGCCTCGACCTCGAATCGCAATTTCGAGGGCCGGCAGGGCTTCAAGGGCCGTACCCACCTGGTATCGCCGGCAATGGCGGCGGCGGCGGCGATCGCCGGCCACTTCGTCGACATCCGCGACTGGAAGTAACAGCCGGCCGCGTCTCTCAACAAAGGCCCGGACAGGACGTCCGGGCCTTTTGCGTTCAGCGATCTATCTGCGAATGATCTCGTGAAACTCCTCGCGCCGGCCGGGCTCGTCGGCGGCGACGACCAAGGCCAGCTGCCGCTCGTCGAAAATCCTGAACCACTCGTCCCACTCCACGAGTTCGTAGCCGCCGCTGTTGATCGGACGCTCCGGGCGGTCGGTGTCTTCATAGGCCTGCTGCCCGAAAACCAGCCGCAGCATGGGCTGCGTTCCCGCCTCGGGCGAGACGTCGACGATGGCCGGGAAGCCGGCGCGCGCCGCCGCCCAGGAGCGGATTTCATCGTGGTTCGTCAAAGTGATCGTGCCCGCCATCTCGATCGTCTCCCGTCTGGCGTCTCCTGTCTGGCCGGACAACGCCGCTCCGGCAGGCCGGTTCCGCGTGGCATGCGATGTATCTATCGAGACTTAACCGCTTGTTTGGGCTTGCGTCCTAGTATCTCCCGTTGGGTAAGTTGGGAAAAGTCGCAGTCTTTTGGACACCGGTCTGCTCATAGCGCTGCTCAATCCGACGATAGCGCTGGCGCTCGGCGCTGCGTTCCTCGTGCTGTGGTCCTATCAGCGCCATCGACCGTATCTGGCTGTGCTCGGCGCGAGCTACTGCCTGTCGGCGCCGGGTTTCCTGCTGCAATATTTCACGCTTCCGATCGGCGTGGCGCTGACCAAGCTCTTTTCCAACATCTGCTTCACGATCGCGGCCTGCTGCCTCTCCAGCGCGATCATAGCGCGCTACGGGCGGCGCGTGCCCTATGTCGGGATCGGCATCGTGACCGGCGGCGGGCTCGCCGCCTTCATCTGGTTCATGTTCGTCCAGCCGGACCTCACTTGGCGCGTGCTTGTCATGAATTTCGGCTTCGGCGCGCTCAGCCTGCTGGTCGGCGCCGAGCTGAGAACGGTGCGCCACAACGGTCCGACCGAGAAAATCCTGCTCGTGCTGTCGCTGTTTTCGGGGCTGAACTTCATCGCCCGCACGCTGGTCGTCGTCATCGCGCACGGGCCGTTCCCCAGCTATGACGGCTTCTACGGCTCGTCCTACTGGACGACAGCGCTGCTTTCGCACGCGCTGTTGTCGCTGTTGATCGCGCTTAGCCTGTTTACGGCTGCGGCGCTCGACGTGATGAAGACATTGAAGGCCGAGACCCATACCGACCCGCTCTCCGGCATCCTCAACCGCCGCGGCTTCGAGGAGAGGGCGACCCTCTTGCTTGATCAATGCGGCAAGGCCGGCTTTCCCGTCGCGCTGGTGCTTGCCGATCTCGATCACTTCAAGGCGCTGAACGACCAGCATGGGCATGAGGCCGGCGACCGGGTGATCGCCGACTTCGCCGCCAAGCTGCGTTCCGCCACCGGCGCGCGCGGGGCCGCCGGCCGCATCGGCGGCGAAGAGTTCGCCGTGCTTTTGCCGCTGAGCGACCTGGCGTCGGCAAGGCTCTTCGCCGAAGCGATCCGTTCCTTCTATTCGGCCGGCGCGATCGAGGGCCTGCCGCCCGACACGAGGGTCACCGCAAGCTTCGGCGTTGCCGCCCGCACCGGCAGGGAAGGGCTGATGCCGTTAATGCGGCGCGCCGACGAGGCGCTCTACAAAGCCAAGAAGAACGGCCGCGACAGCGTGCGGCTTTCCTATGAGAGACCTGAAACCGCCTTCGCTGCCGAGCCGCTCGCCGTCGGCTGATACATCCAGGCCCGGCGCAACCCCCTGCTAGTCCAGAAGGCGATCGCAACGTTCGCGATTGCCCGAAGCTCCTGCAATTTCGTCATCCTCGGGCTTGACCCGAGGATCCATGCCGTTACCTCCGTCGTAGAATGCTGCGGCGCAAATTCCGTAACCGCCCCAACGCCTTAATGGAACGGCATGGATTCTAGGGTCTGCGCGCGTCGCTCCGCTCCTTGCTTCGCCCTAGAATGACGACAGGCCGGGCCTTGCCGGCCGCGATTGCCTACGCGTGTCAGGCTGTGGCGGCGCCAAACGCGACGATCTTCAGCGGCAAGGATTGAGATTGGGCATCTCGCCGTCGGAAAGCCCGTACATATAGGAGCGGCCCTTGACCAGCACCGGCGGCTGGTAGCAGCCGGGCGCGCCAGCCTCGTCCGCATCGTCATAGATCACATCCGGCTGGCCGCCGGTGTATTGGGAAAGTTCTTTCGCGAGCTTGCCCTCGCCGACGATGATCCGCTTGTAGCCGGCGGCGCTGTCGATGACGAGATTGCCGAAGGAATCGGCATAGACACGGTCATGGTGGCGCAAGCCGGCTTCCGCCGGCGCGGCGATTGCCGTCACCAGCCCCGCGAACGCCGCGGCGGTAACGCCTGCCCGCACTGAATTCGAACGCATGTCGCTCTCCCTTGACCGGCGCGACGGATCGCGCCTGATTCCGGTTCGAATCGGAAATTAACCCTTTCTTAACCTTTGTTAAGAGGCGGGAGGTTTTCGGCGTCGCTTCTTAAGGAACATGGTTAATTTCGAGGGCGGGCTTTCCCGGCGGCGGGGCGGCCTGGCGCAGGGCTGACTCCGGGTCAACTTGATCTTGCGGCGCCGCGTGGCTACAGCGGTCCACCGTTTCACGGAAAGGCAACCGCCTCTCTCTTTGTTTCGACGCAATTCCTGACGGAAGGCTAGGGCGAAAGCGCCCAACCCAACCGTTCACACTTTTCCTGGAATTGCTGTAGCGTGCCGCACACGAAAGGGCAGCGCATGAGCTTTGGGCACATGGTTCGGGTGTCGATCACCATCCCGCTGCTTCTTGCGGCTGCGGCCTGCGTGCCGCAGGACGGCGCGCCGAAGGCGGCGAATGCCGCGGCGCCCGCCGCCTCGCCTGCTCCTCCCCCGCAATCCGTCGCACCCGCGACGACGCCGGCAGCTGCAACGCCCGCCATACCTGCAACGGCCCCGGCAGCCACAACGGCGCCAGTACCTGCGAGGGCGAAGGCGCCTGCAACGCCTGCGCCCGCAACCAGGATCGTCACCGACCTTACCGTGCCGCGTTCCGGCGTCGGCACGGCCACCTACAGATGCGGCAATGGCGGCATGATCACCATCCAGAATCTGGGCAACGCATTGCGCGTCATGCGGCCCGATGGCACGGCCGAAGAGTTCGCGGCCTCGCCCGCCAACCAGAGCAGCCGCTACCAGGAAGCAGCGACCCATGACGCAATCGTGATCGACGGACGCGAGGCGCTGGTGATGAAGAGGGGATCCACCCCGCAGACTTGCAGGCGCTGAGGTGCGACCATATTCGGGAGAGGCCGGCCCGCCCGGATCCCGACGCGCCCGGCCGCCGCATCGGTCATCTGATTGCTGCGCTGCAGCGAACGCTGCGCCGGCTTCGAAACAGCCGCTAATCGATTGAAGCGCGCGGCCCTCAATTTGTCAGACTAAATGATGTTTCCAAAACGATTTTCCGGCTTTGACGCGGTGCAAAAAGAGCATTAGAAACCGGCTGTCCGATGCCATAAATGGGGCGGCAAACGCCGCATTCCCATCGCGGCATTCAGGATGCCGAACTGGGGGAGCCATGAGCAAATCACCAGCCACCCGCGCAGTTGCCAGACGTGAACGGCCGCTCTCGCCGCATCTGACGATCTACCGGCCGCCGATCACGATGACGATGTCGATCATCCATCGCATCACCGGCGGCGCGCTCTATTTCGGGACGCTGCTGGTGGCGGCCTGGCTGATTGCCGCTTCGAGCTCGCAGGCCGCATTCGACTGGGTCAACTGGGCCTTCGGCTCCTGGCTCGGCCGGCTGGTTCTCTTCGGCTACACCTGGGCGCTGATGCACCACATGCTGGGCGGGCTGCGCCACCTCGTCTGGGACACCGGCGCGGGACTGGAAAAACACACCGCGTCCAGGATCGCCTGGGCGACGCTCGCCGGCTCGATCGTGCTGACGCTGCTGATCTGGATCGCCGGCTACATGGCGCGGGGGGCTTTGTGATGAGCGCGGACAATTCGGACATGCGCACGCCGTTGGCGAGAGTGCGGGGCCTGGGCTCGGCGCGCGAGGGCACGCAGCATTTCTGGCGCCAGCGGCTGACGGCGATCGCAAACATACCGCTCATCCTGTTCTTCGTCGGCTTCCTGATCGCGGTCAACGGCCATGACTACGCGGATGTGCGGGCGGCGCTTGCGAACCCGTTCGTGGTGGTCATGCTCGGGCTGGTGCTGATCTCGCCGCTTTACCACATGCGCATCGGCATGCAGGTGATCATCGAGGATTACGTGCATGGCGAGGGCATGAGGCTGGCGCTGCTCGCTCTCAACACCTTCTTCTGCGTGGCAGTCGGCGTCGCTTCGCTGTTTGCCCTGCTCAAACTCGCATTCGGAGGCTGACGTCTTGGCCAACGCAAATACAGCCAGCACGGCTTCCGCCTATACCTTTGTCGACCACAAATTCGACGTCGTCATCGTTGGCGCCGGCGGCGCCGGCCTGCGCGCCACGCTCGGCATGGCCGAGCAGGGGCTGCGCACCGCCTGCATCACCAAAGTGTTCCCGACGCGCTCGCACACCGTCGCCGCGCAGGGCGGCATCGCCGCCTCGCTGTCAAACATGGGGCCGGACTCCTGGCAGTGGCACATGTATGACACCGTCAAGGGCTCGGACTGGCTGGGCGATGTCGACGCCATGGAATACATGGTGCGCGAGGCGCCGGCCGCCGTCTACGAGCTCGAGCATTATGGCGTGCCGTTCTCACGCACCGAAGAGGGCAAGATCTACCAGCGGCCGTTCGGCGGCCATATGATGAACTATGGCGACGGTCCGCCGGTGCAGCGCACCTGTGCGGCCGCCGACCGCACCGGCCACGCCATCCTGCACACGCTCTACGGCCAATCGCTGAAGAACAACGCGCAGTTCTTCATCGAATATTTCGCGCTCGACCTGATCATGGAACCGGACGGCACCTGCACCGGCGTCGTGGCCTGGAACCTCGACGACGGCACAATCCATCGCTTCTCGGCCAAGATGGTGGTGCTGGCGACCGGCGGCTATGGGCGGACCTATTTCTCCGCCACCTCGGCGCATACCTGCACCGGCGACGGCGGCGGCATGGCGGCCAGAGCCGGGCTGCCGTTGCAGGATATGGAGTTCGTGCAGTTCCATCCGACCGGCATCTACGGCGCCGGCTGCCTAATCACCGAGGGCGCGCGCGGCGAAGGCGGCTATCTCGTCAATTCCGAGGGCGAGCGCTTCATGGAGCGCTACGCGCCGTCGGCCAAGGACCTCGCCTCGCGCGACGTCGTCTCGCGCTGCATGACGCTGGAGATCCGCGAGGGCCGCGGCGTCGGCAAGAACAAGGACCACATCTTCCTGCATCTCGACCATCTTGACCCGGCGGTGCTGCACGAGCGGCTGCCGGGTATTTCCGAGTCGGCCAAGATCTTCGCCGGCGTCGACCTCACCAAGGAGCCGATCCCGGTGCTGCCGACGGTGCACTATAATATGGGCGGCGTGCCGACCAATTACTGGGGCGAGGCGCTCAATCCGACCTTCGACAATCCGGACCGCGTGTCGCCCGGCCTGATGGCGGTCGGCGAGGCCGGCTGCGCCTCGGTGCACGGCGCCAACCGGCTCGGCTCCAACTCGCTGATCGACCTCGTCGTGTTCGGCCGCGCGGCGGCGATCCGCGCCGGCCATGTGATCGACCGCAAGTCGGCGATCCCGTCGCCCAACGCGGCCTCGGTCGAGAAGATCATGGAGCGCTTCGACAGGCTGCGCCATGCCAACGGCTCGACGCCGACGGCCGTGCTGCGCGAGAAGATGCAGCGCGCCATGCAGGAAGACGCCGCCGTATTCCGCACGCAGGAATCGCTGGAGAACGGCTGCAGGCGCATTTCGGAACTCTGGGGCGAGCTCAAGGACATCAAGGTCACCGACCGCTCGATGATCTGGAATTCCGACCTCGTCGAGACGCTGGAGCTGGAAAACCTGATGGCCAACGCCATCACCACGGTCTACGGCGCCGAGGCGCGCAAGGAGAGCCGCGGCGCGCATGCGCGCGAGGATTTCTCGGCGCGCGACGACGCCAACTGGCGCAAGCATACGCTGGCCCATCTGAGCGAGGACGGCAAGGTGACGCTGACCTACAGGCCGGTGCATACCGAGCCGCTGCTGGCTGAAAAGGACGGCGGCATCAGCCTGGCCAAGATCGCGCCGAAGGCGCGGGTGTATTGACCATGGCGCAAGCGACCACGGGATATTCCGGCACGCCGCTCCCGGCCAAGCTTGGCCTCAGGGACGGCATGGTCGCCGCTTTCATCGCGCTGCCGCCGGAGCTCGATGCGCTGACCGAGGCGGTGTCCTTTGCCGGCGTCGACAGGCTCGCCGAGTGGTCGGCGATCTCGGGCAGCCGGAAATACGATGCCGTGCACGCCTTCACCCGGCAGCGCGCCGAGGTCGAGGACGGCCTGGCCGGCATCGAGACGGCGATCAAGCGCGACGGCATGGTCTGGGTCTCCTGGCCGAAGAAGGCATCGAAAGTGCCGACCGACGTCACCGAGGACGTCATCCGGTCGGAGGCGCTGAAGCGCGACCTAGTCGACGTCAAGGTCGCCGCTGTGAACGAAATCTGGTCCGGGCTGAAGCTCGTCATCCGAAAGGACCGCAGGTAATGGTCGAACTCACGCTTCCCAGGAACTCGAAGGTCCAGCAAGGCAAGACCTGGCCGAAGCCGGAAGGCGCGACCAAACTGCGCGAATACCGCATCTACCGCTGGTCGCCGGACGATGACGCGAATCCGCGCATGGACACCTATTTCGTCGACATGGACGATTGCGGGCCGATGGTTCTCGACGCGCTGTTGTGGATCAAGAACAAGATCGATCCGACGCTGACGCTGCGCCGTTCCTGCCGCGAAGGCATTTGCGGCTCCTGCGCCATGAACATCGACGGCTCTAACACGCTGGCCTGCACCAAGGGCGTCGAGGACATTTCCGGCGCGGTGAAGATCTATCCGCTGCCGCACATGCCGGTGATCAAGGACCTGGTGCCGGACCTCACCAATTTCTACGCCCAGCACGCCTCGATCGAGCCGTGGCTGAAGACGGTCTCGCCGACGCCCGCCAAGGAATGGCTGCAGAGCCATGAGGACCGCGAGAAACTCGACGGGCTTTACGAATGCATCCTGTGCGCCTGCTGCTCGACCTCCTGCCCGAGCTACTGGTGGAACGGCGACCGTTATCTCGGCCCGGCCACGCTGCTGCAAGCGTACCGCTGGCTGATCGACAGCCGCGACGAGGCGACGGGCGAGCGGCTCGACAATCTCGAAGACCCGTTCCGGCTCTATCGCTGCCACACCATCATGAACTGCGCGCAGGCCTGCCCGAAGGGGCTCAATCCCGCCAAGGCGATCGCCGAGATCAAGAAGATGATGGTGGAGAGAAGGGTATAGTTCTCGCGGCCTTACTCGCAGGTGGCGATCCTTCGCGCCCCCCTCTGTCCTGCCGGACATCTCCCCCACAGGTGGGGAGATTGGCTGTCACCGCGGCTTTCGCCAATCTCCAAGGTTGAAGGATGAGGCGCCGCCGGCGAAGCTGCTAATCTCCCCCCATGTGGGGGAGATGTCCGGCAGGACAGAGGGGGGCGCTGTCCAGCCAGCGTCAGAAAGGATAGGCAACCCATGACCGATCTCCCCGTCCTCTCTCCCACCGAAGCCCGAGTCCTCGGTTCCCTGATTGAGAAGAAGGAGCTGACGCCGGACGTCTATCCACTGACGCTCAACGGCGCGCACGCCGCCGCCAACCAGAAGACGGCGCGCGAGCCGGTGATGGCGCTGGAGCTGACGGAGGTCCGGCGGGCCTTGAGCACGCTCGAACAGAAAGGCCTCGTGCGCCAGGCCTTCGCTTCGCGCGTCGAGCGCTACGAGCATCTGATGGCGCAGCGCTTTTCGCTGACCACGCCGCAGATCGCGGTAATCGGGCTGCTGCTGTTGCGCGGCGCGCAGACGGCGCATGAATTGCTCGCGCGTTCGGAGCGCATGGCGCGCTTTGCTTCGATTGAGGAGCTGCGCGGCAATCTCGACCTGATGATCGGCCGCCGGCCGCCGCTGATCCAGCTGCTCGAACGCGCGCCCGGCCAGCGCGAGGAGCGCTATGTGCATCTGCTGAGTGGTCCGGTGGAAGCGGCAGCGGTGGCGGCGGCGCCCTGGCAGCCGGCGGCGACATCTTCGGACACCGACCTCGAGGCGCGGGTCAAGGCGCTGGAGGAAGAGATCGCTGGGTTGCGCGCCAAGATCGAGGCACTGGGCGGTTAGCTCACTGGAAAGGCTGGCGCGAGCCGCCCCCCTCTGTCCTGCCGGACATCTCCCCCTCAAGGGGGGAGATTAGCAGTTCCGGCGCCGGCGCCCTTCTTTCACCGTCGGCGATTGGCGAAAGCCGACGCGACATCTGATCTCCCACCTTGAGGGGGAGATGCCCGGCAGGGGAGAGAGGGGGGCGAAGGAATGCCTGCCGGCGGCTAGAAGGCGCCGTTACGCCAGCCTGGCATCCAACGACACATTGATCGCTCCCAGCGCCTTCGACACCGGGCATTCGGCCTTGGCCTTCTCGGCCAGTTCCTTGAACTTCGCCGCGTCGATGCCCGGCACCTTGCCGACCAGGGTGATGGCGCTGCCGGTGATGCCGGTGCCGGGCACCAGCGTCACCACCGCCTTGGCGTCGAGCTCGGCGGCCGGCGTGCCGTTTTCGGCCAGGAAGTGCGACAGCTGCATGGCGTAGCAGCCGGCATGCGCGGCGGCGATCAGCTCTTCCGGATTGGTGCCGGATTTGCCGCTCTCGTCCTCGAAACGCGCCTTGAACGAATAGGGCGTGCCCTTCAAGGTGCCGCTCTGGGTGTCCAGCGTGCCGTTGCCTTCCTTCAGATTGCCTTTCCAGACGGCGTTTGCGGTGCGGTCCATGGAATCCTCCTGCCTTGTCGGGGTTTGCGCCGGCGGGCGCCGACGTTCCCAGGAACTATAGCGCGGGCGCGGCGGAAGACCATCCAGGACCCGGCATGATTGTGCTTGCGCGAGGCGCTTCGAAAATTCTCAAAAAAAGAGCATGCAAAAATGTCGACTTCCCGTCTGCCCGACCGTCCTGCGGGCGGCCACTCCCGGCCGATGGAGGTTAAGATGGACAATCTGTTTCTTGCGGTCTGGGGAAAGCCCGAGCGAAAAGGGAGGCTACTTGAAGAGTTCTGGCTCGATCCGCCGGCGCTTGGCTTCGGCCGGCTGGCGGCGGCCATCGCCATCATCGGCGTCGCGATATGCCTGCTCGACCATGCGGCGACGGCAGGCAAAACCGACGCCGTTGCCTTCTATAATTTATCGACGAAAGGAAGCTCGAAATGAAATATGTGCTGCTGGTCTATGGCGAGGAAAAGGACCTCTACGCGCTGACCCCCGAGCGCATGGCCAAGCTCGATGCCGACTCGCTCGGCTATGATCGGGAGCTCGACCGGCAAGGCAAGCTGGTCATTGCGCAGGCGCTCCAGTCGGTGAAGACGTCGAAATCGCTCCGGCGGCGCAAGGGCAAGGTGCTGGTGACCGACGGCCCCTTCGCCGAGACCAAGGAGCAATTGCTGGGCTTCGTCATGGTCGAGGCGGCGGACCTTGCCGAGGCGCTCGACATCGCGGCCAAGATCCCGTTGGCGGAGCTCGGTACGGTCGAAATCAGGGCGATCTACAACGTGCCGGGCTCATAGCCGCCGGTCAGCATGGGCGCGGCGCCGGTTGAAGTTGTCTCTTAGGATACATCTTCAGGGTTTCTTCACGGACGCAACCGTTGCGTGTTGAAGCGATGCCGCGCTTCTTTTATCGTCGCCGCGATTTCGGGGGAATTCGGCATGCCTTTCCTGATCGCCATCCTCGGCCTGCTCGGAGCGGCCGCCATCTGGTGGTACCGGCTGAAATATATGAGCGACGCCGCGCGCGAGGTCGCCGATGTCGTCGGCCGTGTCCAGGGCAACATTCGTCGCAAGAAATTGCGCAATCAGGCCGCGCTCTCACCGCTGACGGCGATCGACGATCCGGTGGTGGCGGCGGCGACGCTGATCACCGCGATCGTCGCGGAGCACGGTCCGGTCCTGCCGCAGCGCGAGGCGGTCATTCGCGAGGTGATCGCGCAGATCGCGGACAGCCAGAAGAAGACCGACGAGGCGGTCGTCTACGGCAAATGGGCCGCCGCGCAGATCGACGACACGACGATCGTCATCGACAAGCTGGCGCCGTTCCTGCGCGAGCGCCTCGATCCGCATGAGCGGGACGACCTGCTCAGGATGCTGAACCGCGTCGCGCAAGGCGGCGGGCAGAGCCTCAGGATCGCCGACCAGCGGATGCTGAGATTGCGGCAGAAGCTGGGCTTCGAGGTGAACTAGAATTCAGGTGAAGCCGGCCTGCAAATGGTGGCTTCCTGCGCTTCCGGTACTCACGTCCTTCAAGTACGCTCCGCTCCGGTTCTCGGAAGCCATCATTTTCGACTCGGCCTGACCTGAACTTGCCACGGCGCCGCAAGGCGATCAGATCGCCTGACTTCGTGATTGGCCGAAACGCCTCTCGTCTCGTCATTCTATGGCGGAGCAAGGAGCGAAGCGACGCGGCGCAGACCATAGAAATCCATTCCGTGAGCTGTAAGCGTTGCAGCGGTGCAGAATTCTGCTCCGCAGCACCTGCGATTAAAGTCACGGAATGGATCCTCGGGTCTTCGCGTCCGCTTCGCTCCCGCTCCGCCCGTGGATGACGACCGTCGTCTAGGCTTCGGCCAGTAAGGCGTTCAGATCGCCTCGCCCTTCAGCAGCCTCGGCGTGTCGCCGGAGAGGCCCGAGGCCTGACGGATGAAGAACTCCTTCAGCCTCGGCATGCGTTCCACCAGCCCCAGCCCGATGTCGCGGACCTGGCGCAGCGGGCCGATGTCGTTGGAGAAGAGACGGTTCAAGACGTCGGTGGTGATGCCCATCTGCAGCGTGTCGAAGCGGCGCCATTGCTGGTAGCGCTCGAGCACGTCGAGGGCGCCGATGTCCTGGCCGAGCCGGTCGGCCTCGACCACCACTTCGGCGAGCGCCGCCACGTCCTTGAAGCCGAGATTGAGGCCTTGGCCGGCGATCGGGTGGATGCCGTGCGCGGCATCGCCGGCGAGCGCGAAGCGCGGTGCGACGAAGGCGCGGGCGAGGGTCAGGCCGAGCGGCCAGGCGCGCGGCTTGTCGGCAACTCTTATTTCGCCGAGCTTCAGGCCGAAGCGCTGCTCCAGATCGTGCTCGAAGACGAACTCGTCGCCCTCGACCAGCGCCTTGGCATCTTGCGTGCGCTCCACCCAGACGATCGACGAGCGGTTGGTGCCGTCCTTGTCCGGCTTCAGCGGCAGCGTTGCGAAGGGGCCGGCGGGGAGGAAATGCTCCTCGGCGCGGCCGTTGTGCGGGCGCTCATGCGCAACCGTGCAGACGATGCCGGACTGGCCGTATTCCCATTTGACCGTCTTGATGCCGGCCATGTCGCGCAGCTTCGAATTGACGCCGTCGGCGGCGACCAGCAGCCGCGCCTTGAGCGTCGCGCCGTCGGCCAGATGCACGGTGATGCCGGCGCCATTGGTGTCGAAGGCGCTGACCGCCATGCCTTCGATGATGTCGATGCCGAGCTTTTCGGCGCGGCGGCGCAGCGCGCCGTTCAGGTCGCGGTTGGCCACCATGTGGGCGAATGGCTCGCCAGGCGCCACCTCGCCGTCGAAGGTCAAAAACACCGGACGCACCGGGTCGGCGGCGCGCGAATCGGTGATGATCATCTCGGTGATCGCTTGCGTTTCCGGCGCGATCTCTTCCCAGACGCCGAGCTGTTCCAGCATGCGGCTGGCGGCCGCGGCAATGGCCGAGGCGCGGCCATCTTTCTGCCAGACGCCGGCGGGGGCGGCATCGACGATGGCAATGGCGAGGCTAGGGCGCGCCTGCTTCAGCGACACGGCGGCGGTGAGGCCGACATAGCCGGCGCCGGCGATGAGCACGTCGAGCGGCGCCTCGCGGCTCCCGTTCGCCTCTGCTCCATTCGGCTTGCGGTCGACCATGGCATCATCCTTTCGCGGCTCCAGCCGGCTGCCGTTTGCGGCCTTGACTGCCTGCACGTCCTGTCCGAAACCGGCCATGGCACATCCTTGAAGGATTTCAAACATGACCGCGGCCATGGACGAGCTTCTCGACATTCTCGACCTCGAGCAGCTCGAACACAATCTGTATCGTGGTCGCAGCCCCAAGGTCGACTGGCAGCGCGTCTTCGGCGGCCAGACCATCGCCCAGGCGCTGGTGGCCGCCCAGCGCACGGTGGAGCCCGAACGCCACGTGCATTCGCTGCACGGCTATTTCATGCGGCCGGGCGATACCAAGCTGCCGATCGTCTACGAGGTCGACCGCATCCGCGACGGCGGCTCCTTCACCACGCGCCGGGTGGTGGCGATCCAGCATGGCCAGGCGATCTTCTCGCTGGAGGCGTCCTTCCAGCAGGACGAGGTCGGGCTCGAGCATCAGCTGCCGATGCCGCGCGACGTGCCGGCGCCCGACACGCTGCTCACACAACGCGAGCTGCTCGGCAAGTTCGGCGAGGCGGTGCCGGAAGGCATCAGGCGCTACTGGGAGCGCGACCGGCCGATCGAGATGAAGCCGGTGATGCTGAAGCACTACACGAGCCGCGAGAAACTGGAGCCGCAGCAGAACATCTGGATCCGCACCACCGGCCCGGTGCCGGAAGACCGCGCCATTCAGGCGGCCGTGCTTGCCTATCTTTCGGACATGACGCTGCTCGACACCTCGACCTTCGCGCATGGCCGCGCCATCTTCGACCGCGACATCCAGGCCGCCAGCCTCGACCACGCAATGTGGTTCCACCGCAGCCATTCGCTGGACGACTGGATCCTCTACAATCAGGACAGCCCGTCGACGCAAGGGTCGCGCGGCTTCACTCGCGGCTCGCTGTTCGCGCGGGATGGGACGCTAATCGCCTCGGTCGCCCAGGAAGGCCTGATCCGGCTGAAACGCTGAGCCGGCTTCAGGCTACTGCCTGGAATACGTGCATTTTCGATTTTTTGCCTATTTTATAAGCAGGCATGCTGCCATGCCCGTGCGCGAATGATGTGCACCGATCGCCCATTCTCTTTGTTTACAACAGGTTAACACCCTGCTTCGGCAATTGGCACGGAGCTTGAATCCTGTCGGGCACTCTCCGGCTCCTCGGGATCGGTGAAGGTGTGCAAACGCGGGGGACCGCAACAGCAAAGGGTGAAACCTTATGAAAATCGTGATGGCAATCATCAAGCCGTTCAAGCTCGACGAGGTGCGCGAAGCGCTAACCGCCGTCGGCATCCAGGGCCTGACCGTCACCGAGGTCAAAGGCTACGGGCGTCAGAAGGGCCATACCGAAATCTATCGCGGCGCGGAATACGCGGTCAGCTTCCTGCCCAAGATCAAGATCGAGGTCGCGGTCGGCGCCGACATGGTCGACAAGGCCGTCGAAGCCATCACTGCGGCCGCCAAGACCGGTCAGATCGGCGACGGCAAGATCTTCGTCTTCGGCATCGATCAGGCGGTACGCATCCGCACCGGCGAAACAGACACCGACGCGCTCTAAGCGGCGACCATCCATTCCAACGGAGAGTTCAATGAATATTCCTTCCACCTTGAAGACGACGGGACGCGCGGCCGCTTCGCTCGCGCTCGTGGCCATGAGCACCGTCGCCGCCATCGCGCAGGAGGCCGCCCCGGCAGCTACTGCCGCGGCGCCCGCCGCGCCGGCGCCGGCGCTCGACACCGGCAACACCGCCTGGATGCTGACTTCGACGGCGCTGGTGCTGATGATGACGATTCCCGGCCTGGCGCTGTTCTACGGCGGCATGGTGCGCAAGAAGAACGTGCTCGCCACCATTATGCAGAGCTTCGCCATCACCTGCCTGGTGACGGTGCTGTGGTTCATGTTCGGCTATTCGCTCGCCTTCTCCGACGGCGGCGCCACGAACGCCTATCTCGGCGGCTTCTCGAAATTCTTCCATCACGGCATCACCGTCTCGACGCTTTGGGCGCCGGGCGTGGCGAACATTCCTGAATTCGTCTTCTCGATGTTCCAGATGACCTTCGCCATCATCACGCCGGCTCTGATCGCCGGCGCCTTTGCCGAGCGCATGAAGTTCTCGGCGCTGTTGATCTTCATGGGCCTGTGGCTGGTCTTCGTCTACGCGCCGATCGCGCATTGGGTGTGGGGCGGCGGCTTCCTCGGTTCGGCCGGCGTGCTCGACTTCGCCGGCGGCACGGTCGTCCATATCAACGCTGGTGTCGCGGGCCTGGTCTGCGCGCTGGTGCTCGGCAAGCGCGAGGGCTACGGCACCACCAACATGGCGCCCCACAACCTCGTTTATTCGGTGATCGGCGCGTCGCTGCTGTGGGTCGGTTGGTTCGGCTTCAACGCCGGTTCGGAACTGGCTGCCGACGGCCTTGCGGGCGCGGCGATGATGAACACGCAGGTCGCCACCGCCGCCGCGGCGCTGGCCTGGATGTTTGCCGAATGGGTCGTCGCCAAGAAGCCTTCGGTGCTCGGCATCATCTCGGGCGCCGTCGCCGGCCTCGTCGCGGTGACGCCGGCTTCCGGCTTCGTCAACCCGACCGGCGCCTTCATCATCGGCATCATCGCCGGCGTGGTTTGCTACCTCTCGGCGGTCAAGCTCAAGCATGCGTTCGGCTATGACGACTCGCTCGATGCCTTCGGCGTCCACGGCGTCGGCGGCATCGTCGGCGCGCTGCTCACCGGCGCGCTGGCAGATCCGGCGATCAATGCCCTCGGCAAGGACGCCTCGGTCGGCAAGCAGCTCTACGGCATCGCCTTCACCATCCTGTGGACGGCGATCGCCACCTTCGTGATCCTCTACATCGTCAAGGCTCTGGTCGGCCTGCGTCCGTCGACCCAGGAAGAGGTCGAAGGCCTCGACGTCACCCAGCACGGCGAAGTTGTGCCGTAAGGCAGACTTCGCCAAGGGCCGGCGGATCCTCCTCCCGCCGGCCCGGAATTCCTCCCAAGATCCCGTCGTGACGCTCTCGAAAGGGGCTCACGCCTTGAGGCCCGGAACACCCTTCCGGGCCTCCTTTTTGTCGGGCGATGATCCAAGCCGTTTCGATCACATTCACTTGATCCGCCGGCATGAAACATCAGCCCGTCAGATTCCGTACTGGGATAGCGGGCGTCATCAAGGCGTCCCCCAGAACAAGAGGGAAGGAAACCACCTGATGAACATCAAGAACATCGTCCTGGGAGCAATGGCTCTTTCGATGATCAGCGGCGTTGCACTCGCCGGTGCTCTCGATGAGCCGTCCAACATGGCCCCGTTCTTCACCGACTCCAGCATGAAGACCATGAAGCCGGAAGCCGACTTCAAGGCGGCCTGGGCTTCGATGCCGAAGGACAAGCAGGACATGATGATGAAGGAATGCCAGGACGCGGCGATGAGCAAGCCTCACGCCGAATTCTGCGCCAATCTCATGGCCTATGGCGGCGCCAACAAGTGATCGTGGAAGGTCAGGTCCCGGAAGGGCCTGATCCTATCGGCGTTTGAAGACAGGGAGGTGGCGGGCCGCGAGGCCTGCCATCTTTGTTTCCGCGCCATGGTCTCCGCGCCATGCGGGTAAAGGCCCATGGTTAATGCGGCCTTAACCTTCCCCCCGATAGTCTGGCGTTCGAATCTGCCGGAATGCGCCATGCGCCCGGCCAGGCAACGATCACGGGGAAGAGCATGCGTTCAGGCGCTTCAGCACCGCTCGCGCTGACCGATACGGGGCACGGCATCCAGGCATTCGCGCGGCGTCAGGTCGGGCGGCTGGTCGGCGCGGGGCTGTTCTTGTTCACCGCCTTCGGCATTGCCGCTCTAGCCACATGGAATGTCGCCGATCCGAGCTTCTCGCACGCCACCAGCAACGTCGTCACCAACGCCATGGGCTATGCAGGCGCGGTGTTCTCCGACCTCGCCATGCAGTTCTTCGGCCTTGCCGCCGTCGCGGGGCTGGTGCCGGCGGTGATCTGGGGCTTCCTTCTGTTTTCCGCGCGCGGCGTCGACAAATTGCCGAAGCGCGGCTTCGCATGGTTCGGCTTTGCGCTCACCGCCGCAGCCATCGCCGGCTGCGTGACGCCGCCAAACACCTGGCCGCTGCCCACCGGCCTCGGCGGCGTGTTCGGCGACATGGTTCTGAAAATCCCGGGCATCGCGGTCGGCGGTTATCCGAAAGGCCTGTTCGCCAGCATCATAGCGGTCATCCTCGCCGCGCCGATGTTGTGGCTGTTCGCCTATGGCTCGGCGCTGATCGCGCGCAAGAACGGCTTTGCCGTCACGGAGCGCGCTGCCCGGCCCGATCCGCGCGAGCAGGACGAGATGCTGTTCGACGAGGATGAGGACGAGGGCGACGAGGGGATACTTGCGCTCGGCGCCATCACCCATTGGTGGCTGTCGTTCCGCGCCTTCCTGCACCGCCGCGCCGAGCGGCGCAGGCGCGAGCGCGACGAGTTCGAACCGCCGATGGAACCCAAGGCAAGCGCCTGGCGGCGCGCGGCCGAGCGGGTCGAATCGGCCGAGTTCGCCGAGGCCCGCATGAGCCCCGGCGGCCGCGCCCGCGTCGAGCCGGAATTCTTCGCCGCCATGGTCAATGACCGCAGCGTTTCGGTCGATCCGGTCGATGAAGACATTTTCGGCGACGAGGAGGACGAAGACGCCGACCTCGACGATTTCGACGACGAGGCGCCCACCCCGCGCCGCGCCGCGCCGGGCGCCAGAGTACAAAATTTCCGCTCCGATGCCGCGACCCGCGTCGCGGCGCCGGCGGCGCGACCCGTGCCGGGCGCCCGCGTCCAGCGCGAGGCGCAGACCTCGCTGATTGGTTCCGACACGTTCGAGATGCCGTCGCTGCATTTCCTGTCCGAGCCGAAGAACATCGCCAAGGATCCAAGCCTGTCGAAGGACGCGCTGGAGCAGAACGCGCGCCTGCTCGAAGGCGTGCTGGAAGATTTCGGCGTCAAGGGCGAGATCATCCATGTGCGACCCGGCCCGGTCGTCACGCTTTACGAGCTCGAGCCGGCGCCCGGCATCAAGTCCTCGCGCGTCATCGGCCTTTCCGACGACATCGCCCGCTCGATGAGCGCGATCGCCTGCCGCGTCGCCGTCGTTCCGGGACGCAACGCCATCGGTATCGAGCTGCCCAATGCCAAGCGCGAGACGGTCTATCTCAGAGAGATCATGGCCAGCCGCGATTTCGAGACGACCAAGGCCAAGCTGGCGCTGGCGCTCGGCAAGACGATCAACGGCGAGGCCGTCATCGTCGACATCGCCAAGATGCCGCACGTGCTGGTCGCCGGCACCACCGGCTCGGGCAAATCGGTCGCCATCAACACCATGATCCTGTCGCTGCTGTACCGGCTGACGCCGCAGGAATGCCGGCTGATCATGATCGATCCGAAGATGCTGGAACTCTCGGTCTATGACGGCATCCCGCATCTTCTGACGCCGGTCGTCACCGATCCGAAGAAGGCGGTCGTCGCGCTGAAATGGACAGTGCGCGAGATGGAGGACCGCTATCGCAAGATGTCCAAGGTCGGCGTGCGCAACATCGACGGGTTCAACGCGCGCGTCCAGCAGGCGGAGAAGAAGGGCGAAAAGATCTCTCGCACCGTACAGACCGGCTTCGACCGCCAGACCGGCGAGGCGATCTACGAGACCGAGGACCTCGATCTCGAGCCGATGCCCTATATCGTGGTCATCATCGACGAGATGGCCGACCTGATGATGGTGGCCGGCAAGGACATCGAAGGCGCGGTGCAGCGCCTGGCGCAGATGGCGCGCGCCGCCGGCATCCATGTCATCATGGCGACGCAGCGCCCGTCGGTCGACGTCATCACCGGCACCATCAAGGCCAATTTCCCGACCCGCATCTCCTTCCAGGTGACGTCGAAGATCGACAGCCGCACCATTCTTGGCGAGCAGGGCGCCGAGCAGCTGCTCGGCATGGGCGACATGCTCTACATGGCAGGCGGCGGGCGCATCCAGCGCGTCCACGGCCCGTTCGTCTCGGACGACGAGGTCGAGAAGGTCGTCGGGCATCTGAAGCTGCAGGGCGTGCCGGAATATCTCGACGCCATCACCGAGGACGACGAGGAGGACGACGAGGACGGTCCGTCGGGCAAGGGCGGCTCCGGCGGCGGCGGCGGCGGCAATTTCGAGGATTCCGACGACCCGTACGACCAGGCGGTGGCGGTGGTGCTGCGCGACGGCAAGGCCTCGACCAGCTACATCCAGCGCCGGCTCGGCATCGGCTATAACCGCGCCGCCTCGATCATCGAGAAGATGGAGAAGGAAGGCATTGTCGGCCCGGCCAATCACGCCGGCAAACGTGAGATCCTGGTGCCGACAGAAGAGGACAAATTCTAGGGCTTATCGATATTCAGGTGAGGCCGGCCTGCAAATGGCGGCTTCCTGCGCTTCCGGTGCTCACGTACGAAAAGTACGCTCCGCTCCGGTTGTCGGAAACCACCATTTTCGACTCGGCCTGACCTGAATCTCGACAAACCCTGGCGCGGCGAGACACCGATCCGGGTCAGCAGGCAACCGGAAATCGTCTGGCGCGTTCAATGCGGGCTCTCGCCTACCCGCCAAACTTAGGCCCCAGTGGGAGTCCAGAAACTGCGGCGACACGAATCACAGAAAGTGACCGGCATGAAGACCCAGACCGAATTCGCCCTCACCCGCCGCCAGGTCCTTGGCCTCGGCCTGATGCTTGGCGGTGCCGCCGCTCTCAATCTCGTGCCGGGCTATCAGCTCATGGCCGCCGCGCAGGCCGCCGTGCCGCCGGCGGCGCAGAAGATCGCCGACCATTTCTCCTCGGTGAAGTCGATGAGCGGCGAGTTCGTCCAGTTCGGGCCGAAAGGCGAGCAGACTGGCGGCAAGTTCTTCCTCGAGCGTCCGGGCAAGATCCGCTTCAACTATGACGGCTCCTCGAACTTCCGCGTCATCTCTGACGGCAAGTCGGTGGTGATCCTCAATAAGAAGCTCAACACCTCCGACCTCTACCCACTGTCGAAGACGCCGCTGAAATTGCTGCTCGACGACCGGATCGACCTCTCCGGCGGGCGCGTCAAGGCCGTCAAGGAAGAAGACGACCTCACCACCATCAAGCTTTCCGACAAGTCGGTGTTCGGCAATGCGACGATCACCATGATGTTCGATCCGAAGACCTACGAGCTGCGCCAGTGGACGATCACCGACGCTCAAGGGAAAGACACGACGGTGATGATCTTCAACGTCAAGGAAGGCGGCAACTTCCCGGCCGACACTTTCGCGATCGACTATACGGCGAACAGAGAGCTCAATACCAAGACCAGGTAGGTCCGCAGATATTCAGGTGAGGCCGGCCTGCGAATGGCGGCTTCCTGCGCTTCCGGTGCTCACGTACTTCAAGTACGCTCCGCTCCGGTTCTCGGAAGCCACCATTCTCGGCTCGTCCTGACCTGAATCTCAGCGAACCTACAACCTGGCGAAGGGCATAGTCCGGCTTGTCTTTACCGCGCGCGGCTGGCACTAGATCGGCGATCTCTTGCCGGACCCGCCTGAATGCCCTTCACCATCGCCACCTGGAACATCAACTCCGTGCGCTTGCGCATGCCGATCGTCGAGCGGCTCCTGAAGGAGCACGCGCCCGATGTGCTCTGCCTGCAGGAAACCAAGGTTCCCGACGAGCTGTTCCCGGAAAAAGCCTTCCGCAAGGCGGGCTACGAGCACATCCTGTTCCACGGCCAGAAGGGCTATCATGGCGTCGCCACGGTCGCTCGCCGCCCGATCGAGCTGGTCGAGAAGCGACGGTTCTGCGAGATCGACGACAGCCGGCATCTTTCGGTCAGGGTGCAGGCGGGCGGCAAGTCGGTGCTGGTGCATAATTTCTACGTGCCGGCCGGCGGCGACGAGCCGGATCCGGAGATCAACCGCAAATTCAGGCACAAGCTCGATTTCGTCTACGAGATGAACTCCGTACCGGCGAGCGGGGACGAAACGTCCGCCTCGATCCTGGTCGGAGACCTGAACATCGCACCGCAGGAGCACGACGTCTGGTCGCACAAGCAATTGCTCAACGTCGTCAGCCACACGCCGGTCGAGACGACAAATTTCGAGGCGATGCGCAAGACCGGCGGCTGGATCGACCTGATGCGGCTCAATGTGCCGGCCGAGCAGAAACTCTACACCTGGTGGAGCTACCGCGCGAAAGACTGGCAGGCCTCGAACCGCGGCCGCCGCCTCGATCATGTCTGGTCATCCGCCAACCTGGTGCCGGCTTTCGCCGGCTACGAGATCCTGCAGGCGGCGCGCGGCTGGGAGAAGCCGTCCGACCATGTGCCGGTGATTGCGAAGTTTGAATTGGATTGAGGTTCGACGTCGGCGGCTAAGAGACGCAAACCTTCGCGTTCGTCATCCTAGGGCGGAGCGCCGCGTAGCGGCGCGCAGACCCTAGGATCCATTCCGTTACCGGTGCCGAAGGATGCAACGATGCAAAGAAGCCTTGGGCAGGCCGCTTCGCCCAGAAACCTCATTCTGCAACGCGGCGAAGCGTCAACGTCACGGAATGGATTCCAGGGTCTGCGCGCGTCGCTTCGCTTCTTGCTCCGCCCTAGAATGACGAAGGCGCTTTCTGGCCGGCGCTTCTATTCCGTAAACCTGGGCGCCAGCTCCTCGATACGGGCGATCATCTGCTGGAATTCCTCCAGGATGCGGTCATGCAACAGCACCGCGATCTCCGGATATTCTTCCAGGATTCGGTGGAACATCTTGCGGCTCAATCGGATCACTTCCGAGTCGACCGCGGCCGAGGCGCTGGTCAGCCGGTTGGTATCGGCGATCAGCGCCAGTTCGCTCAGCATGGTGCCTGGGCCTGCCGTACCGATCGGGACGCGTTCGCCGCCCAGCTCCCGATAGAGCGCGATCAAACCGCTGACCACGATATAAGCAGAATCGGCGACATCGTCCTCGCGGTACAGCTTATGGTCGGCCTGCAGCACGGTGGTCTCGGCGCCGAAGGCGAGCAGGCGCAGCTGTTCCTGCGTGAAGCCCTGGAAAAGCTTCACGCTTGACAGAATGCGGATGTCGTCATCCAGCGCCATCCTAGCTGTGTCCCCGAGCGGTCAGTCCAGTCCCTCCTTTGGAGCGGCGCGCCCTCCTGGGCTCGCGAAACGCTCCACCGTGCATCATGCGATGCGTGCAACGAGCCGACCCCATCACCCTCCAGCACCAGGATCGTACCCGAAGCGGTCCCGCCCGACCGCCCTAAATGTTTGTTTCGACGCAATTCCGGACGGTCGTCCTCGGCGAAGCCGCCGAGCCCAACCGTTTCACACTTTTCCTGGAATTGCTCTTGATCATGAAATGTTTAAGGAACCAGCTTGTAGCCGCCGCTTTCTGTCACAAGAATTTCGGCATTGGAAGGATCGCGCTCGATCTTCTGGCGCAACCGGTAGACATGGGTCTCCAGCGTGTGCGTGGTGACGCCGGAATTGTAGCCCCAGACCTCTTCCAAAAGAACGTCGCGCGTCACCACCTTCTGGTCGGCGCGGTAGAGGTATTTGATGATCGAGGCTTCCTTCTCGGTCAGCCGCACCTTGGCGCCGCGCGGATCGATCAGCAGCTTCTGGCTGGGCTTGAACGTATAAGGGCCGACGGAGAAGGTGGCATCCTCGCTCTGCTCATGCTGGCGAAGCTGGGCGCGGATGCGCGCGAGCAGCACGGCAAAGCGGAAAGGTTTGGTCACATAGTCGTTGGCGCCGGCCTCGAGACCCAGGATCGTGTCGGAATCGGTGTCGTGGCCGGTCAGCATGATGATCGGCGCCTTGTAGCCGCCCTTGCGCAGGATCTTCACCGCCTCGCGGCCATCCATGTCGGGCAGGCCGACATCCATGATGAGCAGGTCGACGACGCCGCTGCGCGCCGCGGCAACGCCTTTTGCGGCGGTCGCTTCTTGCTGGACGTCGAATTCTTCGTAGAGCGCCAGCTGCTCAACCAGGGTGGCTCGCAAGTCGTCGTCGTCATCAACGATCAGAATGGTACGTGATGTCATGGATCAATCCGTTGTTTTAAAAAGAATATTCAGTTGACCTCCCCCCATTTATGCGGAAGCTCACCGGCGCAACAGCCGATCACAGTGATTTGTTCCGTGACCCAATCATACAAGAAAAAACGTGCGCGCAATGCGTCGGGCGCATTTTTGCCGAAGGGCTTGAGCGTTTTGGTGGTGCGCGCGCGCCCCGGCAACCCCGCGCAAGGCTTCCTGCAAGCCGGCAAAACGGTGTTTCCCTGCGCTTTGGGGCGCGGCGGCATCTCCGCCAACAAGCATGAAGGGGACGGCGCGACGCCGTTGGCGTCGATGCGCATCCTGTCAGGCTATTTCCGGGGCGATCATTTCGCGGGCGGGCGCAGGACGAGGCTGCCGATGACGCCGATTGGTCCGGATCTCGGCTGGTGCGAGGTGCCGGACGACCGCAACTACAATCGCCCGGTCAAGATCCCCTATGGCGCCAGCCATGAGCGGATGAAGCGCGACGATCGGCTTTACGATGTCTGCCTGGTGCTCGACTGGAACATCGCACCGCGCCGGCGCGGGCGCGGCAGCGCGATCTTCTTCCATCTGGCCCGGCCGGGCTTCACGCCGACGCAAGGCTGCGTGGCGGTGACGGCGCGGACCATGGCGAGGCTGCTTCCGTTGCTGTCGGACAGGACGATGGTGAAGGTGGTGAGGTAGGCAGTAGGCAGTAGGCAGTAGGCAGTAGGCAGTAGGCAGTAGGCAGTAGGCAGTAGGCAGTAGGCAGTAGGCA